>DCJB01000113.1:0-749 GCA_002317325.1 Bacteroidales bacterium UBA1711
TGGCCGCCCTCTTCGTAGCCCACATAACCCGGAGGCGCCCCGATGAGGCGGGAGACGGCGAATTTCTCCATATACTCGCTCATGTCGATACGAATCATGTTGGCTTCGCTCTCGAAGAGGAAGCGTGCGAGGACCTTGGTGAGGTAGGTCTTGCCCACGCCCGTGGGGCCGACGAAGATGAAGGAGCCGATGGGGCGGTTGGGGTCTTTGAGTCCGGCGCGGTTGCGGCGAATGGCTTTGGCTATCTGGCGGACGGCTTCGTCCTGGCCCACCACCGAGCCTTGGAGTTCCTGTTCCATGAGCAGGAGGCGGCTGCCTTCGTTTTGTGCAATGCGCTGCACCGGCACGCCGGTCATCATGGCCACCACCTCGGCCACGTCGTGGTCGGTGACTTCGGCCCGCTGGTCGCGGTCGTTTTCTTCCCACTGGCGTTTCATGTCGGCCAGTTTGTCGCGCAGTTCGCGTTCTTGGTCGCGGTATTCGGCGGCCTCGTTGTAGCTTTTGCGGGCCAGCACCTCCTTCTTGAGCTGTTCCACGCGTGCAATCTCGTTCTCCACGTTGATGATTTCCACGGGCACCTCGACGTGGGAGATTCGGACGCGGGCGCCGGCTTCGTCGAGGGCGTCGATGGCTTTGTCGGGCTGCACCCGGTCGCTCACATAGCGTTCGGTGAGGGAGATGCAGGCCCGCAGGGCCTCGTCGGAGTAGCGGACGAGGTGGTGGTCTTCGTATTTGAACTTGATTTTCTT
>DCJB01000113.1:902-9985 GCA_002317325.1 Bacteroidales bacterium UBA1711
GCGGGTTTGAACATATTGGAGGCGTCGAGGGAGCCGCTGGCGCTGCCCGCGCCGACGATGGTGTGAATCTCGTCGATGAAGACGATGATGTCGGGGTTCTTCTCCAGTTCGTTGAGCACGGCCTTCATGCGTTCCTCGAATTGTCCGCGGTACTTGGTGCCGGCCACTATGGAGGCGAGGTCGAGAGAGATGACGCGTTTGTCGAAGAGGGTGCGCGGCACCCGACCTTCGATGATGCGGAGGGCGAGGCCTTCGGCGATGGCGCTCTTGCCCACGCCCGGTTCGCCAATGAGGATGGGGTTGTTCTTCTTGCGGCGGGAGAGGATTTGGGCTATGCGTTCCAGCTCCTTCTCGCGTCCCACGATGGGGTCGAGCCGTCCTTCGTGGGCCAGCCGGGTGAGGTCGCGTCCGAAGTTCTCCAAAGCCGGGGTCTTGCAGTCCGACTTGGGCCGGCTTTCGGCGGTCGGTGTGACGGGCATCGGCAGGTCGTCGTCGGGGTCGGCGAAGGGGTCGTCGTTGCCGTCCTCGCTGGTCTGCTTGCGGAAGTCGGGTAGGGGAGAGGCGAAAGAGTCGGCCGTTCCCTCGGGCATCAAGCCCTGCTGCTGCATGAACTGGAGGAACTTCTCGTGAGATACGCCGTGCTGTCCCAGCACCTGTGCCGCCAAGTTCTCCTTTTCCTGAAGGATGGCGATGAGGATGTGGACGGTGTGAATCTCCTTTGACTTGAAACGGATAGACTCGAGGAAGGCGAGACGGAGAATCTTCTCCGACTGGCGGAGCATGGGGATTTGGCTGTCGGGGCTGTAGCGGACATCGCTGTCCATCTGGCCCACGGCGGCTTCGATGCGCTGCTTGGCCTTGGGCAGGTCGGCGCCCATGCCTCTGAGGATTTGGCAGGCCGAGCAGTCGGCCTCGCGCAGAATGCCGAGGAAGAGGTGTTCTACACCTATAGCGCCGTTTTTGAGGCGGATAGCCTCGTCGCGGCTGTTGGCAATAGCCTGTTTGGCGTGGTCTGTTAGTTTGGGTTCCATGTGCGATAATTGACTTTGCAAAAGTACTACAATTCTATGAGAAAATGCCCCCTGCCCCCAGTTTCTTATCAACACCGCAGAGTTAATGGGGCATAGTGTCCAGTCCCTTGGGGTAGGCGGGGGCTGATCCGGGGCGAAGGCACTGGGCGAAATGCTTTACGGTCCTATTCGCCGCCGTAGCAAAAACAGTAGAGATAATTGTTGGCAATTCAAAAAAAAGGCGTATCCTCGTTTATGACAACGTGGGCAACAGCATCCATCCCAAAACCAAGGAAGTGCTCTTGAGAGCCGGCGAGAAGATGGGCAAGAAACTACGTCCGAGCGCCGAACGAGCTGGAACAACCTGTGCCATGCTGGCAAGCCGCGGAATCAACGGAGGGCCCTGCATCTTTGGCGGACAGCACGCCATGCACTCTGTATATGAGTGGGTGTCGATTGAAGAACTTGTGGAGACGATGGGGTTCTGTGCGTACGTGGTGGAAGAGGTGGCCGGTTTGAAAGGCGAGTAGCGGTCTGTTTGGAGGGGCTGCCGCAGCTATCCCTCTGAGCGGGCGTGTGATTTCTGCTGCCCCCGCGGGGCGGTTGCCGATTGGACGCAACTGCCCTGTGGGGGCAGCGCTGCAATGGGTGTTGGGCTGCGTGTGGCGGCGGGGGAGAAAAAGATTGGGCGGATTGGGCTTATCTCAAAAAAAAAGCGTATATTTGTAATTTAGTACGGAGAGGGGTTTGCCCACTCTTGATTGAAAGACAACTCTATAAACTGTAAAGATGATTTCTGAAAACGAGAAAATAACGCGCGTTGACATTGAAACTACCATGAAGACCGCCTACATAGACTATGCTATGTCGGTCATCGTGTCGCGTGCGTTGCCCGACGTGAGGGACGGGCTGAAGCCTGTTCAGCGGCGAATCCTATACGCCATGAACGATATGGGGATGTTTTACAACACCTCCTATCGGAAGTCCGCCACCGTGGTGGGCGAGGTGCTGGGACAGTACCACCCCCACGGCGACTCATCGGTCTATTTTGCCATGGTGCGCATGGCGCAGCCGTGGAATATGCGCTATACGCTGGTTGACGGGCAGGGAAACTTCGGCAGCATAGACGGCGACAGCCCCGCTGCCATGCGTTACACCGAGTGCCGCATGGAGCAGATGGCCAACGAGATGATGGCCGACATCAAGAAAGACACGGTGGATATGATGCCCACCTACACCAACGAGCGCGAGGAGCCCACCGTGCTGCCCGCCCGCATTCCCAACCTATTGGTCAACGGCTCCAACGGCATAGCGGTGGGCATGGCCACGAATATGCCCACGCACAACCTGCGCGAGGTGATGGACGGCTGCATTGCCTATATCGACAACAACGACATCACGGTGGAGGAGCTGATGCAGTATGTGAAGGCGCCCGACTTCCCCGGCGGCGGCACGATATATGGCTGCAACGGGGTGCGCGACGCCTACACCACGGGCCGCGGCAGCGTGGTGCTGCGTTCCGACACCACTATAGACGTGGACAACAAGGGCCGCAACATCATAGTAGCCCACACGATACCCTACGCCGTCAACAAGAGCGAGATGATTAAGAAGCAGGCTCAGTTGGTGAAAGACGGCAAGATAGTGGGCATTACCGACATCAGGGACGAGAGCGACAAGGACGGCATACGGGTGGTGTATGTGCTGCGGCACGATGTGGTGCCGAATGTCATCCTGAACAAGCTGTTCCAGATGAGCGAGCTGCAAAGTTCCTTTGCGGTCAACAATATCGCCCTCGTTCACGGGCGGCCCATGCTCTTGAACCTCAAGGACCTTATCCGCAACTTTGTGGAGCACCGCGAGGAGGTGGTCACCCGCCGCACCCGGTTTGAGATGGCCGAGGCGGAGAAGCGCGCCCACCTTCTTGAAGGCTTCCTCCGCGCCATTGACATCATCGACGAGATAATACAGCTCATCAAGAGCTCCAAGTCGGTGGAAGATGCCAAGCAGGGGCTGATGGACACCTGGCAGTTCAGCGAGCTGCAGGCGACGGCTATCGTCGAGATGCGCCTCCGCCAGCTCACGGGTCTCGAACATCAGAAGCTGCAGGACGAGTATGACGAAAAGCTCAGGTTCATTGCCCGCTGCAAGGAGATACTCGGCGACAGGAATGTGCTGTTCGAGGTCATCAAGGGCGAGTTGATTGAGATTAGAGACAAGTACGGCGACGACCGCCGCACGGCAATCAAATACGACGCTTCCAACTTCCGTATAGAGGACACCATCCCCAACGACGAGGTGGTGGTCACTATCTCCCACATGGGGTATATCAAGCGCACGCTCCTCACGGAGTACAAGGCGCAGACGCGCGGCGGCGTGGGGTCCAAAGGCAGTTCGCTGCGCAACGAGGATTTTGTGGAGCACATCTTCATGTGCACCAACCACAACTACCTGCTCTTCTTCACTGAGAAGGGACGCTGCTACTGGATGCGGGCTTTCGAGGTGCCCGAGGGAGAGAAGAACACCAAGGGGCGGCCGATACTGAACATGATCAATATCGAGCCCAACGACAAGGTGAAGGCCTACGTGAGCGTGAAGACCCTCAGCGACGAGGACTACCTGCAGAACCACTACATCGTGATGTGCACCCGTAAGGGAGTCGTGAAGCGGACATCGCTCGAGTCCTACTCCCACCCGAGGGCCAACGGCATTATCGCTCTCGGCATCCGCGAAGGGGACGAGTTGATTACGGCCTGCCTCACGGACGGCAACAGCGAGTTGATATTGGCCTCGAAAGAGGGCAAGGTGGTGCGTTGCGACGAGTCGGAGTTCCGCGAACAGGGACGCACCGCCTCCGGCATGAAGGGCATGAAGATAGAGAGCGAGGAAGACTGCATAGTGGGGCTGCTCACCTCGAACGACGAGAAGGAGAATATTCTCGTGGTGAGTGAGACGGGCTTCGGCAAACGCTCCGAACTGGCCGACTACCGCAAGACCCACCGCGGCGGCAAGGGGGTGAACGCTATGAAGGTGACGGAGAAGACGGGCGGACTCATCGCCCTCGTGAATGTGAACGATGAGGAAGACCTGATGATAATCAACCGCTCAGGCATCATCATACGCATGAAGGTGAACGACCTGAGGGTTATCGGTCGCAACACCCAGGGAGTGAAGCTCATCAACCTGAGGGGCAAGGACTTCATCGCCTCCATCACCAAAGTGCCATCGGAAAACGAAGACACGATTAAGAATTAAGAATTAAGAATTAAGAATTAAGAATTAAGAATTAAGAATTAAGAATTCTCTTTATTCGCCCCCAATTGTCGATTCACTATTCGCAATTCACTATTCACTATTCACTATTCACTATTCACTATTCACAATTCACTATTCACTATTCACGATTCACGATTCACAATTCACAATTCACTATTCACTATTCACTATTCACTATTCACGATTAACAAACATATAATAATAATTCCACAACCATGAAAAAAATCGCTTTAATTCTGGCTTTTGCGGCCATGGGACTTGCAGCCGGCGCTCAGAACCTCAACGTGCAGAGTGCTTCTGAGGCAATGAGAAGAGGCTATCTTGACAAGGCAAAGAAACTGATTGACCAGGCCTGCACTAACGACCAGACCAAGGACGACGCCAAGACTTGGTATTACGCCGGCCTTATCTACAGTCAGATTGGCGGCGAGGTCGCCAAACCCAAGTCGAAGTACAAAGAGCTTGATGCCGAATGGCTCGAGAAGGCTCGGGATGCCGCATTCCGCTGCAAGGAATTAGACACCGATAAAGAGTTTGCCAGCGGCAACAACAATGTCTTCGGATTCGTGGGCAACGAGTACTACCAGCGCGCCGTCAAAGCTTTCCGCGAGGAGAAGGACTGGGTGAAGTGCATGACCCTGTGCGACGAGTCGGTGAAGATATTTAACGAGTGCGCCATGAAGGAGTATGCGGCCGACTCTTACATACTGGCCGGCCGTGCTGCCATGAACGCCCAAGATAACGAGAAGGTGCTGAAGTATTTCAAGCCTCTCGTGAGAACGAAGACCAAGGACAACCTTGTCTATACCACGCTGTTTAAGATTTACAAGCAGAACGGCGACACCAACGAGGCGCTGAAGCTTGCCGCCAACTATGTGAAGTTCTGTCCCGAAGACTACAATGCCAATATGATGCTTGCGGAGGCCTATATGCTGAAGGGCAATATGGAGAAGGGTAATGCGGAGATTCAAAACGCCTTGGAGAAGACTAAGGACAAGATGGAAATCCATGCGCAGGTGCTGGCCATTGCCGGCGCCACGCTTGAGAACGTGCAGGACTTTGCCGGAGCCGAGGCCCGTTATCAGGAATCGCTGACTGCGCTGCCCAACCAGTTTGTGGCCAACTTCGGATTAGGCAAGATGATGTATAACCGTGCCGTTGACAAGCTGAATGATGCTCAGAATGTGCCGCTTGAGGACGAGACCGGTCTCGCTGCCAAGTACGAAGATGAGAGCAAGGACTTCTTCCGCAAGTCAATACCTTACCTCACCAGTGCCATCAGTTTCATTGATGCTCTCGATGCCGAAACCCAAGCCCTCAACCGCAAAAATCTCTTCGACTGCCTCAACGCATTGAAGGTCGTCTATGCCCGCTTAGAAATGTTCGATGAGCAGAAGGCCATCAAGGCAAGAATTGACTCTCTTGTACAATCTGCCAATTGAGTTGTCTAACAGAAAAACAATGAGGAGGGAAACTTGACGTTTCCCTCCTCATTTTTTTTAGTGAACTGTGGACGGTGGACGGTGGAACTAAACTTGCACTTCATGAAAGCAGTACGCTATTCTTGGCTTGTTTTCGTACTACCTACTTAACATAACCACGATACAAGGAGAACTGGGGGCGGTGATTTCAATCACGCACTTGATGCCGTCCGCTACTACGCTCTGGGCAAGCTGCTGGGTCTCATCCAGCTCACCACACGCATAAGTGCTGACGACCTGTCGTAATAATACCGACTTTTCTTTTTTCATTTCGCTATACATAGATTAACTGACAGGAGCCGTTCCGTGAAAAGAACGGTTTTTTTAATCCAAAAAGTTTCCTATGTCGGAAATATTTTGTATTTTAGCATCATCAAACACGGTAAAGGATGGAAACGAAAATTGTATATCTCAAAGAAGCACAAGAATTTATCGGTGCATTGCCCGACAAGGCGAGACGCAAGATATTGCTTAATGCTGACTTGGTGCGTGCTGGGGTGAAGGACACACGGCTGTTCAAGAAACTTGAAGGGTCGGAAATATGGGAACTCCGCACAGAGTATAGCGGTAGGGCGTACAGGCTGTTCTCGTTTTGGGACACCCGCACGGACACGCTCATTGTCGCAACTCATGGGATAGAGAAGAAGACACAGAAAACGCCAAAGAAAGAGATTGCAAAGGCAGAACAAATCAGAAATCAATACTTCAAAAAATAACGGACATGGACGCAATGACACAAGAACAGATGCTCGACCAGTACATCGGCGAGAAAGGCACTCCCGAAAGGGAAGAGTACGAAGCAGAGGTTCGCAAGGCACTTGACGACTACCGCATCGGGGAAGCCATCAAGGCAGAGCGCAAACGGCAGGGGCTTACCCAAGAGCAGTTGGGTGAGCGCATGGGCGTGAGAAAGGCACAGGTATCGAAGATAGAGAACGGCAAAAGCCCCGCCTACTCATCAATCCTCCGTGCGTTCAAGGCACTCGGGGCGAAGACCGCCAGCATTGACCTTGGCGAAATGGGCAAGGTGGCTCTTTGGTAGCCTCCCCGCCTATTCCTCGGCACCTGTGGCGTTCATGGGTGCCGTGTCTCGCTGCTTCGGGCGTACATCCTTTGCGATGACACGACCAAGGCTATACACTATGTGTGACGGATAAGTCGTGCCGTCAACATCTTCGTAACAAATAACCTCTCCGTTCTCGTCATAGAAGAACTCTTCTTTTGCATCAACGACCTCCACAAGTGCGCTGTGTTCTTTGTGGAAGCCAGCGTACAGCAACAGGGCATCGTAGTGGACTGGGATTGCGTGTTCCTCCTCATCAATCAGAAACCGCTTGCCCGACTTGTCGAACTGGATGAGCCTTGTACAGTTGGACTCCTTCACCTCTCTGCGCTCGACCTTTCTCGTCCCAGCGATGATTTCTTCAAGGTATTTCAGTTTGATGATGAGCGTGAGAACCTTTTTGCCCTCCTGCTTCATCTCTTCAACAGCGTCCCTGACTGACATTTCGTTTTCTTTTTCGTTTTGCATACCACCTTTTTGCTCGGCTGGAGGTTTGTTTATTCCGTTTTCTTTGGAGTTGTCACCAACTCCCCCTGTCGGATGACGCACAGGTTGTTCTCGTAGAATTTCGTCTCGTGGAGTTTGAGGTTGCGGGCGTATGAATAAGTAATCCCGATTTGCTCCTTCCCAAAGTTGTCGCACATGGCTTTTATGCTTCCGAAATAGTGGTGTGTGTGCGTTTCCTTCAACTCTAAATGTATTACTTTGAAATACTTTTGCATCAATACTTTGGAATTTTTTAATTCAACCTATTGATTATTAGACGTAATGGACAAATATTAGGCTATAATCCTTGTATCTTATGTAATAACCAACGGAATATGCCGTTTCAAAGGTCATGAACAAAAAAATGCATTCACTGTGGTAGCCCAATCACTAAGAAAAATGGCATGGCAAATGGGCGGCAGATGTACAAATGCCATGCCTGTGGGAAGCAGTTTCTATGCGGAAATCGAAAAGATGCTTCTGTCATTTGGCGGGAATATACCGAACTCAAACAGACATACTCCCAACTGGCAGAGAAATACGGTTGCTCACCTCGCACGATTAAAAGGGTGCTGGATTCGTATCATCCGCCTGCGAGCCCGACGACACCCAATAAGGTTGTAGTGTTGATGGACACCACCCACTGGGGTCGCGAGTATGGTGTGATGCTGTTCAAAGATGCCTTGACAGGCAGGGATCTCCTGTGGCATTTTGTGAAGAGTGAGACCAATGCCCTGTACGCACAAGGCATAGCCGAATTAGAGGAGGGAGGGTATGAGATCCTTGCGCTGGTGATGGACGGACGCAGAGGGCTTGCCGGCATGTTTCCAGCCAAGAAGGTTCAGCTGTGCCAGTTCCATCAACAGAAGACTGTGCGCAAGTATCTCACGAAACATCCCAAAACGGAAGCGGCATTGGAATTGAAGAAGATAGTGGACCTGCTTGCCAAGACCGACAAAGAGACATTCGAGGGCGTGTTTGGGGCGTGGTGTGCAAAATGGGATGGCTATTTGAAAGAAAGGTCAGAGAATCCCGAGTCCGGAAAGAGCCGTTATATGCACAAAAAGCTGCGTAGCGCATACCTGAGTGTCAGACGGAATCTGCCACTGCTATCCACCTGGTGCAATGACGTTGAACTCGGAATACCGAACACCACCAACCTTATCGACGGGCACTTTTCCCAACTCAAGAGAATGCTGCGCAGCCACAATGGACTGAGTTGCAAACGTCGGGAAAAGCTCATTATTGGGTTTTTTGAGGCATCTCGCTCCGCCAAATAAAGCAAGGGTGGATACCCTCCACCCTTTCGCTTGATTTGTCGTATGCGGCCAACTTATTCCTTGTTGGGTTGCTCCCCAGCAGAACCCAACTCCGCTTCAGTCGGCGGTGCAAAGTTACAAACTTATTTTCAATTGGCAAAAATGCGGATGGAAAAACAGCCTAATTTTTGTCCATTAGTGAACGACTCCTCAAAAGCAGCCTAATATTTGTCCATTACACCAACTTCTTGAAAATAAGGATGATATGATACGAAGCTTCTCAAAATATGAAAGAGAAGACCGCAAAAAACGGTGGCCTTTCGACCACCGTTCCGTACCCCGGGAGGGACTTGAACCCTCACGCCATTGCTGACAGCAGATTTTGAGTCTACCGCGTCTACCATTCCGCCACCAGGGCTTTTCAGTTTCTCCGACACAAGGGCATTACTGCTTCTTCGGCACAAGAACTTTTCAGTTTCTCCAGCACGAAGGGGATTACTGCTTCTCC
>DCJB01000062.1:0-34693 GCA_002317325.1 Bacteroidales bacterium UBA1711
CTGTGACCGTGGCCGAACGCGCCGACGTGTGCCGCCGCCACCTGACGGCCTCAGCCGCATTCAAGGGCGAGCGCACCGCCATTTTCGAGATGCGCAAGCACTACGGCGGCTACTTCAAGGGGCTGCGCGACTTCCGCCAGTTCCGCATTCCGCTGGTGAGCACCACCACCTTGGACGAGACCTTGGCACTGCTCGACCGCGTGGCGGAGCACTACTCCCGCGACGAGGCGGAACAATAGGGGACTACTTCTCCACGGGAAAGCCCGCCTGCTGCCAGCCCACTATGCCTTTGTCCAGCTCCACCACTTGGTAGCCCATCTTCACCAGCGCCTCGGCTGCAGCCTTGCTGCGGCGACCGCTGCGGCAGTAGAGCGCCACTGTCTTGTGGGGACAGAGCCGGGCAGCCTGCACATGAGCCTCAAAATCCTTGTCCCACACCACGTTCAAAGCCCCTTTCAGGTGGCCTTCGGCAAACTCCTTGGCGGTGCGCACATCGACCACAACCACCTTCGAGGCCTCAATGCGCTTGGCGAAAGCCTCAACCGAGAGCGACTCCATTTTAGCCTTGCCCGCACAGCAGGCCTTGTCCGATGAGCTGCAGCCGGCGTGGCCGCCGGCGCACTGGGGCTGCTGGGCATAGACACCGCAGCAGAGCGTGAGAATCAACAGAAAAAGAGCAGTTTTTTTCATTGCGATGAGTATTTATACGGCTGCAAAGATACGACAAAACTTTCAATCGGAGAAAAAACGCCCGCCGGCAGCCGCTGCCGGCGGCTTGGTGAGAAATGCGTCCACATGGACAATAAAGGGCGGCAAACAGCGTTGTACTGTTCTCAACGCCGAACTAACGCGACATGGAAGAGAAAAACATCATCGAGATAAGGAACAAGCGGGCCGAATACGAATACTTTCTGCTCGACGACTACACGGCGGGGCTGGTGCTGACCGGCACCGAGATTAAGTCGATACGCGACGGCAAAGCCAACCTGACCGACTCCTACTGCGCCTTTATTGGCAACGAACTGTTCGTAAAGCAAATGCACATATCGGAGTATCGCTTCGGCTCCTACCTCAACCACCCGGCCAAACGCGACCGCAAACTGCTGCTCAACCGCCGCGAGTTGCGCAAGTTGCAGAACAAAATCAAGGAGCGGGGCTTCACCATCATACCCGTGAAGCTGTTTGTCAACCCCGCAGGACGCGCCAAGCTGCTCATCTCGCTGGCACGCGGCAAGAAGTTCTACGACAAGCGCGAGAGCATTAAGGAGAAGGACTCGCAGCGCGACATGAAACGGGTATTGAGCACGAAATACTGAAAGGGGGCATTATGAGAGTATTCAAATTTGGCGGCGCGTCCGTCAACAGCGCAGCGGCCGTGCGGAACATGACCGAGATTGTGCGACGTAGCTGCGACGGCGGCCTATTGGTGGTGGTGTCAGCCATGGGCAAGACTACCAACCGGCTGGAACAGCTGGTGCCGGGGGTGCGGCCCGCCAAGGAACACCCCCGCATGATGGAAGAGCTGCGCGACTACCACGACCAGATGGCGCACGAGCTGTTCCCCGACCCCGGACACGAGGTGTTTGCCGACCTGCGGCAGCTCTTCGCTCAGCTGGAAGCCGCCACCCGGCGCGAACCCTCCTCCTACAACTACGACTACGACCAGACCGTGTGCTTCGGCGAACTCCTCTCCACCACCATCATCAGCCACTTCCTCCGCAGCGCGGGGGTGCCCAACCGATGGTTGGACATACGGCAGGTGATTCGCACCGACTCCAACTACCGCGAGGGACTGGTGGATTTTGCGGCCACCCAAGCGGCCGCCAACTCCGCCTTCGCCGCCCTCGGCGACGGCACGGTGGTGACGCAGGGCTTCATCGCCGCTGCCGCAGACGGATGCACCACCACCCTCGGCCGCGAGGGCAGCGACTACAGCGCCTCTATCCTCTCCTTCTGCCTCGACGCCGAGAGCATGACCATCTGGAAGGACGTGCCCGGTTTCCTCAACGCCGACCCTAAGCACTTCAAAGACACCGTCAAGATAGAGCAAATCCCATACAACGAGGCCATCGAACTGGCCTACTACGGCGCCAGCGTCATACACCCCAAGACGGTGAAGCCCATCCAAAACAAGAATATCAAACTGCATATCAAGTCGTTCCTCAACCCCGAGGCCGAGGGGTCGGTGGTGGGCCCGTTTGACACTATACGCCCACTCACCCCGCTCTACATCCTCAAGAACAACCAAACGCTGCTCTCTATCCTGCCCAAAGACTTCAGCTTCATCGCCGAAAACAACCTGCGGGAGATATTCTCGCTCTTGGCCCGGCTGAACATACGGGTGAACCTGATGCAGAACTCCGCCCTGAGTTTCTCTATCTGCATTGACGACAACGCAATGCTGCTGGAGCAGCTGCAACAGGGGCTCTCGGCCCAGTTCAGGCTGCGCTACAACCGGGGACTGCAGCTCGTGACTATACGATACTACACCCAAAGCATTATTGACCAGATAGTCGATGGACGCCCCATCGTGCTGCAGCAGCGGTCGCGCGCCACCGCCCAACTGCTGGTGAAACCTGTCGAGAACTAACCGGTCCACCCCGCTACGCCATGAAAATAATTCTCCCTTCCTCTACCGCGCCCCTGCGCCGCCTGAGCCGAATGCTGAAAGGCAAAGCCTATAGCGAGGCCCGATTTTTTATCATCCTCGACGAGAACACCTACCAGCACTGCCTTGCACCCTTGGTGGCACAGGTGGAACCGCTCCAGATGTCGGAACTGATAGAGGTGCCAGCGGGCGAGGCGGGCAAAGAACCCGCCATCGCCGCCCAGGTGTGGGAGTCGCTGTGCGAGTCGGGGGCCGACCGCCACAGCGTGATTGTGAACCTCGGGGGCGGCTGTGTGAGCGACCTCGGGGGCTTTGTGGCTGCCGCATTCAAGCGGGGGGTACGCCATATCAACATCCCCACCACTCTCGTGGGCATGGCCGATGCCGCCATCGGCGGCAAGACGGCCCTGAACATCGGCGGCTTCAAGAACCAGGCAGGCTTCTTCCACCAGCCCGACATCGTGTGCATAGACCCCGAGTTCCTGCAAACGCTGCCCCCCGACGAACTGACGGACGGCGTGTTCGAGATGCTCAAGACCTTCCTGATTGCGGGAAGCGATTTGTACGGCCCCCTGTGCGACTCAATGCTCGGCGTCAACCCGACACTGCCGCCCGACATGATTGCCGCCTGTGCGGAGATAAAGAACGCAGTGGTCAAAGCCGACCCCTACGACCTTGGAACAAGACACATTCTGAACTTCGGCCACACCTTCGGCCACGCCATCGAGGCCTTCAGCCTACAGCAGGGCACCCCCCTCAGCCACGGTCGGGCGGTGGGCATAGGCATGGCAGCGGCACTCGCCCTCTCGGTGGGCAAACTGGGCCTGAACGCCGCCATCGCAGAACGCTACCGCGAGGTGGCAGCACGCCTCACCCCCATGCCCCACTATTCTCTGGCCGACTCCGAGAATATTCTCCGCTTCATGCGGCAGGACAAGAAGAACGCCGCGGGCGAAATACGCTGCGTGCTGCTCAAGGAACCCGGTGCACCCGTGATAGACCTGGCTATCGACGAAAACGAGATACGCCAAGCCTTGCTGCGGCTGTAGCACCCGCCGCCTCCAATTCACCGAATCACATTTGTATAACAACTTTTAAAACCCAAAACAGACTATGGACTATATCGACAACCTCAACATCGACGCTTCAGCAAAAGCCAACATCAAGCACTGGCTCGAAGGGTCTTACGACGAAGAAACTAAACAGGCTATCCGCCTCATGATGGACGACCCGGCCGAACTGAACGAGAGCTTCTACCGCAGCCTGGAGTTCGGCACCGGCGGACTGCGCGGCATTATGGGCGTGGGCACCAACCGCATGAATAAATACACCGTGGCTATGGCCACCCAAGGTCTGGCCAACTATGTGAAGAAATGCTTCCCCAAAGCCTCGCCCATCAAGGCCGCCATTTCGCACGACAGCCGCAACCACAGCCGCGAGTTTGCCGAGATTACCGCCCATGTGTTGGCCGCTAACGGATTCAAGGTATATCTCTTCGACAGTATGCGCCCCACGCCCGAACTGTCGTTTGCCGTACGGCAGCTGGGCTGCCAAACCGGCGTGATGCTGACGGCCAGCCACAACCCCAAGGAGTACAACGGCTATAAGGCCTACTGGGACGACGGCTGCCAGCTGGTGGCGCCCCACGACTCTAACGTCATTGACGAAGTGATGAGGATTCAGCGTCTCGAAGACGTGAAGATGGCCGGCGGCGAAAGCAACATTGAGATGATTGGCGAAGCGGTGGACAACTTGTTCCTCGACCGTATCGAGAAGAACTCGCTCCACCCCGAACTCATCCGCAAGCACCACGACTTGAAGATTGTCTATACCCCGCTGCACGGCACAGGCATAACCCTCATTCCCAAAATGCTGGAGAAACTGGGCTTCTCCAACGTGAACGTGGTGAAGGAACAAGCCGTGCCCGACGGCAACTTCCCCACCACTCCCAGCCCCAACCCCGAGGAAAAAGCCGCCATGAAAATGGCCGTGGATTTGGCACGGGAGATTGACGCCGACATCGTTTTTGCCTCCGACCCCGACGCCGACCGCGTGGGCGTGGCGGTGAAGCGCCCCGACGGCGAGTGGATGCTGCTCAACGGCAACCAAACTTTCTCGGTGCTGGCCTACTACCTGCTGAAGGAATGGAAAGTGGGCGGCCGCCTCGCAGGTAACGAGTACATTGTGAAGACCATCGTCACCAGCGAGCTGCCCGCCGACATCGCCAAACGGGCGGGCGTGAAGGTGTACGACGTGCTGACGGGCTTCAAGTTCATCGGCGACAAGATTCGCCAGTGCGAAGGTTCCGAACGCTTTATCATGGGCGGCGAGGAGAGCTACGGCTACATGATAGGCGACTTTGTGAGAGACAAAGATGCCGTGGCCGCCTGCTCTATGATTGCCGAGATAGCCGCCTGGGCGCGCGAGCAGGGCAAGACCTTCTTCGACGTGCTGGTGGACCTCTACAGGGAGTACGGCTTCTACAAGGAGGGACTCCTAAGCGTGGTGCGCAAGGGCAAGAGCGGCGCCGAGGAGATTCAGCAGATGATGAAGGACTACCGCGAGAACCCGCCCGCCGAAATCGACGGCAGCCGCGTGGTTTGCCTCAAAGACTACAAGCTGAAGACCAGCACCGACCTGCTCACGGGCAAGAGCGAACCTATTGACCTGCCCGCCAGCAACGTGCTGCAATTCTTCACCGAAGCCGGCGAGAAGGTGACCGTGCGACCCAGCGGCACCGAGCCTAAAATCAAATACTATTTCGGCGTGAAAGGCGACTTGTGCTGCAAAGACTGTTTCGACAAGACCAACGCCATGCTCGACGAAAAGATTGAATCCATCAAGAAGTCGATGAACCTGATTTGAGGCCCTCATGCGATTAGCTTGTGCCATCGCCGCAATGGTGTGCTGGGCGGCCTGCTGCTCCAGCCAGCCTGTCGGGCGATGGCACATCGCTTTCTGGAACGTGGAGAACCTCTTCGACACCCGCCGCGACTCCCTGCACGAAGACCAAGCCTTCACCCCCGACGGCGAGAACCACTGGACCCAAAAACGCTACGCCCATAAACGCAACAACATCTATCGGACGGTGGCCGCCATGGGGTGGCCGGCAGTGGTGGGTCTGGCCGAGGTGGAGAACTCAGCGGTGCTGCGAGACCTCTGCCTCTTCACCCCGCTGCGGCGGATGGGCTACGGTTTCGTCCACTTCGACTCGCCCGACCGGCGGGGCGTGGACTGCGCCCTCATCTACCGCACCGACCAGTTCGGCTTGATTGAAGCTCGTCCAATCGGGGTCTCCGACTCCGCCGTAGGGTTCTTCACACGCGACATCCTGATGGTGGAGGGCGTTCTCGGCGGTGCCGACACCTGCTACCTCTTCATCAATCACTGGCCCTCCAAACTGGGCGGCGCCACAGCCGACCGCCACCGAATGAGGATTGCCCACACGCTCCTGCGGACGATGGATAGCGTGCATCACCACCACCCTGGGGCGCTGGTGTTGGCCATGGGCGACTTCAACGCCTCGCCCGACGAAGAGGCCATACGCAAGGGCTTGGCTTTCGGCAGAGACGAGCAGAACGGCTGCGGATTCCTCAACCTCATGGTCCACACCCCAAAAGGCACAGGCACCTACAAATACAAGGACGCTTGGTCGTGCATCGACCAGATGATTGCCAACCGGCGGCTGAAGGTGGAAATATTCGCCCCGGACTTCCTGCTGACCGACGACAGCCGCTATCTCGGACAGAAGCCGTTCAGAACCTATTCGGGCATGAAATACCTCGGCGGCTTCAGCGACCACCTGCCCATTATCGCCACTCTGCCATGAGGGGAAGGCTGCCATGGATTGTTGCGGCAGTGCTTGCCCTGCTGGCACCCCTGCGGGGACAGGGGCAGGAGTCGATGCCCTATAACTGGCGGCACTACATGGAAGTGGTCTCCGAAGAGGGAAGCGAAGAAGATGTGCAGGAACTGGCCGAACTGTACGCCGAGTGCTTGGAAAACCCCGTCAACGTGAACGACACCGCTTGCGGACTGAGGATATTCCCATTCGTAAGCTCGCTCCAAATCAGCTGCCTCAAAGCACACGTGGCACTCTATGGACGATTGGCCACCACCGACGAGCTCTACGGCGTGGAGGGGTTCGACTCCGCAACGGTGGAGCTGTTGAAGCCGCTGATATTTGCCGGACCTTCGGAGCAGCCGAAGCCCGTCACCCTGAAAGAGATATTGACCCAAGGACGACACAACCTGATTGTGGGGGCGGGCGGAACGGTGGAGCAGGCCCGCGGCTACAGGGACAGCATCTACGAGGGCGACAACCTCCGCCTGTTGTGGCGCTATGTATTCAAGTACAAAGACCGGGTGCAGCTGCAACTGTCGGGCGACAAAGACCCCGGGGAGGCCTTCTTCAGCGGCAGCCAGCGGCAGGGTTTCGACTTCTACGGCTACAGCTTGATGGTGAACGACATCGGGAAGGTGAAGAAGCAGCGGATGGGCCTCACCCGCAAGGGAAAGAAGAACCTGTTCTACCTACAGCGCGCAGTCGCGGGACAGTATCACTTGCAGTTCGGCCAGGGACTGACGCTGTGGAGCGGCTACAGTTCTTTCTATCCCATGGGGACAAACATCAGCCGCTTCGGGGTCGGCCTGCGCCCCAACGGCGCCTTCACCGAGTACGGCTATTTGCGGGGCGCCGCCGCCACTCTGTCGCTGGCCAGCCACTGGAGCCTGACCGCCTTCTACTCGCTGACCGACCGCAGCGCCACTCTCCCCCGCAAGGCGGCTACGGACAGCACCATCGACTGGGTGCAAAGCCTCTACAACTCGGGCTACTACCGCACGCAGACCGAACTGAAGAAGAAGCACCAGGTGGACGAACAGCTCTTCGGCGGCCATCTGTCTTTCCACACCCGCAACCTGACCGTGGGCCTGACGGGCGTTTCGACACGCTTCAGCAAGGAGATTATCCCCCAGAAGTACGTCTATAACGACAACGCCTTTCGAGGACGGGAAAACGCCAATTTCGGCCTCGATTTCGCCTATCGGTACAGAAGACTGCTGCTGTTTGGCGAAGGGGCTGTGTGCGTCAATACGTCCCCGGACAGCAGCAGCCGCAACGTCAGCCCCGCAGCAATTGCGGGCATGGAGTTCATCGTGAACAACAACCACCGCCTCAGCGCCAGTCTCCGCTACTACTCGCCCACCTACCACAACCTGCACGCCTCCTGCTTAGGGCAGAACGGATACCCACAGAACGAAGAGGGCGCGGGTGTCAACTATCAAGGGCTGCTGCCCTTGGGCATACAGGCCACCGCCTCGGCCGACTGGTTCCGATTCCCGCACATGAAGTACCTCGTCTATGCCCCAAGCGTCGGGCAGGAGTACAACCTCGCGCTGGCACGCCCCTTTAGGCATGTGAAAGGACTGACGCTGCGGCTCAGCTTCCGCTACAAGGAGAAAGCACGCAACGTCACCCCCACCCATCAGGAGAACGGATGTTATGTGCTTGAGCAGACCTACCGGCGGCAGCTCCAGGGCGAGGTGGCTTATGAGAACGGCATCTTCAAACTGGTGACACGGGTGGCATACGCCCACTACCACGGGGAGGTGACCCAGGCCGACAAAGGGCTGCTCTTCTACCAAGACGTTCAACTGCGGCCGCAACGGGTGCCGCTCACTTTGGCCGCACGTATCACCCTGTTCGACATCGACGACTACGAGGCACGGCTCTACACGATGGAGAGCGGCTTCATCTACCAGTCCAACAGCGTGGTCTTCCAAAACGAGGGCTGGCGCTGCTACCTCCTGCTGAAGTGGGAGGTCACGGAACACTGGAGTATCGGATTCAAATACGGGGTTACGGTCTATACCGACAAAGACAGTTTCGGGTCGGGCTACGAACTAATCAGCGTCCCGCACCGTCAGCAGTGGAGGATTCAGATGAGGCTGAAGTGGTAGCCGCACTACTCGGCCTCGACGTGCGGAGGTATGACCCCCTCTTCTTGAAGCTTCTTATAGGTCTTCTCGGCAGCCAGTTGCTCGGCAGCCTTAATGGAAAACTCAATGGCGTGTTCGTGAGGCTCTCCGCTGATGAGGACCCTCACATCGTACTGTCTGCGGGCCTCGCCTTTCTTGGAAGAGGCGTGCATGACCTCGAAGGAAATCTTCTTGTGGCACTTCTGCCCCCAGTCAATGAGCTTGCTCTTGAAGTTCCATTCTGTGTTGGCCATGGTATCCACGTCAAGGTAGGTGTTGATGAGCTTGTCAACTATGATTCGGCGGGTGAACTTGTAGCCTTTCTCAAGGTAGATGGCTCCCACCAAGGCCTCAAAAGCATCACCGTCAATTGACTTGAAGACGCCTTGCGACTCTTTGTTGTACTGTATCAGCTGCGAGAGACCTATGCGCTGCGCCAGCTTGTTGAGGTTGGCACGACTCACCAGCTTCGAACGCATCTCGGTGAGGAAGCCCTCCTCGCGCCGGGGATACTTCTTGTAGAGATACTCGGCCACCACGGCACTCAGCACGGCATCGCCAAGATACTCCAACCGCTCGTTGTTCACCTTTCTCCCCTGCCCCATGTCCAATGACTTGGACTTGTGGATGAAGGCTATCTGATAGAGACTGGTGTTGCGGGGCGTAAAGCCCAAGATGTTTTTGAAGAAAAGGTAAAATTCTCGGTGTTCGCCTCTATAACGAAAGAAATTCAGCATACTAATATTTGCGAAATGCCAAACAGGCATTGTGTCCGCCGAAACCGAAAGCATTGCTGAGGGCGAAATCTACACGGCGGCAGGTAGGCTTGTTGAACGAGAAATCCAGCGGGGCAATGTCGGGGTCATCTGTGAAGTGGTTGATGGTGGGCGGAACAACATCATTCTTGACCGCCAAGACCGTGGCTATGGCCTCCACCGCCCCCGCCGCACCCAAGAGGTGACCCATCATGGACTTGGTGGAGTTGAGCGTCAGGGAACGAGCATGGTCGCCAAAGAGCGAGACCACCGCCTTGGGTTCGGACACATCACCTATGGGTGTGGAGGTGCCATGCGTATTGATATGGTCCACGTCGGTCAACGACATACCGGAGTCCTCTACCGCCAAACGCATTGCATTCATGGCACCGAGCCCCTCAGGATGGGAAGCCGCCACATGGAACGCGTCGGCCGAAAGCCCGCTACCCGTTATCTCGGCATATATCTTGGCTCCGCGCGCCTTGGCGTGCTCCAGTTCCTCAAGGATAAGGACACCGGCTCCCTCGCCAAGGACAAAGCCGTCGCGGTCTTTGTCAAAGGGTCGTGAGGCCGTCGCCGGGTCGTCATTTCGGGTCGAAAGCGCCTGCATGGAAGAGAACCCGCCGATACTGCACGGTATTATCGCAGCCTCGCTGCCCCCGGAAACAACAATATCGGCCTTCCCAAGCCTGATCAGCGTGAAAGCTTCGCTCACGGCTATGGCCGACGACGCACAGGCAGCCATGGTGGAAAAGTTCGGCCCGCGAAAACCGTACTTGATGGAAATCTGCCCCGCACAAATATCACCTATCGTCTTGGTGACAAAAAAAGGACTAAAGCGAGGAACGAATCCGGTTTGGGCGTATGAGATTGCCTCACCTTCAAAAGTGCCGACTCCGCCCATGCCGGTGCCGAAAACAACACCCACACGGTCAAGGTTCAGCCCACCTGCCTCTAACCCGGCATCCCGGACGGCCTCATCAACCGCCACCAAGCCGTATTGCGAGAAACGGTCAAGCTTGCGAGACTCCTTACGGTCAAAAAAAACGCCGGCATCAAAGCCCTTTACCTCGGCTGCAATGCGGCATTTGAACTGGGTTGCATCAAAATGTGTAATCGGACCGGCACCGCTCACTCCCCCAAGCAACGCATCCCACATCTGCGGAACAGTATTTCCAACAGGAGTAAGCGCGCCGAGACCTGTGATTACAACTCGCTTCAGATTCATTGATACTGAATCAGAATAGACTATTTCAAATTCTTCTCGATGAAGGAGACTGCATCACCAACGGTGACAATCTTCTCAGCCTCCTCGTCGGGAATCGTGATGGCAAACTCCTTCTCAAGTTCCATTATCAGTTCCACCGTGTCCAAAGAGTCTGCACCGAGATCATTAGTAAAACTGGATTCCAGCGTAACATCTTTCTCATCAACTCCAAGCTTATCAACAATGATAGCCGTTACTTTGGTTGTAATTTCAGACATACTATTCAGTATTTAATTTAATAGATTAACAGGGTGCAAAGAAACGAAAAAAAATTCATATAGTCACACTTTTTAACTCTTCAACCCGACAACAAACAGACTACATCTCTATTTATCAATCGGATAAATAGAAAAGAATCTTCGTTTTTCGATTCCTCCTGTCCTGCAATTCTTCCGCTTTTCTTCACTCTTTTCCTCTTCTATTTGTTAATTTTGACATCCTCCCATACCCCGAAATGTTAATTATTGTCGAAATACAACAATTAGAGTATATTAGCGTTACTCTATCCAAATATTTGTCTCACATGATTAAACTGGCTATTCTGGCATCGGGCAACGGCACCAATGCCCAACAAATTAGCGAATACTTCGCAGCAAGCAACTCCATCAAAGTGGACTGCGTGATATATAACAGAAAGGACGCATTTGTTGCGGAACGGGCGAAACAACTCAATATCCCCGCCCATTATTTTGGTCGCAAAGCCTTTTATGAGGACGGGGAGGTCTTGCGCTTCCTTCAACAACGAGAAATTGACTGGGTGATTCTGGCAGGTTTTCTTTGGCTGGTCCCTCAAGACATTCTTGCCGCTTTCCCCGATAGAATCATCAACATTCACCCTGCACTCCTCCCCAATTATGGCGGCGCCGGTATGTACGGCCATCATGTCCACGAGGCTGTGATTGCCAACCACGAAAAGGAGAGCGGCATCACCATCCACATGGTTGACAAACAATACGACCACGGCAGGACACTCTTCCAAGCCAAATGCCAAATCACAGAAGAGGACACCCCGGACTCTCTCGCTGCAAAGATTCACCTCTTAGAGAAGGAATACTTCCCCCAAGTGATCGAAAGGACCCTGCTCTCATGAATATTGGTATCAACACCCGCCTCCTGCTGGCTGGAAAGATGGACGGGATTGGGTGGTTTACTGCCGAAACGGCTAAACGCATTGTACGCTCTCACCCCGAACATGAATTTTATTTCTTCTTCGACAGGGATTTTGACCAGCAATTCATCTATTCCAACAACGTCCACCCCGTCAGACTCTCACCCCCCTCCCGCCACCCCGTGCTGTGGTATGTTTTCTTTGAACACAGCCTCCGCAGGGCGCTCAAGAAATACAATATCGACCTCTTCCTGTCGCCCGACGGCTATATGTCACTCGGAACCCGCGTGCCAACACTGACGGTCATCCACGACATCAATTTTGAGCACAGCAAGGACTATCTCAAACCGTCACATCAACGGTTTATGACACATTTCTCGCCCCAATACGCCCGTTACAGCACCCGCATTGCCACCGTCTCGGAGTTCTCGAAGAGTGACATAGCCGAGACGTACCACATCTCGCCAGACAAAATCGATGTCGTGTACGACGGAGCTCATGAGGAGTACCACCCGCTCTGTGCAGATGAACAGCAGCTCGTGAGAGTGAGGCACACAAACGGCCGACCATTTTTCATCTTTATCAGCACGATTCTCAAACGAAAGAATCTCGCCACGCTGCTCACCGCCTTCGACATCTTCAAGCAGGAGGACGCGTCTGAGACAAAGCTGGTGGTGATTGGCCACAGGGCCTGGTGGAAAGACGAGTTGGAATTGGCTTATAACTCCATGACGCACAAGGACGATGTAATCTTCATGGGACGGGCGAATCCAGAAGTGCTGGCTCAAATGCTTGCCTCTGCAATGGCGTTGGTCTATCCCTCTTTTTTCGAGGGATTCGGGATTCCAATACTCGAAGCATTCCATTCGGACACCCCGGTTATCACCTCCAACTGTACCTCTATGCCCGAGGTGGCAGGTGATGCAGCCCTCCTTGTGGAACCCTCCGACGCAACCGCCATGGCCGAGGCTATGAAGAAAGTCGCCTCTGACCAAGAACTCCGAAAAGGGTTGATTGAGAAAGGCCAAAAGCGGAAGGAGGCATTCAACTGGGACAAAACTGCCAGCCTTCTTTGGGACAGCATGATGACTACATACAAGCAACAGCAATAACCGTTGCCAATGAAGATTGTTTGGATTTCTATCGGCTGGCTGTTTTGTTGCCTGCCTACGGTTTACTCACAAACCGCAGGTGTGGACGCACACACCAATTTGGTGTATAACGGTTCCTTTGAAGAATACCGTATGTGTCCGCGGAAATTGGAGACCAAAGGGGTGCTCACTATCGTTGACGGATGGTATCAGCCCACCGCAGGAAGCGCCGACTATTACAACGAATGCGGGAGCAGGGAGTGCGGAGTCCCCAAAAATAAACTGGGCTACCAAATGCCTCAAGAAGGCAAAGGTTTCTGCGGAATCTACTGCAGCAAGACCGAATACAGAGAATACCTCCAGACACGCCTCCGCCGCCGCCTTCGGCCTGGAGACAGCATTCGCACAACTTTCTATGTGAGCCTCTCCGAAGAGTCAACAGGGGCAATCGCCACAATAGGAGCCCTATTCACCGAGAATCGTATCACCGACACCATCCGCAGCCTTTTCTTGACGAAAGAGACCCATCACCTCACCTCACAGATTTCTCAAACCATCGCCAAGACATACGCCCCACAAGTCGTCAACCCGGCCAACCGTCCATTGGACAGTGTTGATGGTTGGCAGAAGATAAGCGGCACTTTTGTGGCAGAGGGGGGAGAACAATATGTAACGTTAGGGAACTTCTTCCCAATAGAACGCTCCGGATACTCCGAACCCGACACCTTGACACAACTGCTCCCTGGAGCATACTACTACATCGACAACGTCACCATCGAGTGCCTCAACTGCACTCCTCCCGAGACAGACGACCAAAACGCAGACTCCAACTTCCTCTCACAGGAACAATCCTCGTTTGACGTTGGTGGCACTTTCGTCTTGAAAGATATTTTCTTCGAGTTCGACAAAAGCACCCTGCTCCAGCAATCACACTTTGAACTCATGAAACTCATCGCACTGCTCAGAGTCTATCCGAAAATGGAGATAGAGATTCAAGGCCACACCGACGACAAGGGTTCAGAGAGTTATAATCTCAAACTATCCGAAGCACGGGCAAAAGCCGTTGCTGACTATGTCATATCCAAAGGAATTGACGAAAAACGAATCCGATATAAGGGATTCGGAAAGAGTGCCCCCCTGGTCGGCAACGATACCGAAGAAGGACGAGCCACCAACCGCCGTGTCGCCTTCAAAGTGACGGCCTTCTGACAACTCTCCCCACCAGCCATACCCGCCGTTCGGCAGATACATTCCAACACTTTTCGACACACAGTCCTACAAACGAAAAAAGGCGGCTCAATTGAGCCGCCTTTTCTTCATTTCTATAGCGAATTGCCACTATTCAATCACACGGTAGAAGGAGACACGACGGTTGACAGAGAACTTGATGTCGCCAAAGGCAACAGTTCTGCCCTTCCAGTCAATAGCGAGACGGTCACCATCAACACCGTACTTCTCAATCATGACACGCTTGACTTCTCTAACACGCTTCTCGGAAAGAGCCATATTGTATTCGTGAGAGGCAGTATAGTCGCAGAAGCCGATAAGGGTCAGCTTGAGGCTGGGGTCATCCTTCATGACACGAGCAATAGCCTTAATCTTGATGTACTGAGATTCGGGGATTATCCACTGGTCGTTGGGGAAGAGGACCGAGAAAGGAATCGCATAGTAAGTGAGCTGGTCGGCCTTGAGCTGGTCGATAACGCCCTTGAGGCTGTCGGCAACCTGCTGGCCACGAACCAAGGCCTCTTCTTGGAGTTGCTGATTCTCATTGGTAAGCTGAGCAACTTGACCTTCAAGTTTCTGCTCTTCCTGCTTGGCAACTTCCAAATCTCTCTTCAACTGGTTGGCCTGGTTGGTCAGAGCATCGAAACGCTCCTGAGTGAGCATGGCTCTTTGAGCGGCAGCAGCACGGTCGGCGGGCGTCACACCAAAGTTGAACATATAGCCCACAGTACCGAGGATATTCATGTCATGGAGCTTGTGGTCGGGTCTCGGAGCGTCGGCGACAACATCGGCTTCTGCCTCAGCATACAAGGTGCTGTGTTTTCCGACCTTGTAGCTGAATCCCAAACCGCCATCAACCATGGTGGAGACACGGGAGAAGCCGCGAGCATAGTTGTAGCTGTAGCCCAAACCGGCACCGACAAAGAGGTAGATGGAACCTCTGCGGACGGGGTTATAGCCGGCAATTGCATCATTGATCGAAAACTTCACCTCAACAGTCCACGCTGCATGGTTATCCATGGTGGCAGTCGTGGGAATGGCCTGACGATCTTTCATGGTACCCCTGGTGGTCTTGTTGGGGTCGTCACACTTGGCAAACATACTCGGCCAGTTATAACGCATACGCCATGACCACACGTGATTCAATTTCTGCTCGATAGAGAGACCAAGACCCGCGTTGAAGCCACTGCCCCAACCCGGTTTCTGAATACCGTAGTACGAATCCACATCAAGCTGCCAGTTGAATGACCCATTGATGCCAATGCTCCAGTTACTCCAGAATCCGTATCGCGGATACTCGGTGTCCTGAGCAAATGCGCTGGTCCCCAATGCAAGGAAACAGCACAATAATGCAAACTTTGATAATTTTTTCATCTTTTTATTGCTGTTTATTTTACACTAATATGTCCACTACTTTTAGTTTTGCAAAGATACGCACTTTTTCTAAATCAACAACTATTTTTTCAAAAAACTGTATTATTGCCACTTGCTATCGTTACTAACAATCTTTTCAACAGTCTTATGGATACATTCATAGTTACTTATCCATCAATTGGTTACAAAGAAATAGCCGCATTTTCAACCTAATCAAATGAAGGATAAAAAAAACGTTCACAGGCACCCGTTTGCCAACGCCCCGCCCCTCATTTCGACAAGAAATGTCATCCATGAAGGCTCTTTCTGTGGATAACTTTCACCCGCCACACGCTCAGGGGTACGCATTTTTCATTGACAGCACAATATTTATGACATTTCCGTGTTTAGGCAGATGACACTCGTCACAAATGCAAGCAATCCATCAAGCCATGAAAGTATCCATCCAAAACGCAAAAGCATTCTTGTCCGAAAAGAATCTCTCAGCCATCCTTCCCGAAATCGTGTCAGCCAAAGAGACACTGGTGTCCGGCAAGGGCGAGGGGAACGAGTTCCTCGGTTGGGTCAACCTCCCCACCGAAGTGTCTGACGAGGTCCTCAACACCATCAAGTCCGACGTATCACGACTCGCGCCTAAAAGTGACATTTTTGTCGTCATCGGAATCGGAGGCAGCTACCTCGGAGCCCGTGCAGTTATTGAGGCCCTCCAGTCGGAATTTGCCGCATTCGCCCCCGACCGCAGCCACCCATACATTATCTATGCTGGCCACACCCTGAGCGAAGACTACTACCACCAGCTCCTGGAGCTGCTCGACAGCAAGGACTACTCAGTCGCAGTCATTTCCAAGTCCGGCACCACCACTGAGCCCGCAGTTGCATTTCGCATCATCAAGGATCACTTGGAGAAGAAATATGGCAAACCCGAGGCCTCCAACCGCATTATCGCCATCACCGATGCCCACAAAGGCGCCCTGCTGGATATCGCCAAACGAGAAGGCTACCGCACATACATCATACCCGACAACGTGGGCGGACGCTTCTCCGTGCTCACTCCTGTAGGACTGGTACCCATCGCCATGGCCGGCTTTGACATCACCCGCTTGCTCGACGGAGCCAAGCAAATGCGCGAAATATGCCTCAGCAAGAACTCCTACGAGGAAAACCCGGCCCTACTCTACGCCGCCGCCCGCAACCTACTCTACCGACAGGGACTGAAGGTGGAAATCTTAGAAAATTATGTCCCCCACCTGAAATACATCAGCGAGTGGTGGAAACAGCTATACGGTGAAAGCGAGGGAAAGGACGGCAAAGGCATCCTTCCCCACAGCCTCAGCTTCACCACCGACCTCCACTCTATGGGACAGTATGTGCAGGAGGGGGAACGACTGATGTTCGAGACAGTCCTCAGTTTGGAGAAACCACAGCACCGAGTCGCCATCCCTATCGACGAACAGGACCTTGACGGTATCAACTACCTCACCAACAAAAGCCTCACAGAAGTCAACCACTGTGCCGAACAAGGCACCACGCTGGCCCATAACGAAGGCAGGGTGCCCGTTCTGCAGATAGCGATCCCCCGCATAGACGAGTTCGTCCTCGGGGAACTCATCTACTTCTTCGAGTTTGCCTGCGGTGTGAGCGGCTACACCCTCGGGGTCAACCCATTCAACCAACCCGGAGTCGAAGCCTACAAGAAGAATATGTTCAAACTCCTCGGGAAGCCCGGCTACAATAACAAGTAGCCCACTGACAAAGAGGCAGCATACACACCAAGAAAATGAGGGAGACTGCGGCAATGGCGGTCTCCCTTTTCTTCATCATGTCCAAATCAAACAATTAGAACGGCAAATCCTCAAGTGAGGGCGTATCGCCGTTCAATATGCCGGAGAGAGCATCATGCTCACGGTCGCCCCTTTCCTCCTGACGGTTCTTGTTCGCCAAAACGGTGAAATTGTCGGCAACCACTTCGGTGATATATCGCTTGTTCCCCTCCTTATCCTCCCACGAGCGGGTTTGGAGCCTTCCCTCCACGTAGATTTGAGTCCCCTTGCGAAGAATCTTCTCCGCTATTTCGGCAAGCATCTTCCAGCATACCACATTATGCCATTCGGTCTGCTCCACACGCTCACCGTCCCGATTCCTTCTATACTCAGTTGTGGCCAACGGAAAAGAAGCCTTTTTCACCATACTCGACACCTCGTCGCGATGGTCCTGCGGGAAAGCGACAACATCTGGATTCCTGCCCAAATTTCCGATAAGAATAACCTTGTTTACGCCAATCATTTTTCTTTCTTATGAGTTGTGAACTGGTCCCCTCCATTCGGCAACCGTTCCTTCTATCCATTTCTCAATTACCAATCTCATTTCGCCGCGCCGAGAGCGAAAACCGTCCTCCTACACCCTAAACTTACTCGTCCATTGATGTTGCAAAGATAGGACTTTTTGGGCAACCATTCACACCCTAAGATTCACATTTTTGACAAATATCTGTCAATCAAACGTGAAATCGGGAGACTTTTCATCTCCTCCCAGGAAACGGGACGGCAATTATCCGGCCATTTCGGCGGCCTTGAAGTGTAATTTGCCCCTACAAACTGGGCGATGATGGTGCGGTGCGTCAACTGGTGCCTCAGTCTCGAGCCTACCATTAGAGACTCCGGCGGGCATCCCATCGACTCCGCCAAAAACTCCCTAAGACGCTCCGCCAAACAGTCCTCCTTTATTGGCGAGGTCGTCTCAAGAAGCGGAAACTCATACAGACCCTGCCATATATCCCCCGCCTGACGCTGATGGACCAACAGCCGTTCCCCATCCGACTCATGCCAACGAATGTCCATGTAATACAGGTATCGTTCTTGAATTATGACAGGAGCCTGCTTCACGGGCAGCACCTCCACCTTACCCTCTTTGTGGGCGAAACACTCCTGCCGGAAGATACAATCTGCACAATCCGGCGAAACGGGCTTGCAGCAGAGAGACCCAAAATCCATCATCGCCTGGTTGAAAATATCCGGCCGACGATAATCCATCACATTCAGCAGCAGCCGCTCAAACTCGTCGTAAGCCTTATCGGTGCCGATTGGAGTAAATATGCCGTACAGTCTCGAGACGAAGCGATACACGTTGCCGTCAATCACCGGGTATGGCAGCCGGAAGGCAAATGAGGCGATAGCCGCAGCGGTGTAGCGTCCCACCCCTTTCAAGGCAAGAATATCCTCATATCTATCTGGAAACCTGCCTCCAAGGTCGAAAGCAACATGGCGGGCAGCCGTATGCAGGTTGCGAGCTCGAGAATAGTAACCGAGCCCCTGCCAACTCTTCAACACCTGTTCCTCCGAGGCCTTCGCCAAATCTTCTACGGTGGGATAGGTCGCCACAAAATGCTCATAGTACGCCCGCCCCTGTTCTATGCGTGTCTGCTGCAAGATTATCTCAGAAAGCCAGATATAGTATGGGTTGTCAATCCCCCTCCAAGGGAGCCGCCGTCCATAGTCGGCATACCATCGAAACAATTTTTCGGAGAACATAACCGTGTGGCAAAAAAAGAAAAAGAGACGAGAAAAAGAACATTTTGGCACCTTATTACCAACTAACCCGCTGGAAAAAGTGTGTTAAAAAAGAAAAAACAAAAAAACTCAAAGTAATTATATGAAAGCAATTAGATAATTCAGTGTGTTAAAAAAACCATAATCCGTTTCCTTCTGAGGGCAAAAGTGTTGTTAATTCAAAAAAAAGTCCGACTTTTGCACCCGTTTTTCAACAGGGAAAACCTGCGTAATTAACGGTAATAAACAACAAAAAGTATATCTATCATGTCAAAGATTTGCGAAATCACTGGTAAGAGAGTCATCCGCGGCAACAACGTTTCCCACTCCCGCATCCACACCAAGCGCACCTTCTCGCCCAACCTGCAGACCAAGAAGTTCTACATTCCCGAAGAGGATATGTGGATTACGCTCAAGGTCAGCGCCAAGGGTATGCGCATCATCAACAAGAAAGGCATTCTTGCCGCCATCACCGATGCAGCCGCCCAGGGCCACCTGAAGTTCTAACACCGAAGACCTACAACAGTCTTAATAAATCAATTATTATCAACCCTTAACAAGAAAAGAGGTATTTACAATGATCGTAGTTCCTATTAAAGAAGGCGAAAACATCGAAAGAGCGCTGAAGAAACTCAAAAGAAAATTTGAAAAGACCGGCGTGGTGAAAGAGCTCCGCGAGCGTCAGAAATTCACCAAACCTTCCGTCATCAATCGGGAACGCAGACAGAAAGCCATCTATGTCCAGCACCTGCGCCAGCAGGAACTCGACAAGTAGCCCGAGTCCGCACGCATCATGCAGAAAGGCCGCCCAACAGGGCGGCCTTTCTTCTTTTCGGATGGGAATGCTCTATTTGTAGCGTTCCTTATACTTGTCAATTTGGACCTTCAGCGAGTCCACACAGTCGGCCACAGCCTCCTCAAAGGTGTCGGCCTGCTTGCTGTTGAAGAGGGTCTGACCCGGCAGGTTGAGCGAGATTTCCGCAATTTTGTTGTTCTCGCTCTCAGGCTTGTCAACCTTCAGTGTCACCTCGCATTTTGTGGCGTTATCAACCAGTCGGTCAATTTTGGCCACCTTGTCCATGACAAACTTCTCCAGTTTGAGGTCTGTCCTAAACTTTACTGCATTGATTGTTGTGTTCATAATTACCTCCTTATTTTTTATTTGCCCTGGGGTGGGCGTGTTTATAGGTTTCTTTCAAATGCTCGCGGGTCACATGAGTATATATCTCTGTCGAGTTCAGCGAACTGTGGCCCAACAGTTCCCTAATGGCGTCTATGTTGGCGCCCTCGTTCAGCAGGTGGGTGGCAAACGAATGGCGGAAGATGTGCGGACTTGTCCGGTCAGCGTTGGACAACTGGCCCATATAATGCTCCACTATCCCGTAGATAGCCCTGACGCTCAAAGGCTCTCCCTTACGGTCAAGCAGCAGAATATCGCTCTCATAATAGCCCGCCCTCTCTGCCTTCGCCTTCCGCTCAGTCTCTTCCCTTAACGCCATATAGCGTGAAATATTGCTTGCCAATTCCCTCTCTATCGGAATCAGCCGTTCCTTGTTCCGCTTCCCCCTCACCTTCAGCATCAACCCGGCCAAGTCCACGCTCGCCAATGTCAGCCCGGCCAGTTCCGACCGCCTCATGCCAGTCTCGTAGAGCAACCGCAGCACCAGCTTATCCACCTCCCCCGAATAGTTGTCGGGATAGATGTCGTCATAAATGCGTTCTGCCTCGTTCTCTCTAAAGAAAATCGGAAGCCTCTTAGGAACCTTGGGCACGCTCACCTTTGCCATGATGTCGCGGTCGAGCATACCCCGCTGCCGCAGGAACTTAAACCAAGCCCGCATGGCCGCCAGCTGCTTCACCACCGTGCCAGGGGCCTCGCCCGACTCCACAAGACTCATCTGCCAAGCCCGCACATCGCGCGCCTCCACCTCCTCCAAGTCCTCAATTTCATGCTGGGCTGCAAAAGCCTCAAACCTCCTCACCTCTCCTACATAGTACGCCACCGTCCCGGCAGCCAGCCGCCGTTCCGCACTGACATATTCAGCAAAACGTTCTATCGCCTCATTGATTTTCACGTTTGCAAAGATACGCATTTTTTCTAACCCGTGCAACTTTTTCTGTTTTCTCCAACCTTTTCACTCATTCGCCGTCCCCGACCGTCCTCCAGCCCTCCTCCACAGCCCGTCCGAGAACCCATAGACTACACCTTCACCATCAATACCCTATTCAGACCCGAAGCCATATAGCCAATCCCACTTGACAAATCGGGTGGTTTTCGTACCGCCCCGTCCAGCCCCGGTTCATCTCCGATGTAGCCTCCTTGAAAAAGCATGGGGCTTTCATACAACCTCCCCCAGTCCGCAACAGTCCTCCCTTCAGTCCAAAAACACGTTTCTCTCCAAGTGGAAAATATTTCGTATCTTTGCACGTTGATACCCATCGAAAAATACACGCTAACAACATGAAAGCCTTAGCCCTTCTACTCAGCCTCTCTCTGCTTGTCGTCACACACGAACTGGGACACCTCTTCTTTGCCAAACTATTCCACACCCGCGTGCGTCGATTCTACGTCTTCTTCAACTGGAAGTTTTCGCTCCTTAAAGCCAAGAAATTCAACGGAAAGTGGCACTTCCTCTTCTTCAATGCCGAGACTCCCGAATCGTGGGACGAGAAGAATCTCCGCCCCGAAGACCAAGACAACACCCTCTGGGGAATTGGCTGGATTCCGTTAGGCGGCTACTGCGACATTGCAGGCATGATAGACGAAACCAAGGGCGCCGACGACCTCGAGAGCGTCCCCCAACCATGGGAATACCGCACCAAGCCCCGCTGGCAACGGCTCTTTATCATCGGCGGCGGCGTGATGGTCAACTTCCTCTCGGCACTCCTCATCTTCTCCTGCATCTTCTCCCACTGGGGCGACGACGTGCTGCCGCTTCGCAACGTCACCATGGGCTGCGAATACCATCAAATCCTCCTCGACGAGGGCTTCCGCAACGGCGACATCATTTATGCCTTCGACCACGAAGAGCAGAACGACTTTGCCGAAGCCTCTTCGGCACTCATGATCAACACACCCGACTCCGTCACCGTGTTGCGAGACGACAGCCTCGTCACCTTCGCCCTCAACCGCAAACGCCTCATCGCAGCACTCAACGAGGCCCAGCCCCAAACCCTCATGATACCCCGCTGGCCCTTTGTCATCCGCGACTTCACCGCTGGCTCCCTCGCCAAACGCAGCGGATTCCAACCAGGCGACAGCCTGGTCTCCATCAACGGCGACCCCACCCCCACTGCCTCCGACTTCATGGCCTCGCTGCCCGACTATGCCGACGACAGCGTCACCGTGGGCTTCTACCGCAACGGCCGCTACTGCGAGAAACACCTACTCCTCGGCCATGATGGCAAACTGGGCATCTTCGCCGCCGACCCCAAGGAAATATTTGAAGTACGCCACATCGACTACTCCCCGCTCCAGGCCATCCCTGCGGGCATTAAACACGGCTGGAAGACACTCTCCGACTACGTCTCCTCCTTCAGCATTCTCTTCACCAAGGGCGGCATGAAAGGACTGGGCGGCTTCATCACCATGGGCAGCCTATTCCCCGACTATTGGGACTGGCACAGGTTCTGGAACCTCACAGCCATCCTCGCCCTCATTCTCGCCTTCATGAACATCATCCCCATCCCCGGTCTTGACGGCGGCCACATCGTCATCACGCTCTACGAAATGGTCACACGCCGCACCGTCAGCGAAAAGGTCCTCAACGTCATCCAGAACATCGGACTGGTCATCTTGCTGCTGCTGCTCATTGTGGCCAACGGCAACGACCTCCTCAGGCTATTCTCTGGATTCTACAGATGATGAAGCGACTCGACCGTCTCATACTCAAATCCTTCCTCGGACCGCTGGCACTTACTTTCGCCATAGCGGTCTTTGTGCTGCTCATGCAGTTTGTGTGGAAGTACGTGGATGACTTGGTCGGCAAGGGCCTCGAGTTCCGCATTATTGCCGAACTCATGCTCTACGCTTCCGCCACCTTTGTACCCATGGCGCTGCCCATCTCGGTACTATTCGCTTCCATCATGACCATGGGCAACTTTGGCGAGAAATACGAACTGGTGGCCATGAAGGCGGGCGGCATTTCGGTGCGGCGGGTGATGATGCCCATGCTCCTCATCGCACTCCTTCTCACAGGCGTGGCCTTCTTCTTTGCCAACAACGTGCTGCCCAAGGCCATGTATCAGTACCGCACCATTCTTTACGATGTGCAGCGCAAAAAGCCCGCCGTCAGCATCCGCCCCAGCACCTACTACACCGAAATCGACGGCTACGTCATCCGGGTCAACGGCAAGGACCCTGACGGACAGACCCTCCGCGACATCATCATCTACGACCACACCCAAGGAATCCGCCGCACCAGCATCACCGTGGCCAAACGGGGCTTCATGGAGACCACTCCAGACAACTGCTACCTTCTCTTCTCGCTATACAACGGCTTCAACTACTCCGAACCAAGCGACGAAGCCGACTACACCACTCGCCCCCACACCAGCATCGGCTTTGACGAACAGGTTCTCACCTTCGACATCTCTTCCTTCGCCTTCAGCAAGTCTGAAGACGACTACTTTGAGCACCACTATCAAATGCTCAACGTCCGCCAGCTCGACTCATCGGTCACCAAACTCCAAGTGAAGATTGACACTATACGGAGCGAATATGCACGGCTGATGCTCTCCCGCTTCCGCGCCTATCAGACGGCCGCCTCCGACAGCGCCGCCCCCTACCTCAGCGTTGCTAAACGCTTGGACACCCTCCCCCAGCCTAACCGAGGCGAAATTCTCCGCCAAGCCAGAACCATCGCCTCCGCCGGCCGAGACGATGCCAACCTCTACCGCCAAATTCTCTCTTCCGAGAAAGAATACATCAACCGCCACTACATAGAGTGGATGCGCAAATTCACCCTCTCGGTGGCCTGTCTCCTGCTTTTCCTCATCGGCGCCCCCTTCGGCTCCATTGTGCGCAAAGGGGGACTGGGGCTGCCGCTGGTTGCCTCCGTCCTCTTCTTCGTGTTGTACTACGTCATCGGCATGATTAGCGAAAAATCCGTCCGCGAAGGCGCCACAGGCCCCATCGGGATGTGGGTGGCCACTTTCGTCTTCATACCCATCGGGGCGGTACTCACATGGGTGGCCACCACCGACTCCTCCATCTTCGACCTCTCGGCCTGGAAGAAGTTCTTCAGTTTCCGCCGACACCTCAGCGGACGACGAAACAGCCGTTAGCCCTGTTCATATTCCTTCACCTGCTTGGCAAAGCGACGGTTGGCACCCGAGAGGGCACTGTCTGCGTTGATACCATGCTGGCGGGCCCACTGCACCAAACCAAACAGCAGGTCGCCAAACTCCTCCTCTCCCATCTCCTCGCACACATGGCAGTCGGCCGCCGGCCGATCAAAACCTATCCCCGCCGCCTTCTCCTGCAAACGCACCGCCTTCACCAGGGGAGGCAGACTGGCAGGTACCCCCTCCAGCACCGACTTACGCCCTTCGTGCATCTTCAACTCCTCCCAACTCTCACCGCTATAGGCCTCCTTGTGATAGATAAACGGGTGGCGGCCCACCAGTTTCTCACAGATGCCCGTCAGCACGGCGGCGGTGTCGAATCGTCCCTCCTCCTCCGCAATCTTGCAGTAGAAGAGCAGGTGCATAAACAGGTCGCCCAGCTCCTTCCGCAGGTCGTCAGTCTCCTCCCTAGCGAGTATGGCTTCACTCAATTCGTAGGTTTCCTCAATGGTGAGGTATCGCAACGACTCCATGGTCTGCACCCGGTCCCAAGGGCACTCGCGACGCAGCGTGTCCAATATCTCGTTCAAGCGACAGAAAGCCGCAACTGTCTCGGGAGTGGTCATAGCCGGCGCACCTCCTCCACTCCGTCGAGTGACCCCAATTCCTCAATCAAGGCGTTCAGCTTGCCGAGGTTCAGCACATACAGCATGATGATGCCGCGCACTATGCCTTCGGCTGCCTCAAGCGTGATGGCGCGCATATTCAGGTCCATTTTCTCCGTCACAATGCGGGTGATTTCCTGCAGCAGACCCTTGCGGTCGATGGCGGTGAAGGCGATACCTGACAACAATGCAACGTGCTCGCCCGGCCGCCAACGGCAGCGAACAATGTGGTTCTCGTGGTTGGCCATCTCGTCCATCGCCACGCGGCAGTTGGTGCGATGCACCATTATTTTGCCGTTATCGACAATGCCCACCACGCGGTCGCCCTGCACGGGCTTGCAGCAGGAGGCCGGCTCAGTCACATAGCGTTCATACTCCTCGTCTAACAGGAACGAGCGGCGGCTCTCGCCGCCCTCCTTCTCGGGACGGAACGAAGCCGAACTTCTGTCAAACAGGTCTGAATATCCGCCGAGGAAATAGTCGTTGTGGTCGGCTGCGCCGCGCTTGCCGAAGCACACGGCCACCTCGTCCTCGCCCACCTCGCCCGTGGCCAGCTGAAAATAGACATCCGTGTCGCTCTTCATGCCCAAATATCGCTTCAGCTGCCCCATGCTGGCAGCGGAATAGGGAACGCCAAACTGTGCCATCAGTCCCTTCGCTCGACGCACGCCCTCGTCACGATAGCGGCGGCGATGACTGCGCAAGGCATCTTTCACCTGCTCCCGCGCCCGGGCCGTGGTGGCAATGGTGAGCCAATCCTCCGTCGGAGCCGTCTTGCGGCTGGTCAGCACCTGCACTTGCTCGCCGGCACGCAGCCGGTAACTCACAGGCTCCACCTTCCCATTCACCTTGGCTCCCATGCAGTGCAGCCCCAAATCGGTGTGAATGGCAAAAGCAAAGTCCAACACCGTACTGTGAGCCGGCATTTTCAACATATCGCCTCTCGGTGTGAAAAGGTATATCTCCTTCGTGTAGAGCGCGGCTTTGAACTCCTCCACTAAGTCCAATGCGTCCTTCTCGGTGTTCTCAAGTGTGCTGCGTATCTGCTGCAGCCACACCTCCACGGGACTCGTATCCAACTGTTCGTCGGGGTGAGCCTCTTTGTAGAGGAAATGTGCCGCCATACCCTTTTCGGCAATCAGGTCCATTCGCTCGGTACGAATCTGTACCTCCACCCACTTGCCTATCGGACTCATCACCGTAATCTGCAGCGACTCGTAGCCATTCGTTTTGGGGGCAGTAATCCAGTCGCGCAACCGGGAGGGGTCAGGCGGAAACACAGACGTGATGAGCGAATAGACTCTGAAGCACTCCTCCTTCTCCCGTTCCAACGGCACATCCAAGATTATACGTATCGCATACAGGTCGAAAATCTCCTCAAACTTCACCCCCTTGCGCTCCATCTTCCTGTAGCAGCTATAGACCGACTTCAAGCGGCTCTTCAACTTATAGCGGCCCGCAAAACCGCTGCCGTCCAGCATCTCCACCACCTTCTCCTTGAAACAGCCGTTCAGCTGCTCCTCTATGCCCGAATTGGCGTTGATAAGCCTCTCAATCTCCGCATACTTGGCAGGGTTGGTGTAGCGCATCACCAACTCCTCCAGCTCGGTCTTGATGGAGTAGAGCCCCAAACGGTGGGCCAGCGGCACATAGAGGTACTGCGTCTCCGACGATATGGCCAGCCGTTTGGTGTCGCTCATCGACCCGAGGGTGCGCATATTGTGCAGCCGGTCGCACAGCTTCAAGAAAATGACGTATGCATCGTCGCACATCGACAACAGTATCTTGCGATAGTTCTCGGCCTGCTTGGAGTGAGTCTGCTGCAGCACCATCACATCGTCAATCTTCGTCACCCCGTCCACTATCACTGCCACGCGGTCGCCAAACAGGGTGCGTATCTCGTCCAGCGTCACATCGGTGTCCTCCACCACGTCGTGCAGCAGCGCCGACACCACGGCAATGGGGCCCAGCCCCACTTCCTGCACACATATCAGCGCCACCGCTAAGGGGTGGAAGATATAGGGTTCGCCCGACTTGCGGCGGGCGCCGCTGTGCGACTTGTCGGCCAGCCTGAAGGCACGGAGTATCTCCTCCTCCTGCTTGTCCGACACGGGGTATATCTTTTTGCAGGCCGCCAACAGCTCCTCGTAGCGCGCCTGAATCTCTTTGCGTTCTCTTTCTTCGTCAATTACGTACATAATCCTTGCTCAATATGCCCGCTCACACGCGGCTGCCGAGTCGCTACTCCTCAGCAGCACGCTCGGCCATAGCAGTCCGAATCTTCCCCTCCAACTCGTCACACAGCTCGGGATTGTCGCGGAGGGTCTGCTTCAGTGCCTCGCGACCCTGCGCCAGTTTGGTCTCGCCATAGCTGAACCACGATCCGCTCTTCTTCAGCACCCCGAGTTCTACCCCCAAGTCCACAATCTCGCCCAACCGCGAAATACCCTCACCAAACATCAGGTCAAACTCGCAGAAGCGGAACGGCGGAGCCACCTTATTCTTCACTATCTTCACCTTCACACGGTTGCCCACATTCTGGTCACCGTCCTTGATGGCCTGGATACGCCGAATATCTACCCGCACCGAAGCGTAAAACTTCAATGCGTTGCCGCCTGTGGTGGTCTCCGGATTGCCAAACATCACCCCAATCTTCTCGCGCAACTGGTTGATGAAGATGCAGCAGCAGTTGGTCTTGCTGATGGTGCTGGTGAGCTTGCGCATGGCCTGGCTCATGAGGCGGGCCTGCAAACCCACCTTCGAGTCGCCCATCTCTCCGTCAATCTCCGCCTTCGGAGTGAGAGCCGCCACCGAGTCAATGACGATTATGTCGATAGCACCCGACCTTATCAGGTTGTCCGCTATCTCAAGCGCCTGCTCGCCGTTGTCGGGCTGCGACACATAGAGGTTGTCAATATCCACACCCAGCTTGCGGGCATAGAAACTGTCAAAAGCGTGCTCCGCATCAATAAAGGCCGCAATACCGCCGGCCTTCTGGCACTCCGCAATGGCATGAATGGCCAGCGTGGTCTTGCCCGACGACTCGGGGCCGAATATCTCAATGATGCGGCCGCGGGGAAAACCACCCACACCCAAAGCCATGTCCAAGTTGATGCTGCCCGTCGGCACCACTTCCACCTTCTCGGCGGCGTGGTCGCCCAGCTTCATCACGGAGCCCTTGCCGTAGTTTTTCTCAATCTTCTCCAGCGTGCTTTGGAGAATCTTTATTTTTTCAAGCCGCTGCACTTCGGCCTCATCTGTTCCTTTTGCCATAATTTACAGTTGTTTATCGTTACTATTCATTGTCTTGCGGTCGTCATCAACCAACCTACAAAGATACATTTTTTTTGGAAAACCGCACGAAATAAAAAAATATGCGTACTTTTGCACACCGAAAAGCAAATGGTCTCTTTAGACCCAACAAACTATTATACATGGAAATAATCAGCAATCGTATCCTCAACATGGCTGAGAGCGAGACTCTTGCCATGACCGCTAAGGCACGCGAACTCAAAGCCCAAGGCAAAGATGTCATTAGCCTCTCCATCGGCGAACCCGACTTCAACACCCCAGAAATCGTCAAAGAAGCCGCCAAAAAAGCCATCGACGACAACTTCACACACTACCCCCCTGTCCCCGGCTACGCCGACCTCCGCGAAGCTGTATGCCTCAAATTCAAGCGCGACAACAACCTTGAGTTCAAACCCGAGCAGATTGTGGTCTCCACTGGTGCCAAACAGAGCATCTACCAACTCGTCCAGTGCCTCATCAACCCCGGCGACGAGGTCATCATTCCCACCCCCTTCTGGGTGTCATACAAAGAGATAGTTCGCGTGGCCGAAGGCAAATGCATCTATGTCAAGACCTCGCTCGAAAACGACTTCAAGGTCACGCCCGAGCAACTCGAGGCCGCCATCACACCCAAGACCAAGCTCATCATGTTCTCCAGCCCCAGCAACCCGACGGGTATGCTCTACAGCAAGGAGGAACTCCGCGCCATCGCCGCCGTGGTGGCCCGCCACGAGAACCTCTTCGTCATGGCCGACGAGATTTATGAACACATCAACTTCGTGGGCCGCCACGAGAGCCTCGCCCAGTTCCCCGAGGTGCGCGACCGCGTCATCACCGTCAACGGCGTTGCTAAGGGCTTCGCTATGACTGGCTGGCGAATCGGCTTCATCGCCGCCCCAACACCCATCGCCAAAGCCTGCAACAAACTGCAGGGCCAAGTCACCAGCGCCACCTGCTCCATCGCACAGAAAGCCGCCGCCTGCGCCATGCTCCTCGACCCCGCCACCAGCGACGACATCATCAATATGCGCCGTATCTTCCAGCAGCGCCGCGACATGGTCTATCAGCTCCTCTGCGATATTCCCGGCCTCAAAGTCCGCTTGCCCCAGGGTGCCTTCTACTTCTTCCCCGATGTCAGCAGCTACTACGGCAAATCCTTCAACGGACAGAAGATTGAGAACTCCACCGACATGGCATTCTACCTCCTCAACGAGGCCAACGTTGCCACCGTCATGGGCTCCGCCTTCGGCGACGACGCCTGCATACGCCTCAGCTACGCCACCAGCGAGGAACTCCTCCGCGAAGCCCTCCGCCGTATCAAAGAGGCTCTCGCCAACCTCCGCTGATTCTCAAACGAAAAAACAAAGGGTATTTCAGCACCCAAGCTGAAATACCCTTTTTTAGATTCTAATCAATAAGTGAATCATGAACTTCGGATAGGCAGATGGGTTCACAATTCACACAATCTCACAATAACACAACCACCATGTTCCAACCTTTAACCAACTCACAGATTGAGCAGCTTCAAACCCTCGGCAACCGCGCTGAAGACTGGAGCCGGGTGCTTGCAGCCCCGGGCTTCGACCCTTCCTGCTGCCGCAACAACCTATTCCTCGGCCGCGTATGCCTCGGTGCCATGCAGCCAGGATTCCTCACCGACGGTCTCCTGCGCCTCCCCGAGGGGGTGAGCAATTCCACCCTTGCCGACGCCACCATTGGCGACCACTGCGCCCTCTGCAACGTCCGAATGCTCTCCGGCTACACCGTCGGCAGTCACTCTCTCCTCTTCAACATCGACGAGATGACCGCTGCCCAGCCCGGCTCCGCCTTCGAGCACCCCTGGCTCGAACCCATGAACGAGAACGGCGGCCGACGAATCATTCCCTTCGCCGGCATGACCATTGCCGATGCCTACCTCTGGGCCAAATACCGCGACCACGGCACTATGGTCGGCCGTCTCGAGACCCTCACCCGCTCCTTCCTCGACTCACCCGAGGGGAGCCGCGGTCAGGTGGGCAGCCATTGCATCATCAAAAACACCCGCACCCTCCGCAACGTGGCCGTCCGCTCCGATGCCGAAACCCCAACGCGCATTGAAGATTGCGTCATACTCGCCGACGGCGTGGTGGGCTACGGCTGCCACTGCCTCTATGGCTGCATTGCCGAGCGTTTCCTCCTCGGCGAAAACGTCTGCCTCGAATACGGCGTCCGCCTCAACGACACAGTCGTGGGCGACAACTCAACCATAGCTCGCTGCGAGGTAGGCAACAACATCATCTTCCCCGCACACGAGCAGCACCACAACAACTCCTTCCTCATCGCCTCCGTGGTCATGGGGCAGAGCAACCTCGCCGCCGGCTGCACCGTGGGTTCCAACCACAACGGCCGCACCGCCGACAACGAGATAGTGGCCGGACGCGGCTTCTGGCCCGGCCTGTGCACCAGTCTCAAGCACTCCTCCGCTTTCGCCAGCTACTGCTTGCTGGCCAAGGGTGACTACCCCGCCGAACTCAGCATCACACTCCCCTTCGCCCTCGTCAGCAACAACACCTCGCTAAACCGCCTCGAAGTCATGCCCGCCTACTGGTGGATGTACAATATGTACGCCCTCCACCGCAACATTAGCAAGTTTGCCAAACGCGACAAACGAACCAAAAAGGCACAGCACATCGTCTTCTCGCCCTTCGCACCCGACACAGCCGAGGAAATCATCAACGGCCGACTGCTCCTCAAAGGCTGGATTGAGCAGGCCTACCAGCAGTCCAAAGCCGAAACCGGCAAGAAAATCGAGGTCTTCGCCTACGGCATGGAGAAAGGCCGCCGCAAGGTGGCCGTCCTCAAATGGGCCGAAGGCTATCAAGCCTACGAACAGATGCTCATCTACTACGCCATGAGCCTCCTCGCCGCCGACAACCCGTCAGCCCCGCTGCCTCCAAGCAGCCTCGGCGACGGCAAGCGCGAAGACCAGTGGGTCAACCTCGGCGGACAACTCGTCCCACAATGCCTCATTGACCAGCTCATCGCCGACATAGAGAACGGACGAATCGACACGTGGGACCAAATTCACCAACGCTACAGCGAGTGGAACGACCTCTACTCCGAACTGGCACGCCGCCACGCCTACCACACCCTCTGCCTCCTTGCCGGCACCCGCACCCTTAATGCCGAACAGTGGCAGCAGTTCCTCATCCGCTACGCCGACATACAGCACTATGTGGAAGAGCAACGGCTTGTCACCCGCCAAAAGGACGACGACAACCCCTATCGCCGCATGACCTATCGCAACGATGCCGAAATGAAGGCCGTCCTCAGCTGACCCCAGCCTCTCGACACGTCCTCACCCCCTCACGATGCAGCGGAATCTCACCCCGCTGCATCGCTTTTTATGCCCATCAAACAGCGAGTATCCAGTCGCCCTGCAACAGCACACTTACCAACTACACCCCACTGCAACATCAATCATCACCAACCCCAAAACCATTAGAAGCACCGCCGCACCATACCAAACCCCAGTGCCACCAAATACCTCTCTCAAACACTACACAAAGTCATAATTGCCAACTCAGGACAGTGTACAGCTTCCTGCGAAAAGTGAACATACGATAGAAACCCCTCCCACCATTCGTCCGTTCACCGTTCACAGAAAACAGTGAACGGACAATGGAGGAATCCCCAACCATTTGTCCGTTCACTGTCCACTATTCACAGTTCACCGTTCACACCCCTCAGCTGAGCCCGAGTTTCTTCTTGACGAGGGGCATGATGTCGTCGCTGTCCTGCGAATAGAGAACGGTGCCGATACCGGAGTCGAAAATGTAAGTATAGCCGTTCTCCTTACCCACCTCTTCGATAGCCTTCTTTGCCCGGTCGATAATGGGCTGCAAGAGGGCCTCCTGACGCTCCTGAAGCAGCTTCTGAGCGTTGGCCTGAGTCTCCTCAATGCGGGCGCCCATGGCCTGGAGGTCGCTTTCCTTGGTCTTGCGGATGAGTTCGGAGAGCTGGTCTTTCTTTGCAATATAGTCGTTGACACGGTTCTCATACTCCTTCTGCATAGACTCTATTTCTGCCTTGAGGTCGGCCACCTCTTTTTCGAGGGCAGTCTGGGCGCTGTCGCGACCAGGCATAATCTGCATGAGGTCGTTGGAGTTGATGTGTCCGAGTTTGATGTTCTTCTGGGCCATGGCACTGCCGGCAAAGGCAAAGATGGCCACCATTACGACGATAAGTCCTTTTTTCATTGTAGTGATTTTTGTTGTGTAATTATTGTCTGTCTTTCTTCTTCTCAGGAGTCTTGCCAGTGCCTTTGGACTCGGGAGATGCGTCGGAGGCAGCACCGGGCTTCACACCGAGCATTTCGAGCACCTGGTCGCTGATGTCGTACTTCTCGTTGACATAAACCACGGTGCCAGAAGCCGCCTTGTCGAGGATGAAGGCGTAGTTCTTCTCGCGTGCCACCCGCTCAACGGCGCCATAAACACGGTCCTGCACTGCCTTGAGCAGTTCGGCACGCTTCTTGTCAAGGTCGCCGCCGGTGCCGAAGCGCTGGCGTTGGAGGGCGCGGAGTTCGGCATCTTTGGTCTTTATCTCCTCCTGACGGCGCTGTTTGAGGTTGTCGGGCAGCAGATAGGATTCCTGCTTAAACTGCTCGCGAAGACCGTCAACCTCCTGCTGCCGCTGTTCGATATCCTGCTGCCACTCAGCGGCAAACTTGGAAAGCTTATCTACAGCCTGCACATAGTCGGGAAGGTTCTGAAAGATGTACTCCATATTGACGCTGGCATATTTCTGCGCCATGAGCGACCACGGGAGGAGAAGGGTGAGGAAGAGGAGTGTCTTGCGCATAGCGAGGCAGAGGATTTAGTCGATACTCTGGCCGATACTGAAATGGAAATGGGAGCCGCCTACGGAGCCGCCGTCAAAGCCATAGCCCCAGTCAACACCGATGAGTCCGAACATGGGCATATAAACTCGGAGACCTAATCCGGCAGAGTTGTAGAGCTTGAAAGGCTGGAAGTCCTTGATGTCGTCCCAGCAATTGCCTCCTTCGAGGAAGCCGAGAGCATAGAGCGTGATGGCGGAACTCTCGACAATGGGCTGGCGGATTTCTAGGGTATAGCGATCAAAGACGGTGCCGCCGCCGGTGGGGTTAAGGGAGTTGTTTTCGTAGCCGCGGAGGGGGACAATCTCACGACCGTCAATCATCCACGACGAGAGGCCGTCGCCGCCAAGGTAGTAGCGTCCGAAAGGCGAAGGACCGATGGCGTCGTTGTAATGGCCCATCCAGCCGAAACGGGCACGGGCATTGAAGACCACGTCGCCCACGAGATTGAGCATCCAAGAGCCGCGGAAGTTGACTTTGTAGTACTCGACCCAGCGGTACTTCTCGGCGGGCGAGAGTGTGGAGTAATCCTTATCGGAGAAGAGGGAATAGGGCGGGGTGATGTAGCCCGAAACGGAGACTTCGGAGCCATTGCGGGGGTAGATGGGCGAGTCAAGGGAGTTGCGGCCGACGGTGAGGCCGTAGGAGAGGTCGTTGGCGTGACCGTCGGTAAAGAGCGTGCCGGATAGTTCGGTGTAATTATTGAGGATGTAGTGCTTGAATGAGAGACTGTGGGAGAGGATAAAGTAGTCGTCGGGCCACTTGAGGCGTTTCGAGAGCGACACGCCGGCACCCGTTATGCGAAGGCTGTAATAGTTAGCCTCTGTCTTCTTGTAGTAGTAGCCGTTACTGTAGAGGTTGTGATAGACCGAGACGGAGAGCGACTGCGGGCGCTTGCCGCCTAACCAGGGTTCGGTGAAGCCGAGGTTGACGGCACCGTAGTAGGTACCGTTGGTGATAAGGTTGAGCGACAGCTTCTGCCCATCGCCGGCGGGCAGGGGCTGCCACGCCTTCTTGTTGAAGATATTGCGAACCGAGAAGTTGTTGAGCGAGAGTCCCACCTGTCCGATAAGCATACCGCTGCCATAGCCGCCTTGCAGCTGCACCTGGCTGGTGCTGCCCTCCTCCACCTTATAGACGATGTCAACGGTTCCGTCCTTGGGGTTGGGCTTGGCGTCGGGCATGATGGACTCCTCCTTGAAGTAGCCGAGGGTAGCCAGTTCACGGCGGCTGCGCATAATGGCGTCGCGGCTGAATAAATCGCCCGGGCGGGTGTGCAGCTCGCGCATGATGACACGGTCATTGGTGATGGTATTGCCCTCCACGATGACGTTGCGTATGCGGGCCTGCTTGCCCTCCATAATGCGAATCTCGATGTCGATGGAATCGTTCACAACCCCCACCTCCACGGGAGTGGCGGAGAAGAAGAGGTAGCCGTTGTCCATATACATGGAGGATATGTCGGTGCCGGAGGGGTTGTATTGAATATTCTGCTCCAAGAGGGTGCGGTTGTAGGGGTCGCCCTTGTCAATGCGAAGATGGCGGGCCAGTTCTTCGGAAGAGTAGATGGTGTTGCCCGTGAAGGTGATGTTGCGGAAAAAGAACTTGTGGCCTTCGT
>DCJB01000062.1:34893-40694 GCA_002317325.1 Bacteroidales bacterium UBA1711
AAGTTGAACTTCCAAAAGTAGTGGATGTCGTGGGTGTTCTTCATGCGGCGCATGAGGCGTATGGTGGAGATATTCTCGTTGCCCTCAAAGATGATGGAGTCAATCTTCACCCGCTTGCCCTGCACCACGTCGAAGTTGACCACCACGCGGCCGTCCTTGTTCTCGCCCACGGTGTCAATACGTGTGGAGGCGGAGACCGTGACGTTGGTGTAGCCCTTCTCGAGGTAGTATGCCCTTATCTTGTTCTTGGAGGTGGTGAGTAGGTTCTCCGTCACCACGTCGCCCGAGGCAATCTTCATCTCCTCGCGCAGTTTGTCGGCATCGCTCTTCTTCACACCGTTAAACTCAAAGGAGGAGAGTTTGGGACGGGAAACGAGGACGATTTCCAAAAAGATTTGACCGCCGCTGATGCGGGTGACGCATATTTGCACATCCTCAAAGAGGCCCTGCTTCCACAGACGGTCAATGGCAGTGGCAAACTTGTCGCCAGGCACCATCACCTGGTCGCCCACTTGCAGACCCGCCACGAGAAGAATCATGCGGGTGTCGTAGTTGTCGGCGCCGACAAAGGTGATGCCGCCAATTTCGTATTTCTTAGGAGTGAGAAAGTCAATGTCGTAGGGTTGGCTGCCCACTACCACCTGCGCCCCGCCGCAGAAGGGCAAGCACAACAGCAGAAGTAAGGACAACAGATTAAGTATCTTCTTCATCCGATAGTTTGATAGGTGCGAATAATAGAGTTCAACAGCACATAATCCCACCGCGACGGCACACGCCGAACAAGACGATAACTACAATTTGTATGTTTTAGTATCTGCAAATTGCAAAAAAAGCGCAATCACCCCACCTGTTCGCCGGTCTTGCCGAACCGCCGCTGGCGGTTCTGATAGTCGGCCACGGCATCGTAGAAGTCCTCGTGGCGGAAGTCGGGCCACAACTGGTCGCTGAAGAAAAACTCGGTATAGGCCATCTGCCAAAGGAGGAAGTTGCTTATGCGCAACTCGCCGCCGGTGCGGATAAGGAGGTCTGGGTCGGGGTAGTCTTTGGTAGCCAGGTAGTCACGGAGGGTCTCCTCTGTGATGTCGGAGGGTGTGATTCGACCGGCAGCGGCGTCGGCACAGAGACTCCGCAGGGCCTCGGCGGTCTCCCACCGCGCACTGTAGCTGAGGGCAAGGATAAGGGTCATGGCGGTGTTGGCAGAGGTCTCTCGTATGCACTCCAGCAGCTTGACCCGCGACCGCTCGGGAACGCGCGAGGTGTCGCCTATGGTCTGCAGTCGGACGTTGTTGTCCATAAGGGTCTTCGTCTCGTCGCGGACGGCCTGGATAAGCAGCTCCATAAGGCCGTCTATCTCTTCCTGCGGACGGTTCCAGTTTTCGGTGCTGAAGGTGTAGAGAGTGAGGTATCGCACCCCCGAGGCTACAGCCGCCTCTACCGCCGAGCGGACGGCCGTCATGGCGTTCTGATGGCCGAAAAGTCGCTTGTGGGACTGCCGCTGTGCCCAGCGGCCGTTGCCGTCCATAATAATGGCCACATGCTGCGGCACACGGGTTTTGTCAATGTCTTCGAGTTTCATATTGCAGAGGCGGCAGAGCCGCAGTTTGTTGTTCGTATGGTATTATTTGCTGGAAAATCATGTCAATTGGACGCTTGCATACAAATTCACTCTTCACAATTCACACCTCCCCTACAAATCACACCGCCGCCCGCGCATCCACCCAAAGAGCACCTCGGCCGAAATGGTGAGGGAGATGTGGAAGAAGGCGTACCAGTCGTTGAGCGAGTCGTCGCCCCGCTTCACTCCCGGGGCGTTGACGTAGCCCTCCTGCACCTCGCCGCTGCGGTCGGCCAGCCTTGCCGCCATTGAGCCTTCGCCGTAGGTGTCGATGAGCAACTGTGGGTCAACGTAGGTGGTGCTCACGTCGTCAAGATAGTCGGTGCGCGTGAGTCGCCAGCCGTACTCGGCGCAGAGGTGCAGCCCCGGCGAGAGGCGCCATTTGATTCCCACGCCAAAGGGAACGCACAATTCGAGAAGGCTGTAGCGACGGCGGTCGGGATAAGCCGATGTGCCTTGTCCCTCGGTGCCTAAGGGCTGTAGGTCGTACCACTCTGTGGCCTCCGTCGTGGGAGAGGTGTAGGCGGCCCGGGGATTGAAGCCAAAGATACCTACGCCGCCAAAGATAAAGGGCGAGAAACGCTTCTGCACCCCGCGTCGCAGACCGTAGGGGAGGAAGTTGAACTCGGCACGCAGATAGACTTCCCACAGCGAGGAACGGAAACTGAGATTGCGCAGCCGCACACAGTCGGGATTGCCGCCCTCTATATGGCCGTAGCTGCCTCCCGCAGCCAACGCCCACCGGGTGTCGATGTTGGCCCGCACCAGCAGCCCGCCCGCCAAGTTGGGTCGGCCGAACATCGACTGGTCGTTCAGGTCGCCAATGTAGGTCATGCCGCCGCCGCACAGGCCCACCTCGCTGCGCTGGAACAGCGACTGGCCCAACACCCCCGCGGGGAGCAGCAGCAAGAGAAGGAAGAGGCGCTGCATGAACTAATAGTCTATGGAATAGCAGATGCTCTCCAACTGCATGAGCAGGTCGCGCTTGGTCCACGGCTTGTTGCGCGGACAATAGACATAGCCCATCAAGGTGACAACCTGCTTATTGTCGGGCGAGAGAAGCGTGTAGCAAACGAAGGGGCCTCCCATTATGTCGCCGAAGGAGCGCCAGTTGCCTCTTGTCTCTACGCAGTAGGTGCTGTTGGGAAAGTCAACAGCTTTCAGCTGGATGGGAGCCAGGTAGTAGCCTTCGCTGTCGCGGCGGCGCTCAATGCCGGCGTAGCTGCCCTCGGCCGAGGCGGGGACGTGGCGCTTCATGACGGTGTCCAAGCGGTCGAGAATGTGCTGCTCATCAAACTGGTCGCGCCGGACGTAGGGCTGCACATCCACCAGCACGCCGATGCCGAAGTCTTTGGCCTCTTTGCGTATCCAGGCAAAGTCGTCTTCGCTCTTGGCCCAGGCAAACTCGTTGGAGAACTGGAGCCCAAAGCCGAACTTTTTCCGCACCTGCTCGTTGAGGTCATAATTGTTGATACCGCGGAAAGCCTTGATGATACGGCGGTGTTCGGCATCATAGAGGTTGTCGAGTATGCTCTGTTCATATCGGCGGAGCAGCTCCTGAAGCTTGGCGGGAGAAGAGGCGGCAAAGTCGAATATCACCTGCGGGGCGGCATACTGGTCGCGGTGCAGATAGACCTTGTCGGGGTTGCCCGGCCGCACATCGAAAATCAGCACGTTGCGGTGAACCTGAAACATTTCGGTGTTCTGGAACGACGAGAGGGGTATGTTGACCACGTCGAAGAGGCTCTGCGGCTCGAGGAGACAGGGCTGCGGACGCTTGAAGAGGGAGTCGGTGAGCGCCTTGGTGTCTCCGCAATAGACATCCTGATTGGCCACTATGAGCAGTTCGAGAGTCTTGCCCGAAGAGCCCTTCTTCTCAGGTTCTTCGTTAGATTTGCTGTTGGAACAAGCCGCAAGGACAAGCACCGCAAGGGCGATGAGGATCGATTTTTTCATGACGAACATTTTTGACGATAACGGCGGAGCGGGCGATTTATTGCCGATGCCACTCAAAGAAGTCGCAGATGGCATCCCCGATGGGTAGAGAAGGCATCCCCAAGTCGCGCCGTGCGGCCTCGCAGGAGTAGTATTCCCGCACCATCAGCTGCCGCACGTTGCGGGTGGAGAGCTGGGTCTGCACCCCGCAGCGGCGCAACAGGTCGCCCGCTCGTCCCGCAAGGGCAAGCACCGCATTGGGGAGGGGAACCACCCACTGGCGGTAGCCGCACACCTGCGCCTGCAGGCGGTAGAACTGACGGAGCGTGAGGTTCTCGCCCGTAAGGAGGTAGCGACCGCCGTGGATGCCTTTCTCCAAGGCATTGCCCACAGCCGCAGCTGCAGCCTCCACGGCAACGAAACTTTTCCCCCCGCGGGGTGCGACCATCAGCGGAAGCCGATAGCCCGCCAGCAGCAGCCGTCCCGAACTGGGCTTGGTGTCGTATGCCCCCACCATGAATCCGGGGTTCACAACCACTATATGCCAATCGGTATGGACTGCGCAAGCCTCAAGCAGCAGGCGCTCGCCCTCCCGCTTGCTGAGGGCATAGTAGGAACGGGTGAAAGGTGACTGCATCGAAGCCGACTCGTCGGCGGGGACAGCGGGCTTTCCGTAGCCAATAGTATTGGCCGTGCTGGTGTGGACAAGGCGAGTGATGCCCTGCTCCTCCATAAGGCGAATAAGACGCCCGCAGAGGTGTGCGTTGACAGGCAAGTAGTCGTCGTATGAGAGAAGCGACATATCGGTCACGCCCGCACAGTTGACTATGGCATCGCAGCCGCTGGCAGCCTTGCGCAGGTCGCCGTCGTCGAGAATCGACCCCTCGTATAGGGTGAGGCGTTGGTCGGCATAGGGAAAGCCGCCGGCACAAAGCGACGATACCCGTCGCAGCAAGGCATGAACTTCATGCCCTTGCTGCAGCAGGTATCGCAACACGTTGTGTCCTAAAAGGCCGTTGCCACCAAGAAGGAGTACTTTCATGGCCTAACGGCAGAGTACCACTCGGCGGGCGGGATAGCGACCCACCTGAACGAAATAGACTCCCGAAGGCCACTGCTGGGCGTCAACCGACAGGCGGTCGGCGGGACTGTCGGCACGGTGACGGATGCGTCCCTGCACGTCATAAACCACCACCGAGCGGCCAGCAAGACCCGAGCCTTCGACAGTAATATGCCCACGCTCGCTGACTACAGAGAAGTCAAACTCGTCGGGACTGTCGATGTTCAGCACACGCTCAAAGAAGGCAACGAAGGTGGTGTCCTGCGTCACGACGACCACTCTCACCGAGTGGGTGTCGCCGTCGTTCCAGTGGAGGAAGCGATAGCCACCGTGCGGCACGGCCACCACAATGGCGGCATCATACTCGGCAATCACCGTGTCGGGGTGAACCACCACAAAGCCCATTACCGTATCATCAGCCCAGCCACGAACAACGTAATAGTTGGTATCGTGGGCAGCAATGACGTGGAGATAGAGCGTGTCGGTGCTGGCACATCCATGCTCCGTGGCGTAGTTGTAGAAGTAGGTGCCCGCCTCGGTGTAGAGTTCGCCGTTGCGGCTCCAGAGGTAGGTCTCGCCCTCGTTGATGGTGTCGTAGAAAGCGGCGGAAGAGTTGTAATGAATCGTGAGGTCAAGTGTTACCACCGAGTCGCAGCCAGCCAAGTTGGTGAGAGTATAGGTCTGGCCGTAGGTCGATTCAGTGTAGGTCTGACCGTCAATCCAAGTGTAGCTGTCGCAAGCGGTGACGCTGTCAATGGCGGCGGTGCTGTGGTTGATGGTCAGGTAGAGTGTATCCACATTGGTGCACTCACTTCCAATGACGCTGTAGTCGTAGAGGTAGATGCCGCTCTCGGTGTAGAGGGAGTCGTTCCAGCTGTAGCTATCGCAGGCGGTGACGTAGTAGGCGGTGTCAACACCGGAGGTGATGGTGAGGTGGAGCGTGTCGCTGCTGGCGCAGCCATAGTCGTTCAGGTAGTCGAATGAGTAGGTGCCGCTTTCGGCATACTGCTGGCCGTGCCAGGTGAATGTGTCGCAATAGTTCTGATACTGAACGTAGTGGGTGCCGTAGTTGACCGTGAGGTCGAGGTGCAGCACGCTGTCGCAGCCGTGGGCGGTCTGTCCCGAAATGGTGGGCAGGTTGGTAGATACATTGTAGGTGATGCCATCGACCCAGGTGTAGGAGTCGCACGC
>DCJB01000062.1:40775-41289 GCA_002317325.1 Bacteroidales bacterium UBA1711
TGAACGGTGGAGAGGGTGTCGCTGTATAATCCCGATTCATTATACCACCGGCCGTTCCACAGCAGGCTGTCGCAAGCCACCACGGGCTCGTACTGCTCAGACATGGCCATGTAGGAGGGATGGATGGTGAGGTAGAGCGTGAGGAGGCTGTCGCAGCCGTCGGCATTGGTGAGCGTGCGGTGATAGGTGCCGCTCTCGGTGAGTGTGGTGTCGCCCCAGGTGTACTGGTCGCACGCCTCGGCAACGAACTCCTCGGCGCTGGAATGGCCGACCGTGAGGTCGAGGCGGACGGTGCTGTCGCAGCCTGCAGCGGTGAGGGTGTCAAGGTAGTAAGTCCCGCTCTCGGTGAGGAGGCGACCGTTCCACAGGTAGCTGTCGCACACGGCGTGCAGCTCCTCAGTATGGGCCGAGCGGTTGATAGTCAGATAGAGCGTATCGACATTGGTGCAGCCGCCCGCCTGAGAGGAGTAGTCGTAGATATAGACCCCACTCTCGGTGAAGAGCGAGTCGTTCC
>DCJB01000091.1:0-11621 GCA_002317325.1 Bacteroidales bacterium UBA1711
CCGTACTGTCCCAAAGCGACGGCAATACGCTGCTGTCCCTCGCGCACCGCATTGTCGGGCAGACCGACCATAGAGAAGCTGACCCCCGAATCGACACAAGTCTCCACCGTCACCATTTGGGCATTGACGCCCCAGATGGCACTACCGTAAGTCTTGACCAACATGACGAGAGTGATGAGAAAGGTGAAACCAATTAGTTTTCGGAGACCTTTCCGCGGATGCGGTCAACGATGAGGGCAATGGCGCCGTCGCCCGTGACGTTGCCGGCCGTTCCGAAGCTATCCATAGCAATATACATGGCAATCATCAGTCCCTGCATATTGGCGTCGAAGCCGAGCATACTCGACAGCAGACCCAATGCGGCCATAATGGCGCCGCCCGGCACGCCCGGCGCGGCCACCATGGTGATGCCGCACATCATGACGAATCCCAAATAAGTGGCAAAGTCGGAAGGCAATCCCATGCTGAGGCTGATGGCGAAGGCCACGGCGGTAATCTTGAGGATGCTGCAGGGCATGTGGATGGTGGCGCAGAGCGGGACGGTGAAAGCCGCCGTTTCCTCACGGACGCCGGCTTTGACGGCCTGCCGCAAGGTGACAGGAATAGTGGCAGCCGAAGAAGCGGTGCCGAGAGCGGTGACGTAGGCGGGCAGCATAGTCACCAGCGACTTGAACGGATTCTTGTGGGCTGCGAGGCCCGAAATCACGAAAAGGGCGACCAACGCTGTGACATGGAGCAGGAAGATGAACCCCACAATCTTCAGGAAAGAGCCGATGACCGGTCCCACGTGACCCTCGGCCCCCATCTGGAGGAAGATACCGAAGATATAGAGCGGGAGGCAGGGAATAATGACTTTAGAAATGACAGAAGTGATGATGTCGCGAAAGTCGCAGAGGAGGTCCTTCATGGCATTGCCAGCGGCAAGCGGTGTAGCAAGTCCGAGAATGAAAGCGAACACCAGAGCCGACGTGACCGAAATGAAAGCGGGCATTTCGACGGTGAAGTAGGGGGAGAGGGCGTTGCTCATGTCCATATTCCCGAGTGCCGAAAGTCCGTCGCCGAGGATGTAGGGATAGACCAGGCGGCAAGAGGTATAGGAAAACACGCCCGCGAGCACCGTAGAGAAGTAGGCCAGCAGCACCGTGATGAGGAGCAATTTGCCCGCCCCTTTGCCCAACTCGGCGATGCCTGGGGCCACCAGTCCGATGATGAGCAGAGGGATGAACATACCGAGGAAGTTGGAGAAGACAGAGTTAAAGGTGAGAAACAACCGCACCAACCAGCCGGGGAAGAAGAAGGAGCAGCCAATGCCGAGGGCAATGGCGATGATGATTTTGGGGAGGAGACCGATTTTCTTCATATTTGATTTGGTATTTTGCCCACCGCCCTTACACAGCCGGCGGCGGGAGAAAAAAACGCCCCCGCTGGGCGGGGGCGCAAACTATTTAATGAAAAGAGCTACTTGTTGTAGCGCTGGCACTCCTTGGGGGTGACGCAGGTGCCGGTGGCGCGGCACACGAGGATGCGCTCTTCGAGCACCTCGGCGGCAGAAGCGCTGATTTCGGGGAGGGTGCGGATGACCTTGTAGGCCTCGAACTTCATCTTGCGGGAGGTGTTTCCCACATGGGTGATTTCGCCGTAAGCCTCGATATAGTCGCCGGCATAGACTGGGGCTTTGAATTCGACCATGTCGTAGGCGCAGAAGAGGCCTTCGTCGCCGTCCTGCTTGATGAGGAGTTCGGTGGCGACATCGCCGAAGAGGTGGACCATGTGCGCGCCATCAACGAGGTTTCCGCCGTAGTGGGCGTCTTTTGCGCTCATGCGAACGCGGAGCATAGAAGTAACTGCCATGAGAAATTGGTGTATTAGCGAGTTGAACGGATAGTTATTTCTTGATGATAAAATCGACGAAGATGCCTGGGGTCTTGACATTTTCGGGTGCGATAGCGCCGGTCTTCACGATCTCCTGGGGTTCGACGATGACGACATCGGCTGCGGTGGCCATCATGGGGCAGAAGTTCTGCGAAGTGCCCTTATAGACCAAGTTGCCGCACTCGTCGCAGATGTTGGCTCCGATAATGGCCACATCGGCGCGGAGGGGTTTTTCGAGCAAATATTCCTTGCCGTCAACGGTGACTTTATCCTTGCCATTCTCGACCACGGTGCCGAGGCCGGTGGTGGTGAGCACACCGCCGAGACCGGCGCCGGCGGCGCGAATCTGCTCGGCAAGGGTTCCTTGAGGCTGGAGGGTGACGTGGAGTTCGCCAGAGTTCATTTGGTCGATAGTGTTATTGTTGGTGCCGATATGTGTGGCGATGAGGTTCTTGACCTGGTGGTTGGTAATCAGTTTACCCACGCCCACCTCGGGATAGGCGGTATCGTTGCAGATAATAGTAAGGTCTTTCACGCCTTTTTCGACCAAAGCATCGATAAGCGCGATGGGGTTGCCCACGCCGAGGAAACCTCCAACCATCACAGTCATGCCGTCCTGAATCTTGTCGGCAGCTTCTTTTACAGATACGAATTTATTCATAATTATATCGTTTTGTAGTTTGTCAGTGGTGCTGAAATGCCCTGTTTGTTAGTGTCTTTCAACCAAAAAGAGCATTTGCTATCCAACTTGGTATCAGATTGCAAATATAAGATTTTTTTCTCACTCCGAAAAAAAATTTGTCTGTTTTGCAAAAACTGCGTACTTTTGCAAATGATTTCAACTCACTCTCGCAACAAGAGAAACCCGAAGAAACAGACATGAAAAAGAGCGCAATCATACTGTCCATGGCGATGGGTTTGTGCGGCCTGACACAGGCGCAGGACTATGTGGTCCCGGTAGAGACCTGGGATGTGGAAGAGATAACCGGCAGCAACTACCACGGCTATGCTTTCAATGAAAACTGGGACGTAGATTTCACCGTTGACAACCAAGACGGACGATACACGCCCACCGAAGAAGACGTGGCCGAGGCCGAGCGGCTCATCCAAAAGCGGATTGCCTACGTCAACCGCGAGCACCCCAACCAAGAGGGGGACTGTCCCGTAGTTGACGAACATATACGGAAATATGAGCGCCAATATGTGGGATTCACGGACATCACGGGCTGCCACATCGTGTGGGTGAACTTTGTGTGGGACGAGAACGCCGCCGATCGGCTCAAGAAAGACGTGGTGCTCACCGAGGGCGGCTGCGGCCACTACTGGCACATCAAGGTGAACCTCACCACGGGCAAAGTCTATGGTCTCGAGGTGAACCAGAGCGGCGAGGTGAGGTATTTGCCGCGCCTCAAGAAGCCCGCCCACCGCATCAGCCGTCCCAAGCGGCCGCAGCCGGCCGGTAAAATCCGCCGCACCGGCATACCCCAAAACCCCAAAGAGGCACACTTCTAACAGCGCGGACTGCCGCGACTGCCCCCAACGTTACCCTATTTCGGCACTCCAATGGAATCCAGCAGGCCGGCTCGACTGTCGAGCCTTGTCGAAAAGTTTGTCAAGTTTGGTTTGGTGGGGTTTTCGGGCATGGTGGTGGACTACGGGGTGTTGCTGCTGCTGAAAGAGGTGGTCGGCCTGAAGCCTTTCCTCGCGGTGGCCGCAGCATTCGCTGCCGCCGCCTCTTCCAACTACTGCCTCAACCGGGTGTGGACGTTCCGGAGCAAGAACAAACAGGTGGGTCGTGAATACCTGTGCTTCATCTGCGTCTCCATAGTGGGGTTAGGCATCACCGAACTCACCATTTGGATCTGCGGGCTGCTGCTGCCGATGTGGATGACCGACTGGCGGTTCTATGTACTCAAATTCGCAGCCATTGTGGCGACCACCCTTTGGAATTTCGTCGGCAACCTGCTTTTCACATTCCGCCACTCCGCTGCCGACAACTCATGAACGCGACGCGGCGGCAAGCCATTCCCCTAAAATGCCCGAACCCGTGAAGAAACTGCTCACCCTTCTCATACTCGCCCTCATCTGTGCGACCGCAGCCGCCCAAAAGCCGCGACCCGACGCCTTCCCCCCGCTGCCCGACACCGCCGAAGCCAAAGGGCTGACCATGGCCACCACGATAGAAGAAATGCTCTCGTGGGACAAATACCCCACCTACGAAGTATATGTGAATCTGATGAGGGAGTACGAGACGGCATTCCCCAACCTCTGCCGCCTTGACACCATCGGCACCTCGGCGAGCGGACGGCTCATCCTCTGCATAGAGATTGCCGGCAACGTCTGCTCCGACACCAACCGTCCCGAGTTCTTCTACTCCTCCACCATGCACGGCGACGAACTGACGGGCTACTACCTGATGCTGCGATTGTGCGACACGCTGCTCAACTCCTACGGCACAGCGGAGAGACTCACACGGCTCCTCGACAGCACACGCGTCTTCATCAACCCACTTGCCAACCCCGACGGCACCTACTTTGGCGGCAACAACACCGTAGAAAAGGCGCGGCGATACAACGCCAACCTTGTAGATTTGAACCGCAACTACCCCGACCCCTTCGGCACCGCAGCCTTAGACACCCTCCAGCCCGAGAACGCAGCCATGATTGCCTACGTGTCGCGCCGCCACTTCCGCCTCGGAGCCAACCTGCACGGGGGGAGCGAAGTGCTCAACTATCCCTGGGACAGCTTCACCACCCAGCAGCAAGAAAACGAATACGCCGACTGGTGGCGGCAGGTATGCCGCCGCTATGTGGATACCGTGCGGCACAGGGACTCAGAGCGCTACCGCGATGTGGAGTATCGCGACGGCTACACAGCCGGGGGCGACTGGTACGTCATCAGCAACGGCCGGCAGGACTACTTCAACTACTGCCACCACCTGCGGGAAATGACCTTAGAAGTCTCCTCGGTGAAGAAACTGCCCAACAGCCAACTGGCCCACTACTGGGACTGCAACGCACAGGCACTCATCAACTACATTGGAGAAATCCACTCCATAGACGGCCCCCTGACCGCCCCGCAGGCCCGAGGGCCGCTGCACGGAGCCAAGGTCTATCCCAACCCCACCCGAGGTCCCGTCACCATCGAAACCCCCGCGGGGCGCTACCACTTCGACCTGAGCCGACATGCGGCCGGCATCAGCGTCATCACCGCGGAGGGGGTGAGCTTCAAGATTGTCAAACTGCCCTAATCCGCCCGCCATCAGACACTATACCCACATATCAGTGGCCGTTCCCATACTGGCAGAACTGAGCAACCTGCCGGCGCTGCTGGCCCGCCTCAGGCAACAGACATTCGGCAACTACAAACTCTACTGCTGCGTCAACAACGAAGAGGGAGGCCCGGGAATCGACGACAACCAAGCCTCGCTGCGGCTGCTCAGCGCCGAGAAAGAAGTGCCATTGGAGGTGATAGACCGCAGCTCGCCCGGACTGGGCTGGAGGGGCAAGAAAAAGGGGGTGGGCTGGGCACGGAAGACGCTCTTCGACCACATAGCAGCGGAAAGGGGCGAAGATGAACTAATAGTGAGCTTAGACGCTGACACCGACTTTGACACAGACTATCTTCAGGCCGTTCACGACACCTTCGTCGGCCACCCCGAGGCACAGGCCTTCGCCGTCCCGTACTACCATCCGCTGAGTGGGGACGCCTTGACCGACCGGGCCATGCTGCGCTACGAATGCTATATGCGCCACTACCTCGTGCAGCTGCAGCGTATCAACAGCCCATACGCCTTCACCGCATTAGGCAGCGCCATTGGCTTCCCCCTGTGGGCCTATCGGCGGGTGGGCGGTATCACGCCGCTGCAAGGGGGGGAGGACTTCTACCTGCTGCAAAAATTTGCCAAAACGGGGCGGGTGCTGACACAGTTCACAGAGCCATACGCCTCATGTTCCATGACAGTTAGACCCCAAGGGAGACCATCATCACGAGTGCCATTCGGCACTGGTCCCGCCATCGCGGGGGGCATAACGCACATAGAGAGCCGCTATCCGTTCTACTCGCCCGAGGGCTTCGACGCAGTGGCCGAGACCTACCGCGCCTTCGAGAGCCTCTATGAACAAGACACAGAAACGCCCATGAGTCCTTTTCTGCGGCAACAGATAGGCGCCGACGACCTTTGGGGGGGGCTGCGGCGGAACTTCAAGAGCCGCTCCCTCTTCGTCCACGCCTGCGCCGAGCGGGTGGATGGGCTTAGGATACTCCAGTTCCTCAAGAGCGACCCCTCATACCGACTGCCCGACGAGAAGATGGCAGTCAGCTTTGTTCACGACACCATAGAGACCCTGGACGACTACCGCAACGCCCTCTTCCGCCAAGAGATGAGCCAACGCCAATAACCACAGCCATGAAACTGGAACTCCTATCACCCGCCAAGAACTACGAACAAGGCTGCGAAGCCGTGAACCACGGTGCCGACGCAGTGTATATAGGAGCCCCCTGCTTCGGGGCCCGGGCGGCCGCCGGCAACCGCCTTGACGACATAGAGCGGCTGGCGCGCTATGCCCACGTATATGGGGCCAAGGTGTTTGTCACCGTCAACACCCTGCTTTTCGACTCCGAGATTGAGGAGGCGGCAGACATGATACACCAACTCTACAACGCCGGAGCCGACGCGGCCATCATACAAGACCTCGGACTGCTGGAATGCGACCTGCCGCCCATAGAACTGCACGCCTCCACCCAGACGCACAATGCCAGTACCGAGCGTATAAAGTTCATGGAACAAGTAGGTTTCAGCCGAGTAATACTGGCGCGAGAAACCTCGCTCGCCCAGATGGAGGAGATTCGGCGTTCCACGACGGTGGAATTGGAAGCCTTCGTACAAGGGGCCTTGTGCGTGAGCTATAGCGGACAGTGCTACATGAGCCAATACCTCAGCGGAACCAGCGGGAACCGAGGCCGCTGCGGCCAACCCTGCAGGTCGGCCTACGACCTGTGCGACAGCGAAGGGGCCGTGTTGCGGAAGAACGAACACCTGCTCTCGCTCAAAGACTTCTCAGCCGCCCGACACCTGCGGCAGATGGCAGAGGCCGGAATCACTTCGTTCAAAATTGAGGGGCGGCTGAAAGACATGAACTATGTGAAGAACGTCACCGCCTACTACCGCCAGCTCCTCGACGACATCATTGACTCCGAAGCGGACCAAGGCCTCGTCCGGGCCTCCTCGGGACGCTGCCGCTTCTTCTTCGTCCCCGACCTCGAGAAGACATTCAACCGAGGCTTCACCGACTATTTCCTCAGCGGCCGCCAGCCCATGGCAACCATAACTACGCAAAAATCCCTTGGTAAAAAAGTTGGAACCATCATACGCGCAAAAGACTGCACACTCACGCTGAAGACCCGAGAAACAGTCGTTCCCGGCGACGGGCTCTGCTTCTTCAACAGCCGAGGGGTACTCGAGGGCTTCCTCGTCAACCAGGTGCAAGGCGCCGTCATCCGTCCCAACCGGATGCCACAAGACATACCCGCCGGAGCAGAGATATGGCGCAACAACGACCAAACATTTGAGAAGCAACTGCAAGGGAACAGCGCCATCCGCAAGATACCGGTCCGCCTGAGGCTGACCGAAACCGCAGAGGGCATCCGTCTGCTGCTGACTGACGAGGAAGGCCATGAGGCGGCAGCAGAAACCGTCTGCCCCAAAGAACCGGCACACCAGCCGGCACGAGCCCTCCAGCAGACCGAGCGACAACTCAGCAAACTGGGCGACACCCCATTTGAAGCCGCAGAAATTCGAGCAGAATGCGCCCGGCCCTACTTTCTGGCCGCGGCACTCCTCAACGACCTCCGCCGACGGGCAACAACAATGCTTGAAGAGCGACGAATTGCGGCACACCTCGCCCAACGAGGAGCGGCTCCCACCCTCGCCCAACGACGGGACAACCGCACCCCCTATTACCAAACCGCCCTTGACTACCGGGCAAACGTAGTCAACGCCAAAGCCGAACTCTTCTACCAGCGCCACGGAGCGACCATCGCGGAACACGGAGTAGAAGAGACCCACAAATACGACGGCAAGGCATTGATGACCACAAAATACTGTCTCCGATACGAACTGGGAATGTGCCTCCGACAGACTGCAACGACCAACAACAGGGAGCCAAAGCCTCCCACAGGGCCGCTATACCTCCGCAACAACAAAAATCGTTTCCTCTTGGAGTTCGACTGCAAGCAGTGCCTCATGCGCGTGATTGCCCTTACGGCGCAACCCCAGACCGATTGAACAAAGACTGACGCGCCCCGTGCCGACACAAGCCCTACAAGGGAAGCCCGTGCGAGAAACTGACGCAGAGAAACGGTGAACCAACCACCGCCGCACAGATTGCTGGTTGAACACCTACTGCTGGTTGAAGAAGGCGCCTTTGATGGCAAAAATGAGGAGAAAGAGCACCCCAATCAGCTGCCAGCGGCGAGCACGGATGACCTTCTTGCGGCGACCCAACATGACCCCCAAGTAGCAGAGGAGCAGTGTGACGGAGAAGAGGGGGAGCGACGAGCGCCACAATTCCTCCTCGAAGGGGAAGCGGAAGCCGAGACCGAGGCCGATGAAAAGGCAGTTGGTGCCAGTAGCAACACCAAGAAACAGACTGGTAGAAAAGCGTGAGATGTCATACGCCTGAGGCTGGCGATTGCCCTTGCGGAAGGCGGCGAAGAACAAACGCAATGCCACCACCACGAAAAGGCCGAGGAAGACCAAGTCGTCAAATTCGGGCAGACCGAACCGCAGGACGTTGCCCACCCACAGGCCGAAGAGAAAGAGAAGAGAATGCTCAACACCCATGAGGGCGGAGAGAGCCAGACCCCGGGTAAGTCGGACGGGATTCTTGAGTGTGCAGATACGCAGCTGAACGAGCGAAGGCACAGCGAGAGCGAAGGCGAGGATGAAGTATTCGACTACTGACATGGGAGGAGATTGGTGATGGTGACAAACTGGGCGACGGAGAGTTGCTCGGCCCGCAGCGAGAGGAGGTCATCGGGGATAGCACTGAGCGGGCAGTCGAGGGCGCGGAGGGCGTTGCGGAGAGTTTTGCGGCGCTGGTTAAAGCCCGCCTTCACCACCCGTAAGAAGAGCCGTTCGTCGCAAGAGAGCGACTCCACCCCGTTGCGCCGCAGCCGTATGACGGCAGACTTCACCTTTGGGGGCGGGTTGAAGACCTGTTCAGAAACAGTGAAGAGGTACTCAATATCGTAGAAAGCCGAGAGGAGGACGCTGAGAATGCCGTAGGCCTTGGAGCCCGGGCGTGCGGCCACCCGCTCGGCCACCTCCTTTTGGAACATACCCACCACCTCGGGGATACGGTCGCGATTGTCGAAGACCTTGAAGAGAATCTGCGAGGAGATATTATAGGGGAAATTGCCAATGAGAGCGAAGGGCTGGGCGAAGAGGCCGGAAAGATCGGCGGCGAGAAAATCGCCCTCCAGCACCCGCAGAGAAGGATAGCGGCTGTGGAGGTAATCCACCGACTCAGAATCTATCTCAATGGCCCAGAAGTCAATGCCGGGACGGTTGAGGAGGTGTTTGGTGAGCACCCCCATTCCGGGACCAATCTCCAGCACTCGGGGCGAATCTCCCGTGAGGCTATCAACAATACGACAGGCGATAACTTCGTCGGTGAGGAAATGCTGTCCTAAATGTTTCTTTGCTCTAACATCCATGGGTTTTGCGTGGTTGGGGGCGGTTGCATGATGAACGTTCAAGGAACCAAATTATTGCAATAGGAGGAGCGATTAGGGTGTTTTGAGTGCAGCAAGCCGCTTGCGCGACTGGTCGGCATAGAGGCTGAGGGGATAGTCGAGAAGCAGCCGCTCATAGCACGAGCTGGCACGCTGGGGGTTCGAGAGCCGTTCCTCGTTGAGTTGGGCAAGGAGGAAGAGTGCATCGTCGGCCAGCAGGTCATCAGGATAGAGGTCGATAAGCTGCTGGAGGAGCGAATCGGCCTCTGCATAGTGCTGCTGCCGGATACGGATGCGTGCTTTTTGGAGAAGCACCTCGTCAAAGAGCGGATGCGAAAGTGCCGAAGAGGCGACGCGGTCGAAAGCTTCCCAAGCCGAGTCGAGACGGTTCTGATAGAGCATAAGGTCGGCCGCAGCGTACTGTTCGAGGAGGGTGAAAGTACTGTCCTCCTCCATATTGTCACTGATGAGGAGCGAAAGTTCCATGGCATCGTTGGCGATAAGCTTAGAAGTGGAAGCCCGGAGGACGTTGAGCTGAGTGACGGCCCAAAGGAAGTCATGATTGAAATAAGAGAGCCGGGCGTTGCGGAACTTGGCTTGGGAGCCGAGGATGTCGTTCTTGTTCGCCTTCTCGACCTGCATAAAGAGGAGCGACGCGTCCCACACTTCGCCGGCAAAAAGGAGCAAGTCTCCCAATTCGAGCTTCACCTCGTCGCGCAGCCGAGAGGGGAGTTTGGGGAGGGCGAGGAGGTCGTAGAGGAGGTCGGCAGCGGGCTGCACGCTGTCGGCGTAGTACGCCAAAAGCTGGGCGCAGTTGCGCATGAGCTGTGCCGTAGATACATTCTTGCCCAACTCGTTGAGGGCGGACTCATAGTCGGCGACCAGGTTTTGGAGGAGGCGGTTTTCGATGGGGAAATTGCGGTTGAGCCGGTCGAACCGCACCTCCAACAGTCCCACCCGGCTGTCGAAGTAGTGCGGGTGTTCGGGGCCGCGTCCTACAAGGACGGCGTAGCACTGCTCAGCCACGTCGAAAGCCTCGTTAGAACGGGCAATTGAGGCCACCCGGAGCAGCACCTCGCCTCCCTGTTCGGGGAAGCGGCGGTCAACAGCCCTTGCCTGTTGGAGTGCAAAGGCAAAATCCTTCTGCTGGATGGAGAACCATATCATCATTTCGAGGAGCTGCTGGTTGTCGGGGTGCTGCTGGATGCGGCTGACCAATGCGTCACGCAGCCCAACAGCAAGGCTTGGGGCAGAAGCCTCGGCCAGCACGCGAGAGAGCGACACCTGGACAGAGTTCATCATCGCGGGCTGTTTCTCCAAGAGGTCGAGGTATTCGAGCATCATCTGCTCATAATTGCCCGTGCGCTCATATAGTCCTGCCAACTCGCCGACGAAGAGGTAGCGATTGTCTGATTTCTGCCGCACCCGGAGATAGACACGGATGGCGTATTCGGGGCGGCCCGCCGTCTCGAAAGCCTGAGCAAGTTCAGAAATCTGCTTGCCATCGAAACCCACATGTTCCAATGCCTCCTCAAAATGACGGACGGCCTTCTTCCGCTCCCCACGTCGCTCACAGAGACTGCCGAGGTCAACGTAGAGGCCCAACTCGTTAGGATACTGTCGCAAACGGCGGCGGGCCAACCTTTCGGCATCGGAGAACTGCTCCAACTCGGCGTATGAGCGGAAAAGCATACGGTAATAGAACTGGTTGGGATAGCGATTATAAAGGCCCTCATAAAGTTGGGAAGCCTGAGCAAAGTCACCGTTCCCAAAATAGTGGGCGGCCAATTGCTCGTCGGACTGCTGGGCGCGTGCGGGGACGGCGAGAAGGAGCAGCAAAAACAGAGAACACAACGATACAGCCGGGGAAGCCGATAGCCTCCTTCTCCGGCCGCCACGACGGAAAGTCCGCCTGCACCCATTATCAAGGGCTGAGACTCCTTGCATGATACAAAAAAACCGGAAGGATTCTCCCGGTATCGTCATAGTGATTAAGCTGGGATTCGAACCCA
>DCJB01000091.1:11736-12683 GCA_002317325.1 Bacteroidales bacterium UBA1711
CTCTACCTGCTGAGCTACTTAACCATCGCAATTTTGAGTTTGCAAAAGTACGACTTTTTTCTCTTTCAGCAAAATAAAATTCCCGCCATTCTTCGAGAGAAAAATATATTCAACTATCATACAGAAGCATACATAATATCCAAAAAAATATTTTCATAAGAACATTGCCCAATTTGATAAAGTTTCGTAACTTTGTTTCCGCAAATAATTTGAAAAATATGGCTCTTGACATACACATTAGACAGGGAATAGACGATGTAAGGTTCGATATGCCGATAGAACAAGTAGTGGCAATACTGGGCGAAGCGGACGAAGTGGAGTGCATAGAAAATGCTGCCGACGAACCCACCACAGTGCTCCACTACGCAGACAAGATGACGCTATTCTTTGAGAACGACAATCCCACCCTCTCCTGCATTGACATCACCGACGAGGAAGCCCGGCTGTTCGGGAAAGAGATTTTCGACTGCACTGAGAAAGAGCTGGTTCAGCTAATGATTGACAACAACTACTTCGAGCAGGATGTAGATAACGAAGAATGGGGGGAGCGCCGAGTAACCTTCAACGAGGGAAATATAGATTTCTACTTTGAAGACGACGAGCTGATGTCGGTGATCATCGGCAAATAGACTACCATGGAATCGCTGCCCCTATTTCCAACGGCCTACCTGCCGTCGGTACGTTACATGGCGGCACTGGCGCGATATGAAAAAGTGGCCGTAGAGGGAAAGGAGACTTTCCCGAAACAGACGTACAGGAATCGCTGTGCCATTGCCACAGGCAATGGGGAGCAGGTGCTGTCGGTGCCGGTGATACGCCCAAACGGCAACCACACACGCACCGAGGAGGTACTCATCAGCTATCAAGAGCCCTGGAACGTGCGGCACTGGCGGGCCATCGTCAGCGCCTACAATGCCGCCCCCTATTTCCTCTACTACCGAGACGAC
>DCJB01000091.1:12822-17218 GCA_002317325.1 Bacteroidales bacterium UBA1711
ACGACTACCGGGACCGTCTCTGCGCCAAGCACGCCCGCCTCTCCCCCACCCTGCCGCGCTATGACCAGGTATTCGAGTCGCGGTTGGGATTTCTTTCCGACCTTTCGGTCATAGACCTGCTCTTCAACCTCGGTCCCGAAGCAAACGCCTACCTCCGCCGTCTTGCCCGATAGCGCGAGAAGACCCGTACAGCGCCGTCCGACAAAGACCATCCTGCCAACAGGGGGAATGCCTAATCTGGCGGGAAAACCATAGAACATGGGCGTTAGGAGTCATCAACTTCAGACAGGCCCCACTCCGAATCCGCCTCGGCGGCCATGAATCCCTCCTCATATTGGGTGTCGAACGCATAGACACAATGCAGATGGTGAATCTGCTCGTGTCGCAGCACCTCCTCGACCCGGTCGGCGCAACGCGAAAGGTTCTTCCTCACCTCCGAGTCCCAAAAGCGCACAACCGTCCACCCTTTGTGAGCCAAGAGCGCGTTCACCTCTGCATCGTGGGCCTGATTGCGCTCAATCTTGGGGTACCAGTAGTTCTGATTCGACTTAATTCGGAGTTTTGCAGTCTCCCAGTTTCGGCCGTGCCAGAACTCTCCATCGACAAATACGGCCACCTTGCGAGAGCGAAAGCAGATGTCGGGGGAGCCAAGCACCTTGCGATTGTTGAGTCGGTAGCGATAGCCCCGATGCCAAAGTTCCTTAGCCAACATAAGTTCAGGCTTAGTGCCAGAACTGCGGTTGGCCTGCATACAACGGCGGCGTTGATCGGGGGTCAATTTATCCGTCATGGTATCAATTTCACCAGTTGTTCGAGGTTGAATTGATCGGAAGAGTCGAATGCTGCCAACTGACGGCTATCGATGTCCAGGACCGCCACGACCCTGCCCTCCTCGAACATCGGGACAACAATCTCGCTGCGAGAATCGGGGCTGCAAGCGATATGGTTTGAGAACTGATTGACATCGGGGACCACCACCGTTTCGGCGCGTTCCCAAGCGGTACCGCAGACCCCTTTCCCCCGGGGAATGCGCATACAAGCCACGGGGCCTTGGAAGGGTCCGAGGAGTAGTTCAGACTCCACAACCCTGTAGAACCCCGTCCACCAAAAAGAGAACGATTCATGGAGGAGCGACGACACATTAGCCATCACAGACAGACGGTCGGGCTCACCCTGAACAAGCGATTTGACACGTTTCAACAATAGGGCATACTTGTCCTCCTTGCGTAGTCGGTCCAACACCACATCGTCGGCAGGGAGCCACCTTACGGAGTTGAACTGAGACGGTGCGAGCCAGCGGGCATCCTCGTGTTCCAAGAGGGAGAAGCCGCCGACAAAAGAACACAAGAAGCAGTGCATAGTGAGGTGAAATTCGGGGTAGTCGTATTCGACAGTCATCAAGAAGCGGTGAATACAGATGTCCGCCTCCATTTCCTCGCGCAGTTCGCGCACAAGTGCCTCGCGCGGAGTTTCGCCCGGTTCCAGTTTTCCACCGGGAAACTCCCACCAGTCCTTGTAGGCGCCATAGCCACGCTCGGTAGCAAAGAGCCTCCCGTCCTGCCAGATGACGGCAGCAGCCACTTCGATACGCTTTCTATCCTCCATTGTTGAAAACGGTTTACAATAGTACAATAACAAGAGTCACCTTTTCCCATTCATCTTCCTCAACCGGCGAATCAGGCCGCGCACCGCCGGGGTGTAGCTTTCGGCCTGCATCATAGAGAGAGTCTCGTCAAATTCGTGCTGCAATTCGGGATAGCAGCCACACATACGATGGGCCAATTTCATGCAGAGAGACTGGACACCCGGAGGCTCATCGAGGCTCTTCATGCCGAAGAGACAAAAATCGAGGAAATCCGTCCTCAAGTCTTCCTCCACAAAGACCTGACGTTCCAAAAGCGAGAGTGCCAACCTGCGGAGAGAAGAATTGGACGTAGAGAGGACGAAGTTGATAAGTTGGTCATGGGGCAGCATAGCGACAGCGCCGTCGTCTTGATGGGTCAAGGCCCAAGCGGCATTACGCGCCACACGTTCATCAGAATCATAGAAGAGGGAGAACAGTTGCTGAGGAGCGGTGTCCTTAGCCACACGCCTCACCTCATCTATTCCGATACGGGAAGCCAATTGCTCCCTCAATTCTTCTATCGACAGGCTCATCAATTGGGACGTGACAGGTTGGTTATTTCTCAAGGAACGAAAAATGAAAACCTCACTTCAAAATACATATTCCATGAAAGTTAGATACTCCGTTCCTCGTGAAACGAAGCATTCTTCATCTGTTGCAAGAAGACCAACAGTACCGAAATATCGGCGGGAGAAACGCCACTAATTCTCGAAGCCTGGCCGATAGTCCGAGGTCTCATCTTCGTTAGTTTCTCCCTTGATTCGTAGGAGAGCGACTGGAGCGAGTAGTAATCAAAGTCGTCTGGCAGGGGGACAGTCTCGAACTTCAAGATACGATTAGCCACCTCTTGTTCCTTTTCGATGTAGCGTTGGTACTTCAGCGCCACCTCAACAGAATTGACCACTTCGGAGCGGACTTGGGCAGGGATAGCATTGACGGCCTCGGATAATTCCTCCGAGACATCGTACAAAGTACTAATAGCTATTTCCGGTCTGAGGAGCAAGTTCAGTAATTTGACTCGCTGCTGTAGGGGGGGGGACTGTAGGAGTTGCAACACTGGGTTGGCCTGAGCTGGGGAGACCGAAGACTCTTGAAAGAAGGAGGAGAGCTGGCTTGTGTAATGGACCTTCTCCCCCACCCTCTTCATTCGGCCGTCGTCGGCAAGGCCTATTGCGTGGGAAAGCGGAGTGAGGCGGACATCGGCATTGTCCTGCCTCAACAATAGGCGGTATTCGGCTCGGGAAGTAAACATTCGATAAGGCTCATCGACTCCCTTTGTGACCAAGTCGTCTATTAAGACACCAATATAGGCCTGTGTCCTATTCAGCACAAAAGAGGGCATTCCCTTTATCTTCAGTACTGCATTGATGCCCGCCATCAAGCCCTGACAGGCAGCCTCCTCGTAGCCTGTAGTTCCATTAATCTGACCAGCAAAATAGAGATTTTCCACCCGCTTAGTCTCCAACGTATAGTTCAGTTGCGTAGGCGGGAAGTAGTCGTACTCGATTGCATAGCCCGGCTTGAATATTTGGGCCTGCTCAAAACCCGAGATAGAATGGAGGGCATCCAACTGGACTTCTAACGGAAGTGAAGAAGAGAAGCCGTTGAGATAATAGGAAGCAGTATTCCAACCTTCGGGTTCGACGAACAGTTGGTGACGGTCCTTTCCAGCAAAACGGACAATTTTGTCTTCGATGGAGGGACAATAGCGGGGACCATGTCCCTGAATCCGGCCCGTATAGAGCGGGGAACGGTCAAAACCTGTTCGGAGGATGTCGTGAGTCTGCTCATTTGTATATGCCAAAAAGCAGGGACGTTGGTAGTGCAGCGGGGCGGTGTCGGTAAAGGAGAACTTCTGCGGGTGTTCATCGCCTGCCTGAACATCAAGGCGGGAGAAGTCGATACTTCTTCCATCAATCCTGACAGGAGTACCGGTCTTCAGGCGGGCCACTTCAAATCCTAAGTCATCGCACAGTTGGTTGGAAAGCCCAATTGCCGCCTTCTCCCCTATCCGACCGCCGGACCAACTCTTGTCACCAATAAAGATGGTACCGTTGAGGAAAGTACCGCTTGTGAGGATGACTGCTTTTGCGGGAATGTCCAAGCCCAACCGTGTACCCACACGAGAGACAGTACCACCTGATACATGAACAGAGACTACTTCATCTTGCCAGATAGAGAGGTTTGGTGTGTTTTCCAACACCTGCCGCCAGTGGAGAGAAAACTGCATTTTGTCGCACTGGGCCCGGGGGCTCCACATGGCAGGCCCCTTGGAGAGGTTAAGCATACGAAACTGAATCATCGACCTATCGGATACGATACCCGAGAAGCCTCCTAAAGCATCAATTTCTCGCACAATCTGACCTTTGGCCACACCACCCATAGCCGGGTTGCAAGACATCTGACAAATTGCCTCGATAGACTGGGTGATGAGCAGTGTTTTAGCACCCAAACGGGCGGCAGCGGCCGAAGCCTCTGCACCAGCATGGCCTCCACCCACCACAATAACGTCAAAAAAGTCCCACGTCATTTCAATAAACGATAATACACATTTTTGGAAGACAGGCGATGAGGTTATGCCATATCCTCCCAAAGACTCAGGGCCTCATCTTCCTTAGCCCTCATCTGACGGCTTTCGGATTCGGTCTTATCACCCTGCCCTAAAAGATGAAGCACGCCATGGATAATCACACGGAGCAGTTCATAGTCAAAAGTTGAGTCGTACAGTTTGGCGTTCTCCCCCACCCTCTCAACACTTATCATAATATCACC
>DCJB01000130.1:0-8914 GCA_002317325.1 Bacteroidales bacterium UBA1711
GAATCAGACGAGGACATTCTGCGGCTCTACTTACAACCTCACCGGCACCTACACGCACGAACTACACTCTGTCTTCAATTGCGACTCCATTTCCCGACTCGACCTCCATGTCAATGACACCACCTTCGGCGACACCGTTGTTGATGTGTGCGATGCATTCGACTGGTACGGCCGGCACTACACCGCCTCAACGAAAGACTCGCTCTTCCGGCACTACCGAGACACCAACGGCTGCGACAGCACCGTGGCATTGCTCCTCAACGTGAGGTACAGCACCGCCTCGGAATACTGGGACACCTGCATACAGAACAACCTGCCGAGGGCGTTCAACGGACACTCCTACACCTCAGACACGACAGATGTTGTCCATATCAGCAATGCCGTTGATTGCGACTCCGCCATCACCTACCACCTCCACGTATTTTGGAACGACACGGTAACATTGGACGCCGCATTCTGCGAGGACGAACTCCCATACACTTGGAACGGCAGGACATTCCAAGCCCTGCCCAATCCCGGACACCTGACCTACGCCCTCAGAGACTCCGCCACCATCTTCCGCGCCACGGGCGCGGACAGCCTCATACGCATGACCGTCACCGTCTATCCCACCTACGACAGCACCTACTACGACATCATCTGTCAGAATGAGACGAGGACATTCTGCGACACCTCCTACAACCTCACCGGCACATACACCCACGTTCTCCTCACCTCCCACCGCTGCGACTCCGTTTGCAGACTCAACCTCATCGTAAACGACACCACCATAGGCGACACCCTCGCCGATGTCTGCGACCACTTCGACTGGTATGGACGGCACTACACCGCCTCCACCACAGACTCCCTCTTCAGACACTACAAAAACGCGCATGATTGCGACAGCACCGTGGCATTGCTCCTCAACGTAAGGTACAGCACCTTCTCCGACACCGTCGCCGTGGCTTGCGACAGCTTCGTGTGGCGCAACAACCGAAGGGCCGTATCAGACTCTGTGTTCTTCTCCGTTGCGGAAGGCAATGCCGTCGGGTGTGACAGCACCGTAATACTGCGGCTCACCGTCAACTACTCCGACCACATATACGACACAGACACCATCTGCCAGAACCTGCTCATCGGCGGCTATCCGTGGCGAGACACCCTCTTGTTCCCCGGCACGGCGAGCGGCAGTTTCCGACTTGATACCGTCAACCGCTATGAATGCGACAGCATCATGTATCTCGACCTCACCGTCCACCCGAACACCAGCGAAGAAGTGAGCGAGGAAATCACCGAGAACGAACTGCCCTACGACTACAACGGGAACATACTATACTCCGACACCATGGACATGAGCGTAGTGATACCCAACCGGTGGGGCTGCGACAGCCTCATCAACTACAACCTTCATGTGTGGCGGAACGTGAGGACCACCATCCATGACACCATCTGCGACGACGCGCTGCCATTCCCGTGGAACGGAGTCACCTTCGTCACCGGAATACACAGTCCGGGCGAGAGCTACAACCAGACCCTCATCGACACCATACCCACCACCCATGGAGCCGACAGCATCATCACGATGGTGCTCACCATCCACCCCACGTGGGCATTCACCACCACCGACACCATCTGCGACAACTGGGAGCGGCCCTTTGCCGACACCGTCTTCCGCACACAGGACACCCACATACGCCACTTCAAATCACAGTACGGGTGCGACAGCACACAAACGCTCATCCTGTGGCTGCACCCCACCTACGACATCCACCTCTACGACACAATCTATTTCGGGCAGGACACCCTCTTCGAGAGCATACTCTGCACCGAAGCGGGCACCTATACCGACAGCCTGCTCACCGTCCCGTTCCGGAGCGACTCCGCCCAGTGCGACTCCGTCCGCACCCTGCACCTCGAGTACAAACAACTCGACACCATCAGCGTCACCGACACCATCTGCCAAGGCGAGACCTATCCCTTCTTCGGACGGAACCTCACCACCACGGGACACTACAAGCACCTTGTCCACCACTACGGACTCGTAATACCCGACACCATCCATCTGCTCGACCTGTATGTGCTGCCCTACCTGCCCGTCACCATCAAAGAGGTGCACACCTGCAAAGATCCGCCGCACTACACGCTGACAGCCCAGACTGCCGCACCATACGTATTGTGGAGTTCACAGCCCTACGACCCGTGGATTGAAGGCGACCAAGAGAAGAAAGTCATCGAGACCGCACCGCTCACGCCCACCGTCTATCACGTGCGAGCCGACTACCAGCCCTACGATGTCTGCCCCACCGAGGACGAAATCACCCTCCAGCACCTCGACCCCGTCACGGCCGAGATATTCCACCAGCCCAAAGTCATCACCGATGAGAACCGTTCCGTTGTCGTCATCAACAAAGGCAGCACCAACATCACCAGCCAAAGCTGGGTCGTCTGGTACGGCGACCACCAGGCCGACTCGGTCGGCTACAGGTGGCGGCACGAGTTCGAGCTGGCAGTAGATGACCCGGCCGACACCGTCACCGTGGTGCTGCTGGTGAACAACGCCCTGTGCGCCGACACCGACACTGTCAGCATACCCGTCCTCACCTCCACCCTCTTTGTTCCCAACATCTTCACCCCGTCGCTCTCCACCAACAACCGTTTCTGCGTGATAGGCACAGGCATCACCGAGTTCCACCTCTCCATCTACGACCGCCGAGGGCGGCTGCTCTACCAGACCGACGACATCGACGCCTGCTGGGACGGCACCAGCCGCGGGCAAGCCTGTCCGCAGGGCAGCTACATCTGGGATGTCCGCTACAAGACCGAAGTGATGCCCAATGCCTACCAAGAGCGGAACGGGTCTGTGACAATAGTTCGCTAACTTTCTTGCAATATCTGAAAAAAAGTGTACCTTTGCACAATAAAACTCAAACAAAAAGAAGTCAGTTCTCCAACAATTAACAAGAAAACCAACGTCTTATGAAGAAAGTATATTTCGTCATCCTTGCCGTATCGGCCTCGTTAGCCTTAGGTTCGTGCAACCAAAATGAGCTTGACCAGCTCCAGAAAGAGAAAGATTCATTGCAGACCATTGTTGACAACAAAGACCAGGAGCTCACCACCCTGTTTGAGACCCTCAACCAAATAGAGGAGAACCTCAATTTGGTGTCTCAGAAGTACAGCGATGTTCAAACGCTGAAGCGCAGTTCGCTTGAAGGAGACAACAGCATCAAAGGCAAAATCAGCGGCCAGGTGGCCAGTATAGAAGAGATGCTTGCCGCCAACAAAGCCAAGCTCTCCGAACTCTCGGCCAAAGTCAAGTCCCTCGGGAGCAAGAATGCCGAACTCGAGGCCTTTGTGGCCAGACTCGAAGAGCGCGCAGCCTCGCAGGAGGCCCAAATCAACCAGCTCACTGCCGAGCTTGAGAACAGCCGAATCACCATCACCAAGCTGAACAAAGATGTCAGCAACCTCAATCAGAACGTGAGCGAGCTCACCACCTCCAACCACATGAAAGATGCCACCATCGCCCACCAGACGGCCGAGGCCAACAAGGCCTACTACATCGTGGGCAGCTACAAGATGCTGAAAGAATACGGCGTAGTAAACAAAACGGGCGGATTCATCGGCATTGGCAAGAAGCAGGCCACCACTGCGGATATGCCCACCGACCACTTCACCCTCATCGACCGCACCCTTGTCAGCACCATCACCGTCAACCAAAAGGGCGCCGTAGTGATTTCCAAGCACCCGGCCAACAGCTACGAGCTGGTTCCGGACGAGAACAACGAGTCTGTCACCGCCTACCTCCGCATACTCAACCCCAGCGAGTTTTGGAAATACACCAAATATTTGGTCGTCTCGACCAAATAGCCGGCTGCTGCCGGCGGGTTTTGCAAAATCAGCCACTGCAGGCAGCTCCAACCTCCGCGCCGGGCGAGGCCGAACTCCGTTGAGAAGTCCGGCCTCGCTTTTTGTTTTCTTCATGTGCGAAAAAAAACGTATCTTTGCACACTGCAACCACAAAGAGCAACAGTGCGATGTCAGACGATAACAACAATATCATTCAAGAAGTTACCAACGAAGAATACAAGTGGGGATTTGTCACCGACATAGCCACCGACACCATCGGGAAAGGCCTCAGCGAAGAGGTCGTCCGACTAATCTCAAAGAAGAAAGAAGAGCCCGAGTGGCTTCTTGACTTCCGTCTCAAAGCCTTCAGGCGGTGGCAGTCGATGGAAGAGCCGGCATGGGGGCATCTCAAATACGACAAAGTCGATTATCAGGACATCATCTACTATGCCGCCCCCAAGCAGCAGGCACAAAAAAAGAGCTTAAACGAAGTTGACCCCGAACTCTTGGCCACCTTTGACAAGCTGGGCATCCCCCTCCGCGAGCAGAAAGAGCTGGCGGGCGTGGCCTACGATGCCATCATGGACTCGGTGTCGGTGAAGACCACCTCCCAAAAAGTCCTCGAAGAGCGGGGGATAATCTTCTGTCCCATCAGCGAGGCGGTGAAGAAGCACCCGGACCTCGTCCGCCAGTACCTCGGCTCGGTGGTGCCGGCCGCCGACAACTTCTTTGCCGCCCTCAATTCGGCGGTCTTTTCCGACGGTTCCTTCTGCTACATACCCAAAGGGGTGCGCTGTCCGATAGAACTATCGAGCTACTTCCGAATCAATGCCAAAGGCACGGGCCAATTTGAGCGCACACTCATCATAGCGGACGAAGAGGCCTACGTGAGCTACATGGAAGGCTGCACCGCCCCCCAGCGCGACGAGAACCAGCTCCACGCCGCCATTGTAGAGATAGTGGCGCTGAAAGATGCCGAAGTCAAGTACAGCACCGTCCAGAACTGGTATCCGGGCGACAAAGAGGGACGGGGCGGGATATACAACTTCGTCACCAAGCGCGGCATCTGCAAAGGCTCGCACTCCAAAATCTCGTGGACGCAAGTAGAGACCGGCAGCGCCGTCACCTGGAAATATCCGAGCTGCATACTGCAGGGCGACGACTCCACGGCCGAGTTCTACAGCGTGGCCGTCACCAACAACTACCAGCAGGCCGACACCGGCACCAAGATGATACACATAGGCAAGAACACGCGGAGCACCATCATGTCCAAAGGCATCAGCGCCGGCCACAGCGAGAACAGCTACCGCGGCTTGGTGCAGATAGGCCGCGGGGCCGAGAACGCGCGCAACTTCTCGCAGTGCGACTCGCTGCTCCTCGGCGACAAGTGCGGCGCCCACACCTGGCCCTACGTCCGGGCCAACAACAGCACCGCCATACTCGAACACGAGGCCACCACCAGCAAAATAAGCGAAGACCAACTGTTCTACTGCCAGCAGCGCGGCATATCGCCCGAGAGCGCCGTGGGCCTCATAGTCAACGGCTACGCCAAAGACGTGCTGAAGAAACTCCCCATGGAGTTTGCAGTCGAAGCGCAGAAGCTGCTCTCCATCAGTTTGGAAGGGAGCGTGGGATGAAGAAGCTCTCCATGGACGAGCTCAACAGGCTATCGGTTGAGCAGTTCCGCCAGTCGCCCAAGCTGCCGCTCACCGTGGTGCTTGACAACGTGCGCAGCCAAAACAACATCGGCTCGGTATTCCGCACCTGCGACGCCTTCTGCATCAACCACATCTGCCTCTGCGGCATCTGCTCCACCCCGCCCCACCGCGACATACACAAGACCGCCCTCGGCGCCGAGGACAGCGTCTCGTGGAGCTACCATGAGGACACGGCCGAATGCGTCCGCGGGCTCAAAGCCGGGGGGTGCGCAGTATATGCCGTCGAGCAAGTGGACAGCAGCGTCATGCTCGACCGCTTCCGCCTTCCCGACACGAATCCCGCGCCCCCGGCGGCCGTCATCTTCGGCAACGAAGTGGAGGGGGTGCGCGACGACCTCCTGCCCCTGTGCGACGGCTGCATAGAGATACCGCAGTTCGGGACCAAGCACTCGCTCAACGTAAGCTGCGCGGCGGCCATAGTGCTTTGGCAGCTCGCCACCGAGTTGCGCGCACGCCTCACCTGACAGCGCCGCCCGCAGCCATATCCTCCCCGTCCCATGACCAACAAACGCAAGATAATCAACGACCCCGTATATGACGGCTTCCTCACCATAGAGGACGACATAGTCTTCGACATCATCTCCCACCCCTACTTTCAGCGGCTGCGCCGCATCAAGCAGCTGGGCTTCACGCACCTGGTATATCCCGGGGCCATGCACACGCGCCTCTCCCACGCCCTCGGGGCCCTCAACCTCATGAACCGCGCCTTGGAGGTGCTGCAAGTCAAGGGGGTGGAACTCACCCGCGACGAAGTGTTGGGCGCCCGCATAGCCATCCTCCTGCACGACATAGGGCACGGGCCCTACTCCCACACCTCGGAGTTCATGCTCGCCGATATGCGCCACGAGGCCTGTTCGCGGCTCTTCATGGAGCGGCTGAACGAAGAGTTCGGGGGGAGCATTGCCACCGCCATCAGCATTTTCGAGAACCGCCATCCGAAGCACTTCCTCCACCAGCTGGTATCCAGCCAATTGGACATGGACCGCCTCGACTACCTCGGCCGCGACAGCTTCTTCACCGGGGTGAGCGAAGGCATAGTCGGCACCGACCGCATTATCAATATGCTCAACGTGCGCGACGACCAGTTGGTGATAGACGAGAAGGGCATCTATTCCGTTGAGAAGTTCATCATATCGCGGCGGCTCATGTACTGGCAGGTATATCTGCACAAGACGGTGGTGGCGGCCGACACGCTGCTTTTCGGGGCGCTGCGCCGCGCCCGTCGGCTGGCCGAGGGCGGCGACACTCTCGGCCTCGCCGGCACGCCGCTTTTCGACTTCCTCTCCCACCACTACTCCGAGCAGGACTTCCGCAGCGACCCCTCGCTCATCGACCGCTTCGCCCTCATAGACGACAGCGACATGGCCTGCGCCCTGAAGGGGTGGAGCCGCCACAGCGACACGGTCCTCCGCACCCTCTCCGACCAGATAGTCAACCGCCGCCTGTGCGCCGTCCGGGTAGCCAACCGCCCCTTCGACCCCGAAGCGGCGAGCACCTTCCGCACCCAGTCGCAGCTGCTGTACAACGTCGCGGCCGACGAGAGCGAGTACTTCGTCACCACGGGGGTGCTCCGAAACCACGCCTACGACTACAACGACCAAGAGATACGCGTGCTGTTCAAAGACGGGAGCTGCCGCGACATAGGCGAAGCCTCGGACCAGCTCGACCGCCACTTCCTCGAAAAGCAGGTGACCAAGTACTACATCTGCTTCCCCAAAGAACTCAGATAACCCCGCCAGAATATGAAAGTGCACTTCATAGCCATCGGAGGCAGCGCCATGCACAACCTGGCCATCGCCCTCGCCCTCAAAGGATACCGAGTCACCGGTTCCGACGACGAAATTTTTGACCCCGCCAAGAGCCGGCTGGCCCGCTACGGGCTGCTGCCCGAAAGCTTCGGCTGGCACCCCGAGCGGGTAGCGCCCGACCTCGACGCCGTGGTCCTCGGGATGCACGCCCGAACAGACAACCCCGAGCTGCTCCGGGCACAGGCGCTGGGGCTGAAGATATACAGCTACCCCGAGTACCTATACGAGCAGTCGCGCGGCAAGACCCGCATAGTGGTGGGCGGAAGCCACGGCAAGACCACCACCACCGCCATGATACTGCACGCGCTGCGCCACTGCGGCATAGAGGCCGACTATATGGTGGGGGCCCAGCTTGACGGATTCGAGGTGATGGTGCGCCTCAGCGACACCGCCCGGGTGATGGTAATCGAAGGGGACGAGTACCTCACCTCGCCCATCGACCGCCGCCCCAAGTTCCACCTCTACCGCCCCCACACCGCCATCATCACCGGCATAGAGTGGGACCACATCAACGTGTTTCCCACCTTTGACATCTACCGCGACCAGTTCGCCCAGTTCGTCAACCTGATAGAGCCCGGCGGCACGCTGGTATATTGCGACGACGACCCCGAAGTCCGCGGCGTGGCCCTCGCCAACACCCGCTCCGACATAGCCAAGCAGCCCTACGACGTGCCGCCCTACCGCATAGCCGACGGCACCACCCGCCTGCTGCAGCCGGGAGGCGAGGTGCCGCTGCGCGTCTTCGGCCGGCACAACCTGCTCAACCTCACCGCCGCCCGACTGGCCTGCCGCACACTCGGGGTAGGCGATGGCCAGTTTGACGAGGCCATAGGCACCTTCGGCGGCGCCAGCAAGCGGCTGGAACTCGTGAAGCGGAGCGGCAGCAGCGCCCTATACAAAGACTTCGCCCACGCCCCTTCCAAACTGAGGGCCACCATTGCCGCCGTGCGCGAGCAGTACCCCGACCGGCGCATAGTGGCCTGCATGGAGCTGCACACCTTCAGCAGCCTCACGGCGGAGTTTCTGCAGCAGTATGGCGGCTCCATGAGCCAGTGCGACCTGCCTTTGGTCTATTTCAGCCGCCACGCCCTCCAGCTGAAGAAGCTTCCCGACCTCGACCCCGAACAGGTGCGTTCGGCCTTTGCCGACGACCGCGCGGAGGTGTTCACCGACAGCCGCCTCCTCGTCGAGGAGCTGCGCCGACAGCCCGCCGCCGGCACCGTGTTCCTCATGATGTCCAGCGGCAACTTTGACGGCATCGACTTCCGGGTCCTCGCCGACGAACTCTTCTGATTGACCCCCTATTCACTATTCACAATCCAAAATTCACATTTTTCCTCATGTCCAAATATCAAGTAGGCGACAAGGTGAAGTTCCTCAACCAGATAGGCGGAGGAGTGGTGACGAAGGTCACCGACGACTTTGTCTTTGTTCAAGACGACACGGGATTCGACATCCCGATGAGCCCCGGCGAGCTGATTCGCATGGCCGATATGACCGGTGCGGGCAAGATGTTCAACGACAGCCTCAACGGCATACCCGCCGCCGTCGGGCAGCCCG
>DCJB01000130.1:8926-12936 GCA_002317325.1 Bacteroidales bacterium UBA1711
GCGCCCCCAAGCGGGTGCAGGCGCCCGAGACCCCCGAGGATGAAATAAAGCGCCTGCGCAGCCAGGTGGCCAGCCTGCGCGACCAGGTGGCCAAACTCAAGCAGCAAATAGCCAATATGCAGCGGCTCAACGCACACAGCGTGGCGGAGAACATACTGGCCCAGTATATGACCAGTCCCGGCGAGGCGGAGGTGGACCTGCATATTGAGAACCTTGCCGAGCGTCCCGCCGACCTCACCCCCCACGAGGCCTTCGAGATACAGATGCACTACTTCCGCACCTGCATGAACCACGCCTTCGCCAACCGGGTGAAGAAGGTGGTGTTCATCCACGGCGTGGGCCGCGGCATACTGCGGGACGAGATTCAGCGCGAGCTGAAGCAGTATGACAACATAGCCGTCATGGACGCGCCGATGAGCAAATACGGCGCAGGCGCGGTGGAGGTCTATTTCCGATAGCCCCCCGCCGCAGGAGGCGTTCCGCCGCAGGAGGCGCCGCCCCAATCTTTCGACCCCGACAAACCACTGACATCATGTATAAGAGCAGACAAATACTCATCGGGCAGCTGCCCCTCGGCGGCGGCGCCCCCGTGCGGGTGCAGTCGATGACCAACACCGACACCATGGACACCCGCGCCACCGCAGAGCAGACGCTCCGCTTGGCAGAGGCGGGCTGCGAGCTGGTCCGCATCACCGCCCCCGACGTGAAGGCCGCCGACAACCTATACGAAATCAAGAACCTGCTGGCCCGCCGCGGGTGCACGGTGCCGTTGGTGGCGGACATACACTTCAACCCCCTCGCCGCCGAGCGGGCCGCCGCCATAGTGGAGAAAGTGCGCGTAAACCCCGGCAACTATACCGACCGCAACACGGGCAAGACCCACTTCTCCGACCAAGAGTACCGCGACGAGCTGGAGCGCATAGGCGACAAGATGGCGCGGCTGATAGACATCTGCAAGAGCCACCACACCGCCATGCGCATTGGGACCAACCACGGCTCGCTCAGCGAGCGCATCATGAGCCGCTACGGCAACACCGCCGAGGGCATGGCGCAGTCGGCCATAGAGTTTGCCGAGGTGTGCCGCCGCCAGAACTACCACCAGCTGGTATTCTCCATGAAGGCCAGCAATGTGAAGGTGATGGTGGAAAGCACCCGCCTTTTTGTGGCCAAGATGGAGGCCATGGGGATGGACTATCCCGTCCACCTGGGCGTGACGGAGGCGGGGGACGCCATGCAGGCGCGGCTCAAGAGCGCCGCGGGCATCGGCGCCCTGCTCCTCGACGGCATAGGGGACACCATACGGGTATCGCTCACCGAAGACCCTGTGGCCGAGGTGCCTGTGGCCTACGACATACTGCAGGCCGTGGGCGTGCGGATAAGCCAGGCCGAGTACATCGCCTGCCCCTCCTGCGGCCGCACGCAGTACGACATTCAGGAGGCGCTGCAGCAGATAAAGGCCCGCACCAGCCACCTCAGAGGGGTCAAGATAGGCGTGATGGGCTGCATAGTGAACGGTCCGGGCGAGATGGCGGACGCGGACTATGGCTATGTGGGTTCGGGCGCGGGGAAAATCACCCTGTACAAAGGCCGGGAGGTGATGAAGCGCAACATAGACCAGTCGGAGGCGGTGGAGGAACTCGTCGCCCTCATCAAGGCCGGCGGGGACTGGGCGGAGCCGCAGGCATAGTCCGCCGCCTCAGAATAAAGAGAACGGCAGCCCCGCGGGGCTGCCGTTTTGTCTGCTGGCGTGTCGGCGGAGGGGAGGGTCAGTCTTCCACCTCGCGGCCGGCGGCTATGCGGGCGCGCTTGCGCTCAATTTCGTCGAGGATAATCTTGCGTATGCGGAGGCTCGACGGGGTGACTTCGAGATACTCGTCGTCGCGGATGTACTCCATGGCCTCTTCCAGCGAGAACTTGACGGGGGGCGTGGTGGTTGATTTGTCGTCGGCGCTCTTGCTGCGCATATTGGTCAGGTTCTTGGAGGTGACCACGTTGATGACGATGTCGTTGCCGGGGCGGAGGCTTTCGCCTATCACCTGGCCGCTATAGACCTGCTCGCCGGGTTCGATGAAGAAGGGGCCGCGGTCCTGCAGCTTGCTAATGCTGTAGGCCGTTGCCTCGCCCGTCTCCTTGGCTATGAGGGCGCCCATCTTGTGGTCGTCCAAGTCGCCCTTCCACGGCTCGAAGTCGAAGAAGCGGTGGGCGATGATGGCCTCGCCGTTGGTGGAGGTGAGCAGCATATTGCTCAACCCGATGATGCCGCGCGAGGGAATCATGAACTCCAGCTGGACCCGGTCGCCCTTGGTCTCTATGGTGCCGATTTCGCCCTTGCGGCGGGTCACCACGTCGATGACCTTGCTCGAGAAGGCTTCGGGCACCAGCACGGTCAGCTGCTCCACGGGTTCGCACTTCTGGCCGTCGATTTCCTTGATGATGACTTTGGGCTGGCCCACCTGGAGCTCGTAGCCCTCGCGGCGCATGGTCTCGATGAGGATGGAGATGTGCAGAATGCCGCGTCCATAGACCAGGAGCGCGTCGGGGGAACCCGTTTCCTCCACCCGCAGCGCGAGGTTCTTTTCCAGTTCCTTGTAGAGGCGCTCGCGGATGTGGCGGCTGGTGACGAATTTGCCCTCCTTGCCGAAGAAGGGCGAGTTGTTGATGGTGAAGAGCATGCTCATCGTCGGCTCGTCCACCTTGATGGGGGGCAGGGGGTCGGGGTTCTCGAAGTCGCAGATGGTGTCGCCAATTTCAAACATCACGCTTTTGTCCAAGTCCAACAGGACGGCGCAGATTTCGCCCGCTTCCACCACCTGCTTGGTGCGTTCCTTGCCGAGGCCCTCGAAGGTGTAGAGTTCCTTGATTTTGCTTTTAATCTGGGACTGGTCGCGCTTGACCAAGGTGATGGGCTGGCCGGCCTGGAGGGTGCCGCGGTTCAGGCGGCCCACGGCGATGCGGCCGAGATAGCTGCTGTAGTCGAGGCTCGAGAGCATCATCTGCGTGGTGCCTTCGTGCGTCTTAGGGGCGGGGATGTGTTCGATGATGAGGTCCATCAGGTAGCTGATGTCGTCGGCAGGGGTGTTCCAGTCGGCACCCATCCAGCCCTGCTTGGCGCTGCCGTAGGCGGTGGGGAAGTCGAGCTGGTCGTTGTCGGCGCCGAGGTTGAACATCAGGTCGAATACGGCTTCCTGGGTCAGCTCGGGGTCGCAGTTGGGTTTGTCCACCTTGTTGATGACCACGATGGGCTTGAGTCCCAGTTCGATGGCTTTCTGCAGGACGAAGCGGGTCTGGGGCATGGGGCCCTCGAAGGCATCGACCACCAGCAGCACGCCGTCGGCCATATTCAGCACCCGCTCCACCTCGCCGCCGAAGTCGCTGTGGCCGGGGGTGTCGATGATGTTGATTTTCGTCCCTTTGTAGCGGATGGAGACGTTTTTGGAGAGGATGGTGATGCCGCGCTCGCGCTCGAGGTCGTTGTTGTCGAGAATGAGGTCGTTGGTCTCCTGGTTCTCGCGGAAGAGCTGTGCCTGGTGCAGCATACGGTCAACCAAGGTGGTCTTCCCGTGGTCAACATGCGCAATAATGGCAATATTTCTAATGTTTTGCATCGAATAGAACAGATTTTAAGAACTTGCAAAATTACGAAAAAAAAACCACATAGTGCCTTTTTGTTTTTCCAAAAAGGCCGGGGGGGAGCCTTCGGCAGGGATTTGCACGAGGAGTGATCCACGGGAGTTAGGACGACGAGGGGGGGCAGTGGCAAGTCGGTGTGTCGCAGGTTTTCCGGCGTGAGATTCGCTACTCACAACCCGCCCTGTCTCGCCACGGCGGGAGTGGACGACGGCGGTTTTAGTGTTCAGTTTGAAATAAAAGACAGAAAAGACGGGGCTGTAACGGAGGTGAGACGGGGGAGGAATTAAGAATTTAGAATTAAGAATTTAGAATTAAGAATTTAGAATTAATTGACAATCAGCTGAACGGTGAACGGTGAACAGTGAACGGACAAATGGGGG
>DCJB01000022.1 GCA_002317325.1 Bacteroidales bacterium UBA1711
TGGGTTTACGGTGCGCCCCGTCTGCGAGTAGGGTCCAGAATTGAGGCACATCCTTCCCCCCTCCACCCCCATGGAGGGGCGGGGTGCGCCCCTCGCCACCCAATAAGCTTAGGGCGCCCCGGCAGGGGCGCCCTAAGCTTATTGAATGAATAAAGATAACGAGAGAATGTGGAAATGGCACAGATAAAGGACATCATCGAGGTTTGAAGACTTCCGCAAGCGGCTTGAGGACGCTATCCGCAACCCCAAGAAGGTGAGCAAGGCAACATGGAGGGGAGAATTTAGAGTGTAAAGTTTAGAATGTAGAGTTTAGCGGGGGGGGGGCAACTTTTTGATGTGCGGGGGGCGATAATCCAAAAAAAAATCGTATCTTTGCAAATTATTTGAGAAAGAAACTACCCGCAACATTATGAGCGAAGAACAGAAGAATCAGGCAGAATACAGCGCGAGCAACATCACCGTCCTCGAGGGGCTGGAGGCTGTGCGCGTGCGCCCGGCAATGTACATCGGAGACGTGAACTTCAGAGGCCTGCACCACTTGGTGTATGAGGTGGTGGATAACTCGATAGACGAGGCCTTGGCCGGATATTGCAGCAAGATATATGTGAGCATAAACGAGGACAACAGCATCACCGTGGATGACAACGGGCGAGGCATACCCGTGGATATGCACGAGAAGGAGCACCGCTCGGCCTTGGAGGTGGTGATGACGGTGCTGCACGCCGGCGGCAAGTTTGACAAGGGAAGCTACAAGGTGTCCGGCGGCCTGCACGGGGTGGGCGTGTCGTGCGTCAACGCATTGAGCGAGCACATGATTGTGAACGTCTTCCGCAACGGGAAGACCTATCAGCAGGAATACAGCAAGGGCAAGCCCCTCTATCCCGTGAAAGAGGTGGGCGAGAGCGACCGCACCGGCACCCGCATCACTTTCCACCCCGACGCCGGCATTTTCACCACCACCGAGTATGACTACGCCACGCTGCTGGACCGTATGCGCGAGCTGGCTTATCTGAACAAGGGCATCGACATCACCATAGAGGACAAGCGGCCGCTGGCCGACGGCACCTTCCAGAGCAAGCATTTCTTCAGCGAGAACGGGCTGCGCGACTTCATCAAGTACCTCGACGAGAACCGGGAGCAGCTGATGCCCGACGCCATCTACATCGAGGGCGAGCGCAACGGCATTCCCATCGAGATTGCCATGCAGTACAACAACACCTACAACGAGAATATCCACTCCTACGTCAACAATATCAACACCCACGAGGGCGGCACCCACTTGGCGGGGTTTCGCAGCGGACTCACCCGCACGCTGAAGGCTTACGCCGACAAGAGCGGGCTGCTGGCCAAGGCCAAGGTGGATATATCGGGCGACGACTTCCGCGAAGGGCTCACCGCCATCATCAGCGTGAAGGTGTCCGAGCCCCAGTTTGAGGGGCAGACCAAGACCAAACTGGGCAACAACGAGGTGCGCGGGGCTGTGGATTCGGCAGTGAGCGAGATGCTGGAGAACTATCTTGAGGAGCATCCCAACGAGGCCCGCACCATCGTGGAGAAGGTCATCCTTGCCGCCCGCGCCCGCCAGGCGGCCCGCAAGGCACGCGAGATGGTGCAGCGCGGCAATGTGTTCACCAGCGCGGGGCTGCCCGGCAAGCTGGCGGACTGCCAGGAGGGGGACCCCTCGATGTGCGAGATTTACTTTGTGGAGGGCGACTCGGCAGGCGGGAGCGCCAAGCAGGGCCGCGACCGCCGATACCAGGCCATCTTGCCCCTCCGAGGCAAAATCCTCAACGTGGAGAAGGCCATGCGCCACCGCGCTTTCGAGAGCGAGGAAATCAAGAACATCTACACCGCCCTCGGCGTCACGATAGGCACAGCCGAGGACAGCCAGGCGCTCAACCTCGAGAAGCTCCGCTACCACAAGGTCATCATCATGACTGATGCCGATGTTGACGGCGCCCACATAGACACCCTCATGCTCACCTTCTTCTTCCGCTATATGCCCGAGCTCATCGAGAACGGCTATGTGTATCTCGCCACGCCCCCGCTGTACCTCGTGAAGAAGGGCAACAAGAGTTTCTATTGCTGGACCGAGGAGGAGCGCGAGCAGGCCATGGTGGCCGTGGGCGACAAAGGGGTGCACGTGCAGCGCTACAAAGGTCTCGGCGAGATGAACCCCGAACAGTTGTGGGAGACCACTATGGACCCGGACAACCGCCAGCTGCGTCAGGTGACCATAGAGAACGCCGCTTCCGCCGACCGCGTGTTCAGTATGCTCATGGGCGACGACGTGCCGCCCCGCCGCGAGTTTATCGAAAGCAACGCCACCTACGCGCAACTCGACCTGTAGGGGAGAGTACCTTTGAACCCCAGCCCTCACTTCGTCTGTCTCGTATTGCCTTGAATAGCATGCAAACCATCAAATAGGAAACGGGGGACTCCCCGTATTATCATGGACACCACAAAAAGCGAATGGCTGATTAAAGCATGCACAGTACTCGGCACTATTGCCTCCGTAGTCGGGGTGGCGGTAGTATTTGTTGCGGATACGGGTAAAGCGGCTGTCGCCCTCCTTTGCGTGATACTGTTCTTGTCGGCGGTGAGTCTTCACGCCATCTTTTTCCTTCGCAGGTTTCTCCGTGCCAAGTACCCGACTGACTATTTAAAATTGTCCAGTTTCATCACCTTTGAGGCAATGGACGACAACCACAGCCGCTACGATGAGTATCGATTCATCCAGTCTAAGCGTCCGATACTCACAGAGGTGCAATGGCGGTTCAAATGGACGGGCTCAAAGACTCCCAAAATCAGTTCCACCCTTCAGAATTGCAACGGCAAGGTGTCGCTCAACGCCAACGGGTTCGACATAGCCCGTATGCAACTCAAAAGGCCTCTCCGATTCAACGAAAGCACTATGCTTCACTTCCACGCCGACATGGACGACGTGGAACGCAATGCGAAACCGATGGTGTTCCAAAAGGTCAGCGAACCAATTGATGTCATCAATTTCAAGGTCGTCCTCCGCAACAAAACCAGCAATCCCAACGCCAGACTCATACGCAAGTCTATGGTCTCATCCACAGATGAGGTATTGGAAACCGTGCCGTTTGACACCGATACTAAAAGTTATCAGCACACATTACCAAACCCCGAGGTCGGCTATTTCTACCGGCTTGAGTGGGATGAATAAATACACCCAATCATGAAACAGAACCTTTTGTTGATCAGCAATTCCACCATGAGGGGGGAAGCCTACCTCGGATGGTGCGAGGAGATGGTGGCCGACTTCTGCCGCCGCCACAATGTGAAACGCGTGCTTTTTGTGCCCTATGCCGGCGTGAGCCTTGCCGAGGGCGGACTGAAAGCCTCCTACAATGCCTACGAGGCCAAGGTGAAGGCCGTCTATGCCGGATTTGGCGTGAGGCTGGCCAGCATCCATCACGCCGCCGACCCCGTGAAGGCCGTGTATGAGGCCGAGTGCGTGGCCGTGGGCGGCGGCAACACGTTCCACTTGGTGCGCGAACTGCACCGTCTGGGTCTGATGCAGGCCATCAGCCGTCGCGCTATGGCTGGGATGCCCTATATGGGCTGGAGCGCCGGCAGCAATGTGGCGGGTCCCACCCTCTGCACCACCAACGATATGCCCATTGTCGAACCCGCCAGTTTTGATTGCATGGGCCTCGTCCCCTTCCAAATCAACCCCCACTACACCGACTTCTTCGATCCCAAGCACGGCGGCGAGACCCGCGATGACCGCCTGAAGGAGTACATCATGGTCAACCCCAATGCCGTGGTGGCCGCCATACGCGAGGCCACGGCCCTCAGCCTCGAGGACGGCGTGCTGCACCTCATAGGGAAGCCCAACAAGATGAAGGTATTCCATCGCACCATGGCCGAGACCAAAGAGTACGGACTCGACGACGACATCAACTTCCTGATGAAATAGGCTTCCTTTTCGCCTCAATCCCATCCAACCCGAAATAACGCCCATGAAATACATCGGAGCCCACGTGAGTGCCAGCGGAGGCATTGGCAACGCAGTCCTCAACGCCGAAGCCATCGGAGCCAATGCCTTTGCCCTCTTCACCCGCAACCAGCGGTCGTGGACCAGCAAGCCCCTCACACCCGATGAGATTCACGCCTTCCGGCAGCTCTGTTCGGAGAGAGGGTTCGAGCCGCAGCATATCCTCCCGCACGACAGTTACCTCATCAACCTCGGCAATCCCGACGAGGAGGCGCTCGTCAAATCGAGGACGGCTTTCCACGATGAGCTGTTCCGCTGCCAGCAGTTGGGCCTCGGTCTCCTCAATTTCCACCCCGGCAGCCATTTGAACCAGATGGGCGAAGAGGCGTGCTTGGACCAGATTGCAGAGGAAATCAACAGGGCGTTGGAGCGAACTGAAGGCGTTGCCGCAGTTATTGAGAACACTGCGGGGCAGGGGACCAACATGGGGTTCAAGTTCGGCCAGATAGCCCGCATTATCAGCGGTATAAACGACAAGAGCCGCGTGGGGGTATGCATTGACACCTGCCACACCTTTGCCGCCGGCTACGACCTGAGTACCGATATGGGCTACCAGTTCACTTTTGATGAATTTGAGCGGGAGATAGGATTCAAATACCTGCGGGCCGTCCACCTCAACGACAGCAAGAAGGGGTGCGGGAGCCGTGTGGATAGGCACGAGACGATAGGCAACGGGTGTATAGGGGCCGAGTTTTTCGCCCGCTTTATGCACGACATGCGTTTTGACGAGATGCCAATCATTCTCGAAACGCCCGATCCCGCCCGCTGGGCCGAAGAGATTCTTTGGCTTCGCAGCCTGTAGCCCTGTTCCAAGTCAAAATCAGCCTCCTCGGATTGCTTGCGGCATCTGTGGGGGCTGGTTCTTTTGTTGTGATTGCTGACGGGTGGCGTTCTACCGGGTCCTTGCGGCTATTCCGACAGGTCTATCTCGATGGTGGTGGGGCGGCCGGTGGGTTCAATCTCAGGCTGGTCGGCGGGCAGGCCGTTGATGCGGACCAGCCTCCGCTCGCCGTGACCTCGCACGATGATGGTCAGTTCTGTATTCTGCCACCGGATGCCATCCAGCCGGCACTCGCTGCCGTCCCGCATACCCATGGGCCGCAGTTGCAGCCGACGGCCGCTGTCGTCGAAATGCAGCCCGAACACATGGTCAATCCAAAGACGCAGATAGCCTGTGGCGCACCATGTTTGGTGCTCTTTCTTGTCCCATAGCGCCCGGCACTGCCAGCCTCCCGAGGGGACTCCGTCAATAGTGTATATTTCGTAGAAGTTGCCCGCTCCGTTGACCATGGCCAGCGCGGCCATATTCTCCAGTTCGCGGTAGAACTCATCTTCGGCTCCAATTTTTGCGCAAGCGTCGGCGTAGAACGCATTGATATGAGGCCATATCATCATGTTGTGGCGGCCGGGCCTGCTCCGACTATTGCGCGGGAAAGAGGGCGACACGCTGGGGATGCCGTAGTGTGTCAGTTTGAGGTTGGCCAGTACGAGGCCGGCTTCTTCCCGATTCAGCAGTCCCGCGCCGAGGGCAAGGCTGACACCCAGACCCTCTTGGTAATGGTGGCAGGTACCTTGGTGGTCAATGAGATAGTACAGCCGGTGGTGCGGGGCATCATAAAGGTGTCGGAGGATGCTGCCGGCCAGTGCGGCACTTTTGGATTGGCAACGCCGCTGCTCGGCTGGCAGACGCAGTTTGTGGGCCATTTGGCCCAGGCTGCGGTAGGCGAGAAGGTAAACCACGTTGGTGCTGAGGCAGCGAATCGAGTCGCTGTGCGGGTGGCGCAGCACGAATGAGTCGTCCCATTTCCTATGGTCGTATATCGGTTCGGGATAGGCCTCGATGCCGTCTTGGAAAACGGCGGGACCGAGGAAGAGGCCGTAGGCGGAGTCGAAGCACTGCGCTTCCAGTTCCTGCATTGTGCGGGCCGCGCAGCGGTAGGCTCTGCGAAGAAAAGAGGTGTCGCCGGTAACCTCAAAGTGGTGCTGGGCTGCGAGGGTCCAGATGATTTTGTCCCAATACTGGTGGCCGATGCGCTGTCCTGCCTCGGTGACGCTCCAGAGGGTTCGCTCAGCCGCCTCGGGGCACAGCAGCGACACGGCGTTGAGGCAGTTGATGGAAGCGTCGCGGGTCCATTCGCCGCCGTATCCGGCACCGGCCGCCACAATGCCGTCATGGGTGTTGTGGTCCAAAGTCCATACCGCCAGCCGGAATGCCGAGTCCAGCATGGCGTTATGGGTGTGCAGCGACTGTCCCCAACTGTTCCATACGCTCAGCATCACTGCTACTGTCAATATCATTCTCTTCATCATAGAGGGGAAAACGTCAATTGATGTCTATTATTGTGTGTTCAACCAGTTGAGGACTGCCGGCCCTAATGCAAGGGAAGTTGAAGGCGGGGATTAGCATCGTCCTGTTGGATCCATTGCTGTACGTCTGTTCTGAGTGCTGGATCGGGGGGGGGGATAATAATTTAGAATTTAGAATTAAGAATTTATAGTTGGGGGGGTGAGATCCATCGGGGCTGAGACGGTGGGGGAGAAGTGGGAGGCTGTCCGAAAACTCTACGATTTGTCAAGGGGGTGGGTGGTTGGCTTAGGGTCCGTATGGGGTATCAAATTAGGGAGTCTCGTTTGGGGGTTCTCGGACGGGTTGTGGGGTGCAGATGAGTGTTCAACACATTGATTGACTATTATCTTACGGAGTGTTGAGAAACCTTTTCCATTGTGGGTCTGAAATACCCGCCATGACTTCGGAAGAAATCGGCATTGATTAGGGTCTTTCTACCCCGAACATATTCCTAAGTTATCGGCGAGGGATTGGGGGTGGGGCAGAGGAATGTTGGAGGTGGTTCGGCTGAGGGGATGGGCGGCGAGTGAGGCGGCTGTGCTGCGGGATGTTTTTTCTGATGGGGATGGGGCGGGTTTCAAAAAAAGTTGTATCTTTGCAGCGCGTAATTATTAATATTTTTTGATATGAAAAAGCTTTTTATTGCTGTTTCTCTTTTGGGTAGCATGGCGCTGGCCTCTTGCACCATGCTGGACCAGGTGGCCAACAATGCTGCCAGTATTGCCAATTTGTTGAATTGCGAGTATGCGCTGAAGAATGTCTCCAACGTCTCGGTGGCGGGGGTGAACTTGAAAAATGTCACTAATGGGGAGGTGACGGCCGCTGATGCGGTGTCGCTGTTGTCGGCCATCACTTCCAAGCAGGTGCCGCTGTCGATGGACGTGAATATCGACGTGAAGAACCCCACCGAGAAGTCGGCCCTGCTTACGACGATGGAGTGGGCGTTGGATATTGCCGAGACCTCGAATTTCGCCACGGGCGTTACTTCTAAGAACACTACCATCACGCCCAAGACGACCACCACGGTGCCGTTAGGGCTGAATGCCGACCTCTATTCCATTTTCTCGAAGGACGGCATCAACTCGCTGAAGTCTTTTGCGGGCAGTTTTTCGAGCCAGGGCACGTCAAAGCAGTTGGGTCTGCGCGTCCGACCCACCATTTCAGTCTCGGGGCAGTCGATTAAGTCTCCCGCCTATTTCGACATCATCAAGAAGGGCTGACCTGCGGGGCTGACCGTTTGAACCGTCCGCCTAAGGTTTTGCACTTTGGGCGGGCGGTTTCTTTGTGTTTTCGGAAGTTTCGTCGGTTTCGGCTTTCTCTGTGGATTCGGAATTTTGGGAGGAATGGACGGGGAAAGGCAAAAGGGCCGCAGACCTTGAGTGGTTTGCGGCCCTTGGCTGTGTGGGTTCTGCCCGTGGGACGTTTAGAATCCGAGGGCGAAGAGGGTCCAGTATTTCTCTTCGAGCTTGCTCCAGGCGAAGGAGCTGTTTTCGAATTGGAGGCGGGTGTAGTTGTCGAGGGCGGTGGTGCGGTCGGCAATGCGGCCGAGGCGGCCGAGTCGGGAGACTTCGCGTTCAAGTTCGGACATACCGCCGAAGAGTTGGTCTTCGAGGCTGCGGAGTTCGTTGTTCATAGAGGTCTTGGTACGCTGCCATGCCACGGTGGCCAGTTTGTTGGCTTTGCGGTACTTCCACACGACTGCGTCGGGGTTGTACTCTTTTTGTCCGCAGATGCTGTAGGGCTGGGGCAGGTCTTTGGTGCCGGAGAAAATGGGCACGCGCGGGCTTTGGGCGGGGTTGTCAACCGACATCCACACCACGCCGCCCACGGCGTCGGGCAGCCAGTCGCGGCACTGGGCCACGAAGGAGTAGGAGCACCAGGCCACGCTCACGGTGCGGCGGAACTCGATGGTGCCGGGGGCGATGGTGTTGAGGGTGCGCTGCATGGCGCTGCCCAACCAGGGGTTGGCCACGGGGCTTACGATGGTGTCGGTGACGGTTTTGCCGTCTTTGCCCTGCCGTTGTACGGGCATTCGGACGTTGCGGCACATATCCATGTCGGTGCCTTCGTAGGTGCTGCGGAAGAGGTCGATGACCTGTCGCACGTCAACGCCTTTGTCGGGGCGGACGCTGAAGGGCAGTTCGGCCATCTCCATGCTGAGATGGAGCGAGGGGGCGAGGGCGTTGAGGATGAAGTATTCGCGCTCGCGGAAGTTCTTGCCGTTGGCGTAGGAGGAGTTGAAGGCCTTCCAGAAGACGAAGTCGCCCTGTCCGTCCCACAGTCCGTGCTGTTTGGCCACCTCCTCGATGTTGTCGGAACACATGAAGTACTCGGTGTTGCCGCGCTGCAGTTTGCCGATGCGGGGGATGTTGCAACTCACTCCCACATGGTCGTCGGGTATGCGCTGGGCGGCCCACATACCGCCGATGTTCTGTTTGCCTTCGCCGAGGATTTCCATCTGCCACACCTCCTTGGTGTCGGCGATGGTGATGCACTCGCCGCCGTCGCCATAGCCGTAGGTTTTGATGAGTCGGGCGATGAGCCGTATGGCGTCGCGCGCCGTGGTGCAGCGCTGGAGGGCGATACGCTCCAGTTCCTCAATCATGAACATACCGGCGGGGTTTACCAGTGTATCGGGACCCGAGAAGGTGCTTTCGCCAATGGCCAGTTGGTGCTCGTTGAGGCAGGGGTAGGCGGTGTTGAGGTAGGCGTAGGTGTGGGCTGCCTCGGGGATGGCTCCGGCCAGCCGCACGCCTGTGGTGTCGCCGCGGAAGGTGGTGTGCATGGTGCCTTTATAGACTGTGTGGACTGTGCCGGGGGCGTGGTCTTCGGCTGGCTCCATGAACATCCAGGTGCGGTAGCGGCCGTCGCAGGTGTGCGAGGTGATGACGCTGCCGTCGGTCGTGGCCCGCTTGCCCACCATGATGGATGTGCAGCTCTGGCCTACGAACTCGGGCTGGCTGAGTTCTTGGCATAGGGCCGGAATCAGCAGGGCGATAAATGCGAGGGAGAGGATAGTTTTTTTCATGATGCTATGATGTTGTTGATTAATCTGAAGAATACTTGTGCGGCGGGTTGCGTGAGGCTGTCGGGGAAGACGTAGTCGGGGTGGTGTAGTTCGGGCTGCTGTTCGCCCGCCCCTATGCCGAAGAAGGCGCCTGGGAACTCAAGCAGGTAGTCGGCAAAGTCTTCCGACCAGCGGAAGGGTATGAGGTTGTGGCGGAAGCGGCAGCCGCAGTGCTCTTCCACATATTCGACCCAATAGGAGTTGTTCTCGGTGGCGCGGAACGAGTCGCGCAGCGAGTACTCGAACCGTAGGCAATGGTTGGAGGCGATGGCGCCCGCCGTGCCGGCGGCTTGTGCGATGAGCCGCTTCATGGCGCTGTTGGTGAAAGCGCGGAGGGTGAACATCAGTTCGGCGCTGCCCGCAGCGGTGCCGAAGGTCTCCTCGCCTATGCGGACGCAGATGAGGGTGGTCTGCCAGAAGTTGTCGTCGCTCATGCGGCTGCCCGTGTTCAGGTGCTGTATCTGCTGTATGATTTCGGCCGCGGCAGCCCCGGGGTTGAGTCCCAGTTCGGGGGTGGAGGCGTGGGTGCAGCGTCCTTCGAGGCGGAAGATTACGCCCGTGGAGGCGGCTGCAAAGGTGCGCGGGTTAAGCACCACGGTGCCGAGGGGGTAGCCGGGCAGGTTGTGGAGGCCGAAGACTGCTTTGATGTTGTATTGCTGCAGGATTCCGCTGTCGAGTATCTTGCGCGCCCCGGTACCGGTTTCCTCTTCGGGTTGGAAGACGAAGAGGCAGTTTATCCGAGCGGTGAGCGACTCTTTGGCCTCGGCCACCATCTGTGCCACCTGTAGCAGGATGGTCGTGTGGCCGTCGTGGCCGCAGCGGTGGCCGATGGGCAGGGCGTCGATGTCGGCCCGCAGAGCCACGGTGGGGCGCGAGGGGTGTGTGCCCCACACTGCCACCACGCCGAATCCGCCCACGTGGTCCCATACCCTGTCGGGGCGGCAGGTTGCAAGCTCGCGCACCACAAGGTCGTGGGCGAAAAACTCGTTGCCGGAGACTCCGGGGTGGAGGTGCAGTTCTTGGCGAATGTTCATGGCGGGCGGTATGGGGTTAGTGCTTATCGATGGTATGGGCGGCTATCAGCCGTTTGAAGGTGTCGCCCCGCTCCTCGAAGTTGGCGAAGGCATCATACGATGCCGCAGCAGGCGAGAGGAGGCAGATATGGCCCGGGCGGGTGTGGCGGAAGCACCAGTCGATGATGTGAGGGTAGTCGTCCTCCACGAGGACTTGCCGTCCGGCGATGTCGGTCAGCAGCGAGCGGATTCGCCGTCCCGCAGCACCTACGAACACGAGGCTGCCAATGCGGCTTCCCGCCGACTCGGGCATACCGAGGAATCGGACGATGGGGCTGTAGTCAATGCCCCGGTCGAAGCCGCCGAGGATGAGCGTATCGACCTCGCCGAGGGCCTCGACGGCGGCAATGGCTGCCTCGGGGATAGTGGATATGGAGTCGTTGTAGAAGGTGATGCCGCCAAAGGTGCCAACCAGTTCCAGCCGATGTGGCAGCCCGTGGAATGTGGCGAGGGCAGAGCCGAACTCTTCGGCACTGACTCCGCAGAGCGAGCACGCTATCCAGGCGGCAAAGCAGTTGGAGCGGTTGTGTCCCCCCTTGAGCGGGCTGCTGGCAAAGAGGGAATCGGCCGCCTCGGAATCGGCGAGCGAGTAGGGGTGGATGGTGGAGGCAATGGCGGGGCGGAACTCTTTGATGAGGGCGGCAAGGTCGGGGCTGTCGGTGCAGCAGATGGCGTGGTCGCCGGGCTGTTGCCGCAGAATGCACTGCATTTTGGCCATCTGATAGCCCCGGTAGTCGCGGTAGTGGTCGAGGTGCTCCTGATAGAGGTTGAGCAGCACCGACACATGGGGAGCTTGGTGTATATTCTCCAACTGGTGGCATGAGAACTCGGCCACCACGAGGGTGTCGGGGGCGAGTTGGTCGGAGATGTCGAGGAGCGGAATGCCCATATTGCCCGCCAGCACGGCGTGGCGGCCCGAGGCGGCAAGGACGTGCTGGATGAGCGTGGCGGTGGTGCTCTTGCCCTTGGTACCCGTGATGCCGATGGTCTGCGCTCCGTAGCGCTGGAGGAAAAGGTCGGTCTGCGAGGTGATGGACTCGGGTCGGCAGCGGCCGTCCAGCTTCATGGTGGGGATGCCGGGCGACTTGACCACCAAGTCGAAGGGCTTGCCCGCAGTCTCGGCTTCGGACAGGGCGGCGAAAATCTCTTGGTCGTTGGCGGCGGTCTTTATGTCGGACCAGGGCAGCAGTGCCGCAAGGCAGCGATGGGAGCTTTTGCCCTCGCGGCCATAGCCGGCAATGAGTATGCGGCGGCGGAGCAGCAGCGCCGTCTCGGCGGCGCTGAGGTTGTGGCGCGGGGCAAGGGTGTTGAGTGGGTTGGCGGTTATTGCGCCGACTGGCGGCTCGTAGCCATGGAGCAGGCAGGGGCGGTGGTGTCCATACCAGCGGGCAATGGCGAGGGCGAGGGCCGTGTGGACTTCCGAAATGGTGCCCACGCACTCAAAAGGCTTGGTTTCGGCTTTTCC
>DCJB01000123.1 GCA_002317325.1 Bacteroidales bacterium UBA1711
CCGCATCACGGGCGAGCAGGTGAACATGGTGAAGAAGCTCATCGTCCGATAGGCGAGAGACACCCTTTCATTTGGCGGCGGCGGCTCCATTAGGAGCCGCCGCCGCTATTTATTCTCTCCTCCGCACACAATAAAACTGCCGTCCCGCCGTAATAACCATAAATCAACAATGCTATCATGAAGTGCAGCATACCTAAAGGGACGCGCGACTTCCTCCCCTTGGAGATGGCGCGGCGAAACTACATCTTTGACACGATACGCGAAGTATTTAAGACCTTCGCTTTTGAACCCATCGAGACTCCGTCGATAGAAAACCTCTCCACCCTGATGGGAAAGTATGGCGAGGAGGGCGACAAACTACTCTTTAAAGTCCTCAATTCGGGCGACTTTATGGAGGGAGTGGATTTCGGACAGGACTACCGCAAAGTGGCGCCGCATATCTGCGAGCGGGGGCTGCGTTACGACCTCACCGTGCCTTTCGCCCGCTTTGTGGTGCAGCACCGCGACCAAATCACCTTCCCTTTCCGTCGTTACCAGCTGCAGCCCGTGTGGCGTGCCGACCGACCGCAGAAAGGACGCTACCGCGAGTTCTATCAGTGCGATGCCGATATGATAGGCAGCCCCTCGCTGCTGAACGAGCTGGAACTGGTGCAGATGATAGATGCCGTCTTCGCACGGTTAGACATCGAGGTGACGCTTAAAATCAATAACCGCAAAGTGCTGGCCGGCATAGCCGACCTGATAGGGGCACCCGACAAGTTGGTGGACATCACAGTGGCTATTGACAAACTGGACAAGATAGGCATAGAGAATGTGCGGGATGAGCTGCGCGAGCGGGGACTCAGCGACCCGCAAATTGCCGCCCTCGACCCTGTGTTTGAACTCAGCGGCACCTCGGCGGAGAAGCTCTGTAGGTTGGAAGCCCTCTTTGAGGGCAACGCCGTAGGCACCAAGGGCGTGGAAGAGTTGAAGGAACTGTTCGGCTATATTGAGGCGGTGCAGCCCCGCTGCGAGGTGGAACTGGACCTGACGCTGGCTCGCGGACTCAACTACTACACAGGCGCCATATTCGAGGTGAAAGCCCATCATGTGAGTATTGGCAGCATTACCGGCGGCGGCCGCTATGACAACTTGACGGGCATCTTCGGAATGCCCGATGTGTCGGGTGTGGGCATTAGTTTCGGTGCCGACCGTATCTATGACGTGCTGACTGAATTAGACAAGTTCCCCGCTGACCTTGGCAACGCCGCCGATGTGCTGTTCATCAATTTCGGCCAAGCGGGGTTGGGCTACAGCATACGCTCCGCCGCCCTGCTGCGCGCGGCCGGGGTGCGGACCCTCATCTATCCCGATGCAGCCAAGATGAAGAAGCAGATGGACTATGCCAACAAGTGCCGCATTCCCTTTGTGGTGTTTGCGGGCGAGGATGAGGTGGCCAACGAGACCCTCACGGTGAAAAATATGGCTACGGGCGAACAGCAGACCATTGCGGCAGCCGAGGTGGTGTCTTTTTTGACAGGAGTAGTAAAATAGGGCTGAAAGATGAGAAAGAGACTTTGGATATGTCTGTTGCTGACGCTGTGCGGCGGTGTCGCGGTGCGGGCGCAGCAGCCCCTGCCGTCGGGCGAGACGGCGCCGTCTGCCCCCGATACAGTGGTGCGCACCGTGCGCGACACTGTATGGTTGATGACGGTGGATAGCGCCAAGATATACTCGCTTCAGGAACGCATCAAGCTGTTGGAGGAGAAAGAACGCTACTACCGTGAAATCTGCAACAAGTCGGGAGTTGACCAAGAAAAGATTGAGCGTCAGCGCGACCGCTACAGCCATTTAGTGGATTCGTTGCGCGCACAGACGCGGCTGTGCGAGTTGGAGAATGTGCGCAAAGAGGAGGCCAACAAGTACCTTGAACAGCGTGCACGCGACGCGGAATCGCGCGTGGCCGAAGCCACCAACCGTAAGAAGAAGGTGCGTGCCATACAGGGTATAGCCATGCGGTTCTATCGCACCCCCAATTGGGAGCTGCGGCTGCTGCCCAACGAGAGCGGTTCCTACGATAAGGTGCTGCGCAACCGCAACGCGGGCAATATCGAGTTCGACTTTGTGACGGGTGCATCGGTGATGCTGTGGGACCTGACCAAATACTTCAATCAGGACCACAACTCCAAACAGATAGGCGAGACGAAGCTGAAGACACCCGGCGTGCGCAAATTTGACCAAGACTTTGCCTACGACCTTGGAATCTATGTTGGATTTGGCGGAAGCAACCTTTTCAAGAACTTCTACTTGGGGCCGTCGTTCCGTTTTGTGGATTTCTTCTACTTCACCGTGGGGCTCAATGTGGCGGAATACACGGTACTGGTGTCGGACTATCACGACGGTGACAAGATAGGTCCGTCGCAGACCATTGATGATGTGACTGCCAAGGCGTGGCTGCTGAAGCCCTTCTTAGCCCTGAGCATCGACCTTGACTTTCTTTCCTATATTAAGAAATAGTGGCTGCGAGGCTTGCTGTTTCTGTTTTGAACAGCAGCCCTAAAGAAAGAGCGGGATTCCTACGTGGAATCCCGCTCTTTGAATAGTGGGTTGTCTGAACACTATTTCTCGAAATAGCGTTTGTAGAGGCCCTCGAAGGCACGGCCGTGGCGTGCTTCGTCGCGTGCCATTTCATGGACAGTGTCGTGGATGGCGTCGAGGCCCAGTTCTTTGGCCCGTTTGGCAAGGTCGGTCTTGCCCATGGTGGCGCCGTTCTCGGCCTCAATGCGCATTTTGAGGTTCTTGGCGGTGCTGTCGGTCAGCACTTCGCCGAGGAGTTCTGCGAATTTGGCTGCGTGTTCGGCTTCCTCGTAGGCGGCTTTCTCCCAGTAGAGGCCGATTTCGGGGTAGCCCTCGCGGTGTGCGACACGGCCCATGGCGAGGTACATTCCCACTTCGCAGCATTCGCCGTTGAAGTTGGCACGGAGGTCCTCGATGATGTCCTCACGTGCGCCTTTGGCGACGCCGACCACGTGTTCGGCGGCCCAAGAGAGGCCTTCTTCTTTCACTTCTTGCATGGGTTTGCCGCAGACGGGGCATTTTTCGGGCATAGTTTCGCCTTCATAGACATACCCGCAGACGGGGCAGATGAATTTCTTCATAATGAATGTTCTTTCTTTTTGTTAGGTGGATAATTAATTATTCGAGGACAAGGCTGGGTGCGGAATAGACGCGGCCGGCCAGTTCTTGGTTGAGCATATAGAGGCTCTTGGGGTCGTTGCCGAAGAGTTCCATCTTGGTAATCATATCGCGGGCGTTAGTTTCCTCTTCGCCCTGCTCTTTCACAAACCAGTCGAGGAACTGCATGGTGCGGAAGTCCTTCACTGCGTAGGCAGCGTCATAGATGTTGTGGATGAGGCTGGTGACATACTCTTCGTGAGCCAGGCCGGCTTGGAGGACATCCATGTCGCATTTGAACTCCTTATCGGGCTTGGCGATGGCGGCGAGAGTGACGGGGCAGTCGTTGTTTTGGAGGTATTGATAGAACAGCATGGCGTGGTCGCGCTCTTCCATGGCTTGGATTCTGTACCAGTTGGCAAAGCCGGCGAGGCCGCGTTTCTCGAAGTAGTTGTTCATGTCAAGATAGAGGTAGGCGGAGTAGAACTCCTTGTTGATTTGGTCGTTGAGCAAATCAAATACTTTGTTGTCAATCATGATTTTTGGATTTAACAGGTTATTAAAATGGGTTGTTTAGTCGCATTTCTCGAAGTGAGCTTTGCCCACGGCGCAGAGAGGGCAGACCCAGTCGTCGGGCAGGTTCTCGAAAGGGGTGCCGGGAGCGACGCCGTTGTCGGGGTCGCCGGCTTGCGGGTCATAGACGTAGCCGCAAACGTCACATACATACTTTTGCATAATTTGTTTTTTTTAGATGGTTGATTTGATGAAACTTTCTTTTCCATGTTTGCAGAGTGGACACACAATGTCGTCGGGCAGTTCTTCGCCCTCGTAGATATGGCCGCACACCTGGCACACCCAAACCGTCCGCCCTGCATTGGCCGTTGGCGCAGGTTGGGGTTTGGGTTTGATGTTCTTTTGGTAGAAGTCGTAGGTGGCGGAGGGTTCGTTGCTGAGGACGGCGCTCTCGGTCACGTCGGCGATGAAGAGCGTGTGGGTGCCGAGGTCAACGCTGTGGCGCACCAAGCCGCTGAGGTAGGCATTGGTATAGCGCGGGATAAAGCGTATGCCGTTGGCAGAGCGAGACTCGCAATCGCAATGCTCGAACTTATCTACAGTTTTGCCGCTTTGGAAGCCAAAGTGCTTGAAGACATCGAAGGGGCAGTGTTCGGTGAGCATAGTGACATTGAAGCGGGCGGTGCGGAGAATCATATCGTGGGTGAGGTTCTGCTTGTTCACCGTGATGAGGACCCGCAGCGGCGAGTCGGTCACCTGCTGGCATACGTTGATGATGCATCCGTTGTCCTTCCCGTCTTCGCGCGCTGTGAGCACATAGAGGCCGTAGCCCAAGCGGAAGAGCGCTTCTTTGTTGATGGAACTCATGGCGGGGGGGGTTATTTCTTCAAGTCGGAGACGATGAGGTCGGCCAGCGTTTCGAGGCTTTGCAGCTGGTCATCCTTGAGTGCGGACTTGATAGTGAGCGTGTCGCCGATGATGTTGATGTCCTTGAGCTGGTCGAGGAGGCAGCGGGTCATCTTGCCGCTTTGGGGGACCCAGGTGCCGTTTTCGATGACGGCGACGCTGCGGTTCTGCCAGTTGTGAGCCTTGAGGTCCATGAGGAGGTTCTCCATGGGGGTGAAGATGCCGGCGTTATAGGTAGAAGAGGCCAAGACGATGTGGCTGTAGCGGAAGCACTCGCTCACCAGCTGGCTGTCGTGGGTGTGGGAGGCGTCGTACATGGCGATGGCCCGGACGCCTCGGTCGGCGAGGAGGCTTGCCATCTTTTCGGCGGCAGCGGCGGTATGGCCGTAGATACTCGCATAGATAATCAGCACCCCTTTTTCCTCGGGTTCGTATCTGCTCCAGGTGTCGTATTTGCCTATGAAGTAGGCGAGGTCTTGGCGCCAGACGGGACCGTGGAGCGGGCAAATCATGCGGATGTCCAATGTGGCGGCTTTCTTGAGCACGGCCTGCACCTGGGAGCCGTATTTGCCCACGATGTTGATGAGGTAGCGGCGGGCGTCGTCTAACCAGTCGCGGTCGAAGTTCACCTCATCGGCATAGATGTTGCCGTTGAGGGCGCCGAAAGTGCCGAAGGCGTCGGCCGAGAAAAGCACCTTGTCCAAGGTGTCGTAAGTCACCATTGCTTCGGGCCAGTGGACCATAGGCGCCATGACGAAAGCCAGTGTGTGGCGGCCGGTAGAGAGCGTGTCGCCCTCTTTGACGGTATGGAGGCGGCAATCGAGGTCGAAAGAGAAGAACTGGCGAATCATGGCGGCGGCCTTGGCGTTGGTGACGACAGTCACTTCGGGGTGGCGGAGGACGATGTCCTCAATCAGCGCGCAGTGGTCGGGCTCCATGTGGTTGACCACAAGATAGTCGAGATTCCGGCCGGACAGGGCGGCTTCGACGTTCTCGAAGAACTGGTGGGACACAGCGTCGTCGGCGGTGTCGAGCAGCACCGTTTTCTCGTCGAGGAGGAGATAGCTGTTGTACGAAACACCACGGGGGATGGGATAGACGTTTTCAAAAAGTGCCAGTTTGCGGTCGCTGGCTCCGACATAGAATAGGTCTTCGCCTATTTTTCTGATGTTTTGCATGATGGACAGATACCTTTGAAGTCAATATGGGTTTGTTTGATGTCGTAGTTTTGGAGGGCGGGGTTGGCTTGCAGGTTGCCGAGGTCGGATAGACAGGTCAGGGGGATGTCGATAATTGCGCCGCACCGAACGCAGTGGAAGTGGGCGTGCATATCGGTATCGGCATCGAAGCGTGCGTTTTCGCCTTCGAGGTTGACGGTTTGGATGGCGTCGTGCTGGACGAACAACTTGAGCGTATTATAAACGGTAGTGCGCGAGAGTGTGGGCATTTTGGGATTGAGCGCGAGGAATATTTCCTCGACTGTGGGGTGCGTGTGATGCTTCATGAGGTAGTTCATGATGGCTATACGCTGCTGCGTGGAGTGAATCCCTTTGCTTGTAAGATACTCTTGCGTATCTTTCATATTTTTATCTTTTCTGTTGCCGCTTAATATTTTGCGACTGTTATTTGTACTTATTTCATTTTTTAATCCTTTGCAAAATTACATCTTTTTTCTCAATTGTAAACTTTTTTTTCAAATAAATGATGAGAACATGGTGCAGTCTCTTTTTTTTTCGTAACTTTGCACCCGCAAATGACACTCAGAAAAACAACCGCTTGGCTATTTTTCCCGCTCACGATGTGGTATGCGGTTGGTGTGTGGCTGCGAAATTTTTTGTTTGACCTCGGCGTAATCAGGCAGCACGTCCCGCCTGTGACCACCATAGGGGTGGGCAACCTCTGTGCGGGAGGGACGGGCAAGACGCCTCATGTGGAGTATCTGATTCGGCTGCTCGGCGACAAATATTCGTTGGCGTTGCTGAGCCGGGGCTACCGCCGGCAGACCTCGGGCTTTCAGATGGACGACGGCGCGCACAGCGCGGCGCGTCTCGGCGACGAACCTGCCATGGTGGCCGCCAAGTTTCCCGACTTGCGGGTGGCTGTGTGCGAGAAGCGTGTGGAGGGCGTGCGGCGGCTGATGGAACAGGAGCAGCCCCCGCAGGTGGTTCTGTTGGACGACGTGTTCCAGCACCGCAGTATCAAGCCTACGGTGTCCATACTCCTCACCGAGTACGGCCGCCCCTACTATGCCGACAGCGTCCTTCCGTTTGGTGACTTGAGAGAGTCGCGACGCGGGCGGTTCAGAGCCGACATAGTGGTGGTGACCAAGTCGCCAGCCCGGCTGGACCCCATCGAAAAGCACTTGATGATAAAGCGGCTGGGATTGCGCAACTGTCAGAAACTGTTTTTCAGCCATATCGTCTATGGCGACCCGCTGCCCCTTGCGGGCGGCAGTGCCGAGCCGATAGGTTCGTTTGACTCGCTGCTGGTGGTCACGGGCATAGCTCATGCCGACAGCATGGTGGCCTACCTCAGTCAGCATTGCAAGGTGGAGACTATAGAGTTTGCGGACCACCACCCCTTCACGAAAGCCGACGCGGCCAGGATAGCGAAGGCCTTCGGCAAGATGGAGGGCTGCCGCAAGGCGGTGCTGACGACCGAGAAAGACGGGGCGCGGCTGCGCGAACAGGCCGAGAGCTTGGGCATAGACCGTCTGCCGATGTATGTGCTGCCCATAGAGGTGAAGCTGCACCAGAACAGCGAGTATAACTTCGACCAGATGGTGCTTGATGCCATGGAGAGCAATGTGCTGTATCAGCATCATGTCAACGTCACAGACTTCAAGTAATGATAGTAGAGATATGTGCCAATTCCTGCCGGTCGGCCGCCCACGCCAAGGCCGGCGGGGCAGATAGGATAGAACTTTGCCGCCAGTTGGAAGTGGGCGGCACCACGCCCACCCCCGAAGAGATAGCCTACTGTGTTCATGAGTTGGGCATACGCACGCACGTGCTGGTCCGTCCGCGTGCGGGCGACTTCGTCTATAACGACCACGAATTTGCCGCGATAGAGCGCGAGGTGGCGATGTGCCGCAGGGCGGGCGCCCAGGCCGTGGTGGTGGGATTCCTCACCCCCGAGGGCTGCATTGACGAGTGCCGCACGCGCCGCATAGTGGAGCTGGCCCGGCCGATGGAGGTGACTTTCCACCGGGCGTTTGACGAGATATGCCAGCCGCCCGAGGAGGCGTTGGAGGCGGTCATCGGCTGCGGCTGCCACCGGCTGCTGACGTCGGGCTGCCGCCCGACGGCGGAAGAGGGCATAGAGACCCTCAAGACACTCGGCCGACGGGCTGCGGGGCGCATCATCATCCTTGCTGGCGCCGGCGTCACTCCCCGCAACGTCCGCCGTATCCTGCAAGATGCATCGCTCACCGAAATCCACGGCTCCTGCAAGCGGACACTGCCCGACGGGACGATGGAAACCGACCCCGAGATTGTGAGAGAACTTGTGCGGCAGGTGGGCGTCCTCAGGTAACGGCTCCGCCATTGTACGATTACTAACACCCCTTTCTGATGAAAAAGACGCTTCTTATGGCTTTGGCCGCCGTCACCCTGCTGTGGGGCTGCGGCCGCAACCCCCATTTTATCACCGACAGGCAGTACCGCAATCAGGTGCACGCCGACTTTGAGCAGCGCAAAGTGCTGGCCCAGGGGCGGGCGGAGGCCCTCTTCGGCGGCATGGACACCCTCTCGCGCCGCGACCGCGAGGCACTGGAGTTCCTCTACGCCTATATGCCCTACAGCGATTTGGCCGACTATGACCAGGGCTTCTTCCTCGGGCAGGTGCGGACCGCCTTTGCCGCCCGCGACACCTTTGCGTGGGGCAGCAAGGTGCCGGAGGACATCTTCCGCCACTTCGTGCTGGTCTATCGCGTGAACAACGAGAACCTCGACAGCGCCCGCCAGGTCTTCTTCGGCGAGCTGAAAGGGCGCGTGAAGGGGCTTTCGATGGAACAGGCGGTGCTGGAGGTGAACCACTGGTGCCACGAACACGTGGCATACCGTGCCTCCGACGGGCGCACGTCGGCTCCGTTGGCCACCCTGCGCACCTCGTTGGGGCGCTGCGGCGAGGAGAGCACCTTTGCCGTCACGGCGCTGCGCGCCGTGGGCATTCCCGCCCGCCAGTGCTACACGCCCCGCTGGGCCCACTGCGACGACAACCACGCCTGGGTAGAGGTATGGGTGGATGGCGAGTGGAAGTTTCTCGGCGCCTGCGAACCCGACCCGCAGCTGAATATGGGCTGGTTTGCAGTTCCCAGCACCCGATGCCTGATGGTGCACAGCAAGGCCTTCGGCCGCTACCGCGGCGACGAGGAGGTGGTGCGGCAGACGGCGCTCTACAGCGAGCTGAACCTCCTCAGCCATTACGCCCCCACCCGCCACATCACCGTCACCGCGCGAACCATGGACGGCAAGCCTGCCGTCGGTGCGACGATAAAGTTCAAGATGTACAACTACGCCGAGTACTATACGCTGGCTTCATACCCTGCCGACGAGCAGGGACAGGCGGGGCTCACCACGGGCTTGGGCGACATCATGGTGTGGGCCACCGACGGCACACACTACAACTACTGTCTCTTGGACGTGCGGAAGCAGGACACCCTCACCCTCTATCTGAGCCGGGAGGGCGATGCCGACTATGTGGATAACCTGAATGTGGTGCCGCCCGCAGCCGGCGAGGCCAAGGTGAATGCCACCGAAGAACAGGCTTGCGCCAACGCCCGCCGCATTGCTTACGAGGACTCGCTGCGCGGCGCCTACACAGCCATGTTCCCCACCCGTGAGAGCTACAAGCAGCTGATTCAGAAAGCCGACTGCAGCGGTTGCAACTTCACCGATGACCAGCTGTGGGAACTCGTCCAAAAATCGGAAGGCAACTATGCCGAAGTGGCCAAGTTCGTCAATGCCCACCTCTGTCAATGCCGGTCTTTCTGCCATATCTACGACTATATGAAGTCCTATTCCGAGAAAGACCTCCGCGACGTGCCGGCCGAGATATTCGAGGCGCAGCTGACGGACTACGACGTTGACGGGACCACGAGAATGAACGGCAGGACGGCCAAGCTGCCCTACGAGGTGTACAAGCAGGGCATCATGCCCGCCCGCATCAGCAACGAGTTGGTGCGAGACTGGCGGAAGCCGTTAGCGGCCGCCCTCAAGGAGATAAAGGGCGCCGAGGCGCTGAAGGCTTGGACAGAGAAGAACATTGCCGTGGATGACACGGGCAACTACTACAACTGCCCCATATCGCCCATGGGGGTATATCGGCTGCGTCACGCCGACGTCCACAGCCGCGACATCTTCTTTGTGGCCGCCTGCCGCGCCCTCCTCATTCCCGCCTATCTTGACAATGCCACCAACACCATCTATGTGTGGGCGGCGGAAGGGTGGCAGAAGGTCTCTTTTGGCGTGGCTGAGCCTCCAGCGGCCACGGTGAGGCTGACCCTCACCTACAGTGGGAAAGAACCTGCAAAGCCCGTTTATTATCCCCACTTCACCTTGCAGAGGTATGAGGACGGCGACTTTGTGACCTACGATTTCGAGGGCGACCCGCGCGTGGAGCAGTTCCCGGCCACACTCGACCTCGAGCCGGGCTACTACTGCCTCAGCACCGGCAGCCGCTATCCCGAAGGGGATGTACTGAGCCGGATGGAGTTCTTCACCCTCCGGGCAGGGCAGCCCCTCGGCAAGGAGATAGTCATCCGCCCCTTGGCGGACCGCACGCAGACCGATTCGGCCGCCACAATACCTCCTTCGACCCGGGTGATGGACGGCATAACCCTCAGGGAGTATGCCGGCGGCACGGGCATGATAATGGCCTTTATGGGCAGCCACCGCGAACCGGCCAAACATCTTGTCAAAGAGATGCTGCAGCTGCGGAAATCGTTCCGCCGCTGGGGCGGAATGACCTACGCCGTCACCACCGACCCCAACAACGCCGACCTGCGGCAGTTGGGCAACGTGGACATCGTCCCCATGGCCCAAGGCGAGAAAGACCCCTTAGAACGTGCCGTGGCCGAGGCTTTGCGGCTGCAGCGTTACGAGTACCCGCTGGTGGCCTTTGTGGATGCCGACGGGCACATACTTTTCCACAGCGCCGGCTATAAGATCGGCCTCGCCGAAATGCTGGTGAAATACTGCAAGTAGCCAGACGCTCTTCTGTAGAATGGCTTTCGGGCAACAGCCCAACAGCCGGCAGGACCCCGTAGCGGATGCACCCGCTTGGGGTGCTGCCGGCTGTTGCCGCCGAGGGGGAAATTTCGGGGAGAGGTGCAGAAATGAGAGTAAAAATTTCGGGGAAAGCGGTTGACTTCCTTGTCTCCAAGGGGATGAAACTATGCCATATGGAGGTGAAGTCGTCGGGCTACAGGACTCATGCGTCGTTAGACGCGTTTAGGAGGAAGTACTCGGAAAGAATCAGCCACAGTTATTTGGCCTACACGAAAGACCTTTCCCGCGAGGGGGATTTCACCTATTTGCCCGCCTATATGGTGGGGATAATATAGCTCCCTTTGGCGGCGTGTGGTGCTGCTACAGCCGCGGCAGCTTGATGGTGCCGAGGCTGGCCGAGGAAGCCCCTCGGTCGAAGAGGGCGGGGGAGAGGGTGAGCAGGCTGCTGTCGTTGGCGAGGAATGGGCGGTAGTCTATCTGCTGGTATTCTAAGTGCTGGTTGGGGAGGCTTTTGGGCGTGGGCGAATAGTCGGGCTGGGCGTCGAACTTGACGCGGTCGTAGCCGGGAGCCGAAATCTCGAAATGCACGCAGCGGTCGTTGGAAGTGAGCGTGAAGCATCCCCGTTTGTCGCTGAAGGTGTTAAGTCCCACATCCCACCATTCGTTCCAGCCCCTGATGACGGCGCCTTCGATGGGGCGATGGGAGCGTTCATCCACAATGCGGCCGCTCACCGACAGGTTGCGGTAGCCGAGCATATTTTGGTAGTTTACCGGCTGGGGAGCGGGTGCGGGGGGCGGCAACTGTCGCAGCCGGCGTATTTCGGCTGCGGCGGGCTTCTCTTGTCCTGCCGCATTGCGTAGGCCGGTGTGCCAAGCCTCGAAATTGGTGCCTTCGAGGCAGTCCTGGAACTCCCACCAGCCGTAGCCGGCGGCTTCGTTGGATAGGGCGCAGAGGTAGCTCTCGCGCAGGAAGGTGGCCTGATAGGCGTAAGGCACCGAGTCGTTGTCGGCGGGCAGCCCGGTTTCGCCCACAATCCACGGGCGGCCGACGTAGTGGCCGTACCAATACATTTCGCTTGCCACCCGCAGGGGGTGGTAGGTGTGCATTTCCACAAAATCGACCGGGAGCAGGGAGGGGTCCCACTCGAACACCTCAATCGGCTCGGCCAGCGCTATGGTGAAGAGCTGGCGGGGGGCGCAGCTGTCTTTCAGCGCCCGCCACTCGGCGGCGAGGCGTAGGGCGTCTTGCTTGGGACGTTCCTCTACGGGGTCGAAATAGAGCGGTTCGTTCATGAAGTCGTATGCCCACACCGTGGTGTCGTTGGCGAAGTGGCGCAGCAGGGCTGCGGTGTAGGCGGTCCACAAGCTGTCGTGCGGCGGCTTGGTGAGCAGCATTACCCGCAGGCCGTGGCGGGCGGCGCAATCCACCATGGCTTGGGCGGAGCGGAAGAAAGCGGCGGTGTCGGGGACCCGGTCGGCCACGTCCATGCAGATGCGGAGGCTGTTGAAGCCCCAGCCGGCGATTTGGGCGAAGTGGTCGTCAAACGTCCCTTCGCCATAGTAGGAGGCGGGCCGCACGGCGGAGTCGCCCATATCCACCTTGTAGTTCAACATCAGTGGGAAAAACTCCGCTCCGTTCAGCATCAGGCGGTTTCCCTCCACATACACATAACCCGGGGCTTTGGGCTGGCAGGCGACCAGCAGAGCAGCGGATAGGGCGAGGAGGAGGCGCGGGAGCAGGTTCATAGGCGGAGCGGGGTTATCGGGTTTTGAGCAGATAGAGATTGCCGTCGGTATCCATGATGCGGAAGTGGAGCGTGTCGGCAATCATTTCGGACACCTTCTCCTCCTCGCCCTCGTAGTAGAGGCCGTCGTGCTTCTTCAGCAGGTAGTAGCGGGCGCCGTAGCCGAGGCCCATGGGGAAGATGTAGGCGCTGTCGCGGTCGGCGATGTGAGGGGTGAAGTAGGTGATGGCGCACGCCGAGGCCTGCGGGGGTATCTGCTGCAGCATTTGATAGGCCCTGCTGCGGTCGAAGGCCTGTTGGCCGTAGTGGCTGCGGTTGAAAATCTGCACCCGGTCGGTGTCGATTTTGGTGTGGGGCTGCCTTGCATAGCCGGTGGCGAACCGTGTGGTGCCGGCGGTGAGCAGGAGGGTGAGGACGGCTGCGGGAATCTGCCATCGGCGGGGTTTGAACTGCGAGATAGCGATAAAGCTGGCGATGACCAGCACGGGGGCGAACTCGATGTTGTAATGGAGCCCCACGCCCCAAAAGCCCGTGTCCCTCGAGAGCATTTTCTGCCCTATCAGTGGGATGAGCATCAGCAGGTAGTTGGGCTTGAGGCAGGCGAGCAGCCCACCCGAAGCCAGGGCACACCAGTAGAACTCTGCCTTGAGGCCGTCGTTTGCTGGGTCGCCCGAGGTGTTGGCGAAGAGGTTTCGGAGGGCCTGCAGGGGGTGTTCGAGCAGCCATAGGGCTACCTGTCCGAAGGAGTCGCCCATGTGGCTGTAGCGCCAGAAGCCGGGGCTGCTTCCGCCGTTGCTGAGGGAGGGCATAATCCACAGGGTGGCGGCGGCGAGGTAGGCGGCGCAGAAGAGCAGCGAGCCGCCTATCCAGCGGCGTGCGGCGACGTCGCGGCGGTAGTCCCACAGGAGGGCGGCCAGCACGAAGCAGAGCCACAGCGGCATGGTCTCCTTGGCCGCCGCCATGGCCGCCACGAGGGCAAATGCCCAGCAGAAGCGGCGCTGCCTGAAGCAGTAGAGCAGCCAGGGCAGCAGCATGGCGGCCACCACGTTGCTGTGGTAGTCGAATGCCGCCGCGTGCCACACGCCGAAGAAGAGGAGCAGGCAGAGCATGGCGGCAACCGGCAGCCAGCGGACCGAAGAGTAGAGCCCTATCAGGCGGTAAACCCCGTAGGCTCCCGCCACGATGGCGGCAATCTGCAGGGCCAGGAGGGCGTAGGAGCCACCCAGTAGCACCAAGGGGGAGAAGATGACGAGGTAGAGGTCCAGATGGTCGCCCAGCAGCGACTGCGGCTCCCAGAGGAAAAAGCTGGAGTCGCAGCCGCGGAGGTGGAGGTAGTCGTAGAGTGCCTTTGTGTAGAGGCCCAAATCGAGTCCGTAGGTGCGGAAGTTGAAGTTGTTGACAATCGACACCAAGGCAAGCCCTGCGGCGAACAGCGCCAAGGGGATGATGACGGCAAGCCGTTGCCCTCTGACCTGTGCGGACATCGTTAGTCGTTAGTAGCCGAAGATGTCCTCAAGGGTGAGTTTCTTCACCTTGCCGAACTTGGCCAGCTCGTCAAAGTTCATTTCGCTCTCCTTGCCTAAGCACATATAGACCTTCTTCTGCCCCTTGATGTATTTGTGGTTGAAGTTTACCACGTCCTGCATGGTGACGTTGGGGTAGGCCTCGAAGAGGATTTGGTTGCGGCTCTTCTTCATGTCGAAGCCCATTCGCTCGTAGTTGAGGTAGCTGCTGATGATGCCCATCTTGGTGGTGCGGGCGGTGCGGCAGTTGCTGAGGAGGCTTTTCTTGGCCAGGTCGAAGTTGGCCTGAGCCACGGGCATTTCGTCGAAGAGTTCGTTGAAGGCGTTGAGGGCGTCAACCAGCTTGTCGTTCTGGGTGGCTATGATGGCGTGGTTCACGAAGTAGCCCTCCTTGTCGCCCACGGTGCTGTAGTGGCTTTGGGCGCTGTAGGCGAGCGAGCGTTTCTCGCGCATTTCTTGGAAGACGATGGCGTTCATCGAGCCGCCGAAGTATTCGTTGAAGAGGTTGATGACGGGCGAGTTCTTGGTGCTGAACTTCTCGCTGCGGAAGAACTCGCGCATATAGGTCTGGTTGGCGTTGTAATCGACAAAGTAGAGCGTGTTCTCGCTCACGGCCTTGGGCAGCACCTTCTTGTTGGCGGGGGTCTTGAGGGTCATCTTGGTGGCGTTGGCCAGGCTCTTGATGCGGTCGAGGCTTTCGGGGCCGTAGTAGAGCACGCGGTGCTTGTAGCCGTAGAGCTGGTGCAGGGCGTCGGTCAGCTGCTGGCATTTCATGGCTTTGAGCTGCTCTTCGCTCAGCTGGTCCTTGGTGGGGCTGTCTTCGCCATACATTCCGTAGTTGGCCAGGGCGCTGAAGCAGCTTTGCTGGTTGTGCTTGGCGTTCTTGCGTCCCTTGAGTATGCGTCCCACGAGCATTTGGAGCGCTTGGTCGTTGGGCTGGCAGTCGGTGACGATTTCATCTACGAGGGCCATGGCTTTGACCATGTTCTCGCTCAGTCCGCTGACGCTGACGCTGATATTCTCTTGTCCCACGTTGACGCTGTAGTTGCAGGCCAGCTTGTAGAACTCCTGCTGGAGCTGCTCGGCGGTGTGTTTGCTGGTGCCGAGGTAGTCAAGCACGTCGGCGGCCATGTCGAGCGTCTTGCCCAACTGGCCGGCGCGGAAGCCGAAGTCGAAGCGGTAGATGAGGTTGAAGGTCTGGTTCTCCACGTTCTTCACGTAGAGTATTTCGGCGCCGTTGGCGGCTTTGCCCTTCTGCAGGCCTTTGCTGAAATCGACAAACACGGGCTCGATGGGTTTCACCTGGCGGGCCTTGATTTCCTTGAGGTAGTCGCTCTCGTTGTCGCGGCCCACCTCGATGGGGGTGATGGGGGGCTTGGCGACCTTGAGGATGGGTTCGGGTTCGCCTTTCAGTTTGTTTACAACCACATAGTTGCTGTCTTGGAAGATGCGGTTGGCGAAATCTACCAAGTCTTTCTTGGTCAGCTTGGAGTAGAAGTCGAGTTCGCCGCAGACATCGCCCCAGCTGCGGTGCTCCACAAAGGCGTAGGCCATTTGGCTGGCGCGGCTGTTGTTGCTTTCGGCGCGCTTCATGATGACCAGTTTTTGGTTGTTGATGGCGGCTTCCATCAGCCAGTCGTCGAACTTGCCCTGCTTCACCAGCGCTATCTGCTCGTCGAAGAGTGCCTGCACGTCGGCCAGGGTCTGTCCCTCCTTGGGCTGTCCGCCGAAGAGGAAGGCGGAGTAGTCGTTGAGGGTGTAGGTGCCGGCGTATGCACCCTGGCAGCGCTGCTGCTGGTTGATGTTGAGGTCGATGAGACCGCACTTGTCGTTGTTGAGTATCATGCCGAGGGCGTCGGCCAGCATGGCGTCGCGGCTGCCGTTGCCGCTGTCGATGCGGTAGGCGCGGATGGTGTTCTCGGCTTCCAGTCCGACCACGGTCTTGGTGATGACGCTGGTGAGGGGCTGCTCCTTCTCGTAGGTGAATGCGGGCTGGTCAACGGGTTTCATGCCGCCCCAGTATTTGTCGATAGTGCGGATGGCCTCGTCGGGGTCGAAATCGCCCGCCAAGCTGATGCACATATTGTTGGGCACATAATACTGGGCCACGAAGTTGCGTATGTTGCGCATAGAGGGGTTCTTCAGGTGCTCTTGGGTGCCGAGGGTGGTCTGAGTGCCGTAGGGGTGGTGGGGGAAGAGGGCGGCGAACATGGCCTCGTTGGCTTTGCGGCCGTCTTTGGTGAGCGACATATTCTTCTCCTCATAGATGGTCTCCAGTTCGGTGTGGAAGAGGCGCAGCACGAGGTGTTGGAAGCGGTCGGCCTCAATCTCGCACCAAGTCTCCAACTGGTTGTTGGGGATATTCTCCACATACATAGTGTAGTCGTTGCTGGTGAAGGCGTTGGTGCCGGTGGAGCCGATGGCCGACATGGCCTTGTCGTACTCGTTGGCCACGGCAATCTTAGACGCAAGATAGCTCAGGCTGTCAATTTTGTGGTAGATGATGGCGCGGGTGCCCGGGTCGTCGAACATCCTGTAAACCTCGAAGAGGTCCTCAATCTGCTGGATGAGCACCTTCTCCTTGGCCCAGTCGGTGGTGCCGAGGCGCTCGGTGCCCTTGAACATCATGTGTTCCAAATAGTGGGCCAGGCCGGTGGTCTCGTGAGGGTCGTTTTTCGAGCCCGCCCGCACGGCGATGTAAGTCTGAATCTTGGGGGCGTCCTTATAGACGCTCATGAACACCTTCAGGCCGTTGTCCAACGTATATTCGCGAATATTAAGCGGGTCGTTGGGATAGGTCTTGTACTGATAATTTTTTTGGGCCGACAGGCTGCCGCACGCCAGCACGGCGATGGCCACAAAACAAACGATAAAGCGTATCCGTTTCATTTAATTGTTTGTTTTTGAGTTAGTTTGTTGATTATTCTCGGTTTGCTTGAACTTTCAAAGATACGAAAAAATTAGAATTTGAGTTAAGAATTTAGAATTTAGAATAAAGAATTAACAGTTTACAGTTTATATTTTTATACTCTTTTGGGGTGGGAGGGGGGTGTTGCTTAGGGGGAGGGATAAACTTTTTTTGCGTATTCGCTTTTTATATTGTATTTTTACAAAACGTTTTAAGTTTGCATATTTCGTGCAAATGGTTAGAAAATAGATAAATATACCACAACATGGGAATGAGTAAGACTGTTAGTTTGCTTGTTGAAGGCATGGAACGTTTGGGCTTGATAGGCTCCCGGATTCGTCAGAATGAGGGAATGGCGCCAAAAATTGAAACCGACATCATATTGCAAGAACTTCGTGACCTCTATATGGTGGCCCTCCGCTTAGAGGCCGAAAACAGTGTGGGAAGCGGCGACGATGTATCCGCCGCCAAGAAGGCTGCGGAAGAGG
>DCJB01000119.1 GCA_002317325.1 Bacteroidales bacterium UBA1711
CTGGGACGGGGCTGGGACGGGGCTGAAGCGGGGCTGAAAGGATGTTTTAGGCGGGGCGAGAAGGGGGAGGCCACGTTCAGGAGTTCTCGGACGGGCTGGGGTGGGGGCAGCGATGGGCGGAGAATGGTTGGGGAGGGGGCGGAGAATGGATGGGGATAATTTGAGGAGAGGGTGGAGAAGGTCGAAAAGGCGCCTCGACAGGCAAAGGACAGGTGGGGTTAGCGGGGTTTCTTTATCGCATAACCTGCCGAGAGGGATTCGATGAGGCCAAAGACGAAATAGAGGTTGCTCAGCCAATTGAATCCGAATATCCACCATTCAAGGGCTATCCAGAGCATGAGTATTATCCCGCAAATCAAGACTGCAACGCGAGCAAAGCCATGCTTCTTGCGCAGGAGTATGTAGGCGATGAGCTGCGTCAGCCCGTTTACTGCGAACAGGACGAAACCAGACGGGAGGAAGTTTGTGAAGAAGATTTCGGGCCACGGCATTTTCGACTGCAGCATTGGGAGCAGCGGGTCCATTCCCCACATCTTTCCAGTCGGGTCTATCCACATCATGGCGGCACCCCATACTGCGCCAATGCCGATGAATAGTGTCCAGAATTTTAGCAGAGGGGTTTTGGGCGGCTTCATTGTTTGAGGGTGTTGATGGCGTTGGAAGTGCAACTATCTTGGCGACGCCGGGTAAGACAGGGGCGGAGGGGTCAGGCGAACAGGAGGCTGCCTATTCGGAAGACGAGGAAGGCGAGCGCCCACGCCAAGAGCAGGGAGTGGACGACGGTGAAGGCGGCCCAGCCGCGGCCTATCTCGCGGCGGAGGGTGGCCACGGTGGCTATGCAGGGGAAGTAGAGGAGGACGAAGATGAGGAACGCCGCGGCGGCGGGCGGAGCGAAGGCGGGGTTGGAGCGGAGCGACTCTTCGAGTTTGGCGTCGGAGTCTTGGTGGTAGAGTATGCCCATGGTGCTGACGATGGCCTCTTTGGCGGGGAGGCCGGTGAGGAGGCAGACGTTCATGCGCCAGTCGAAGCCGAGGGGCTTCATGACGGGTTCGAGCCACCGGCCGACGGCGGCGAGGGCGGAGTTTTCTTTCTGAACGGCATCGCACTCGAAGTCTAAGGAGTCGGCGAGGCGGGCGGCCGAGGCGGCTCCGCCGCAGGCTTCGGGCGACTGACGCACGGCGGCTGCCTGTGCAGCGATGGGGGCAGTGAGTTCGTCGTGGCGCGGGAAGTAGCAGAGCGCCCAGATGACTATGCTGGCCCACAGTATGACGGTGGAAATCTTCTTGAGGTAGTCTTCGCAGCGTTCCCAAATATGCAGCCAAGTATTGTGCCACAACGGCTTGCGGAAGGCGGGCAATTCGCACACCTCGTCGTTGTCGTCGTGGCGGAAGAGGCGGGTGCGCTTCATGATGAGCGCGAAGACGATGGAAAGCAGCACGCCGACGAGGTAGAGCGACATCATGACGAGGGCTTGGTGCTGGCGGAAGACGGCGCCCACGACGAGCATATAGACCGGCAGCCGAGCCCCGCAGCTCATGAAGGGAATCATGAGCATGGTGAGAGTGCGGTCCTTGCGGTTGGAGATGGAGCGGGCGGCCATGATGGCGGGGACATTGCAGCCGAAGCCTACGAGCATGGGCACAAAGGACTTGCCATGGAGGCCGAGGCGGTGCATGAGCTTGTCCATGAGGAAAGCCACGCGCGCCATGTAGCCCGTGTCCTCCATGAGGGAGATGAAGAAGAAGAGGATGACGATGTTGGGCAGGAAAGAGAGCACGGCGCCCACGCCCTGCACCACGCCGTCGATGAGCAGCGAGGAGTACCACGCCTCGGGCATGAGGCCGCGGAGGAGGCCGGCGAGCCGGTCTATGCCGGCCTGAATCCACTCTTGGGGATAGGCGCCGAGGGTGAAGGTGACTTGGAAGACGGCGTAGAGTACGGCGGCGAGGATGGGGAGACCTAAGAGTTTGCTGGTAAGTACCTTATCGACCTTTTCGAGGGGGGTATGGTCGCTGTCGTCGTCGCTGTGGGCGAGGGTGGCGTTGAGCGCGCCGTGGATGAAGCCGTGGCGTGCCTCGTGGATGAGTACGGCGGGCGACTGGCGGAGTTCGGTTTCGATGAAGCGGCGGTTCTTTTCGGAGGCGAGGGCGAGCTGGCTCAGGTTGGGCGCGTCGCGGAGGAGGGCGAGGGTGAGCTCGGGCCTTTCGAGGAGGCGAATGGCAAGATAGCGCTTGGAATAGGAATCGCTGATGTTTGGTATTTTGGCCACCTCGTCGAGGAGGTGCCGGATGGCGGTCTCAATGTCGGCACCGTAGGCGACGTGGATGTGGCGGGAGGTGCGGTCGAGGCTTTGTGCGGCGGCGACGGCACAACGAACAACGTCGGCCGCACCATTGGAAGAGATGCCGCCAATAGGCAGCGCCTGCACGCCCATGAGGTGTCCGAGCTGCTGGAAGTCAATGGAGTGGCCCGTGGCAAGGAGTTTGTCGTAGTTGGCGAAGGCCAGCACCAGTTTGAGGTGCATATCGATGAGCTGCGGCACCATGACCATCGACTCGTCGAGGTCGGCACTATCGACCAGTTGCACCACTGCGTCGGGGCGGTGGTTGACGAGGAGTTCGGGGTCGTCGAACTGCTCCCACTCGAAACGCAGCCCCTCGAAGCCCTCGCACGTCAGTTCCGAAGCCCGGCTGAGGAAGGAGCACCGCTCTGTTTCAGAATAACCTACAATGGCTACCCTAATCATGTTTTCCTCTTTCATACGGGTTGCAAAGATACGATTATTTTTCGACTCGGGCGGTGTTTTTATGCAGCGGCAGCCCACAGCGGTCGAGGAGAGAGGAGAGTGGAGAGTGCACACTCTGCCCCACAGGCGGGGCACCGCCGGGCGGAAACAAGAAAAAAAGTCGCTGTTCCGAAAAAAAAGTGTATCTTTGCAACACATTAGTGTGTGGAGTCGTGTGACAACCGCGAGGTCGAGAAACAAAATAATCTTATTCTGCGGCAAATGGTTATCATTCCCAATCAACGACCAAGGAGCTCTGCCCCAGCCGAAGTGCGCAGCACAATAAAGCAAGCAATTCAGTAACACCCATATCACATGAAAGACGTAAAGGCATACATTGAAGCCAACAAAGAGCGGTTCTTAGAGGAACTGTTTGAACTGATTCGCATACCCTCCATCAGCGCCGAGAGCGACCACAAGCCCGATATGCTGCGCTGCGCCGAGCGGTGGGCGGAGCTGCTCCTCGCGGCCGGCGCCGACCGCGCCGAGTTAATGCCCTCGGCGGGCAACCCCGTGGTGTATGGCGAGAAGATAATCGACCCCGCCAAGCCCACCGTGTGCGTTTATGGCCACTATGACGTGATGCCCGTGGCCCCGGTAGAGCTGTGGAATAGCCAGCCTTTTGAGCCCGTGGTGAAGGACGGCCGTATCTGGGCCCGCGGCGCCGACGACGACAAGGGTCAGAGCTTCATGCAGGCTAAAGCCTTTGAACTGATGGTGAAGACGGGCCAGCTGCCCTGCAACGTGAAGTTTATGCTCGAAGGCGAAGAGGAGATTGGGTCGCCCAGCCTCTATGGCTTCTGCGAGGAGCACAGGGAACTGCTCAAGTCGGACGTGATATTGGTGTGCGACACCTCGATGATAGCCCCCGACGTGCCGAGCATCACCAGCGGCTTGCGCGGCCTCTGCTACTGGGGGGTGGAGGTGACAGGCGCCAACCACGACCTGCACAGCGGCATATACGGCGGCGCCGTGGCCAACCCCATCAACATCCTCTGCAAAATGATTGCCGGCCTGCACGACGAAGACGGACATATCACCATCCCCGGCTTCTACGACGATGTGCTGGTCATAAGCGACGAGGAACGCGCACTTATGGCCCAGGCTCCCTTCTGCGAGAAGAGCTATATGGAATCATTAGGCATACGGGCCGTGCACGGCGAGGAGGGCTACTCCACCAAGGAACGCACCGGCATACGCCCCTGCCTCGACGTGTGCGGCATTTGGGGCGGCCACACGGGCGAGGGTTCCAAGACCGTGCTGCCCTCCAAGGCCTACGCCAAAATCAGCACCCGGCTGGTGGCCAACCAGGACTACTGCAAGATAAGCGACCTCTTCCAGCGCTATTTCGAGAGCATAGCCCCCGAATGCGTGACAGTGAAGGTGACGCCCTGCCACGGCGGCGCCCCATATGTGAGCCCCCTCGAACTGAAGGCCTACCGGGCCGCCGAGAAGGCGATGGAGACCACCTACGGCAAGCGCCCCATACCCACCCGCAGCGGCGGAAGCATTCCCATCGTTGCCGGATTTGAGAAAATCCTCGGCACCAAGAGCATACTCATGGGCTTCGGACTCGGCAGCGACGACATCCACGCCCCCAACGAGAACTACCCCTTGGAGCAGTTCTTCAAGGGCATAGAGACCCTCCCCTATTTTTATGAGTATTTTAGTGAAGGGTGAATTGTAAATTGACGATGGTACAAATCTACTGGTTTGATAAATTGATTGCATATATGAAGAAGTATTTCCTCATTGCCATGCTGGCGGCCGCCATTGTTCCGGCTATGGCGCAGAACCAAGGCGGCCACAACTGCAACGGCTGCCCCCACCACCAGCAGCACAGCGCGTGCAGCGGACAGCAGGGCTGCGGACAGAAGCAGAACTGCAACGCCGACGGTATCGCCCTCGAGGTAGCCGCCATGTTCCCCACCGCCAAGTCGGTGAAGAAAGAGTCCAAGTGGGCTGTGGTTATGGACGCAAAGAAGAACGTGTTGGGCTACGCCGTTTATTCCTACCCCAAGAGCAAAGGCATCAAGGGCTATGGCGGCGAGACACCGCTGATGGTGGCCCTGTCGCCGCGTGAGCGAGTGGTTGGCGTGGTACTGCTCGACAACAACGAGACCCCCGCCTACATGAAGAAGGTGGCCCAAAGCGGTCTGCTGAAGAGCTGGGACGGCATGAGGCTTCGCCGCGCCCGCCGCAATCAGCCAGACGCCGTGTCGGGCGCCACACTCTCCTCCAACAGCATCATACGCTCGTTCCAAGCCGCCATCAAAGGCCTCTGACCCCACCATGAAGCTGCGCCTCTTCACCGACATGGAGCGCTGCACCCCCGAGGAGGTGCAGCGGCTGCTGCCGCTGGTGTCCGATCAGCGGCGCGAAGAGGCACTGCGCTTCAAGCACACCTTCGGACAGTTTGCCTGCCTGATTTCATACTTGCTGCTGCACCAGCTGCTGGAGGAGCAGCAAGTGGTGGGACCGGACGAGCCGCTTCACTTTGTGACCAACGCCCACGGCAAGCCCCGCCTGTCCGGCCACGAGGGGGCACACTTCAGTATCAGCCACTGCCGTGAGGCCATCGCCGCAGCCACCGACTCGCAGCCCGTGGGGGTGGATGTGGAACGCTTCATCAACCCCTCCAACTCGCTGCTACGCTACTGCATGAATGACAGCGAAGCCGACGAGGTGCGGCAGTCGCCCCATCCCGACCGAGCCTTCGCCCTCCTGTGGACGCAGAAAGAGGCCATCGCCAAGCAGCGCGGCACCGGCATTCAGGACGACATCAAGCGCCTCCGTGCCGACTGCCCGTCACAGGTGCAGGTGGAGTCGGCCCTGCACGCAACCTTTGCACTCTCGACCGCCGTCCTTGACCCAGGCGGTTCCTCAACCGTATTAAACACACTGTAATAAAGAAACAAAACTCCAAATATCATGAGAAAAAACAACCTTTCAAACCCGCTGCTGACAGTCGCCCTGTGCATTGCCGCAATGGCAAGCTTGGGTTCATGTGCCAGCGGCGAGGCTGCGGAGGAAAAAGCAGCCTCCTTTGAGACAATGACCATCGAGAAGCAGAACCTCGAACTCTCGTTTGACATCGCCTGCAAAATCTCGGGAAAGCACGACGTGGACATCCTGCCCGAAGTGAGCGGCACCATCACCCGCATAGCCATCACCGAGGGACAGCAAGTGAAGGCCGGTCAGACCCTCTTCGTCATCGACCCGAAGCCCTTCAACCTGGCCTACGAAACCGCCAAAGCCAGCACCGCCACCGCCAAAGCCCAACTGGCCACTGCCGAGCTCAACTACAAGAGCCAGCAGGAACTGTTTGCCAAAGGGGTGGTGAGCGAATTTGTGCTCAAGACCTCCGAGAACACCTTCAACAGCGCCAAGGCCGCCCTTCAGATGGCCCAGGCACAAGAGGCCTCGGCAGCCAACAACCTGAACCACTGCACGGTTAAATCGCCCGTCAACGGAGTGGTGGGCGCCATCCCGTTCAAGATTGGTTCGTTAGTAGGCCCGCAGATGGGTGCGCCGCTGACCACCATCAGCGACAACCGGCAGGTGACGGCCAGCTTCTCCGTTGACGAGAAACTCTACACACAAATCTACATGGAGTGTGCCAAAGACCCCGCACTCAACAGCCAGCCCTTCGACTCGGTGCAGCTGCGGCTAAAAGACGGCACCATCTACAGCCACAAGGGCGCCATCGTCAGCTTCTCGGGCTTGGTGGACGCCACCACGGGCGCTGTGACCGGCAAGGCCGAGTTCCCCAACCGCGAAGGCGTGCTGCACTCGGGCATCAGCGGCTCGCTGATATACCCCTTGACCTACGACAGCGTGATGGTGGTGCCTCAGACAGCAGTGCAGCAGTACCTCGACAAACACATGGTATATCGGGTTAACAGCAAAGGACAGGCCGAAGGCGTCATCATAGATGTGCAGCCCGTGAACGACGGCAAGACCTACATCGTGAACCAAGGCCTCAACGTGGGCGACATAATCGTGAGCGTGGGAGCCAACAACGTGCACGACGGCGACCAAATAGTGACCAAATAATACTCCCAACAATTCCTTACAGCCATGGGAAATATTAAGACGTTCTTTTTTGTAAAGCACAAGGTGATGGCGGGCGCCATTACCATCATCACCCTGCTGGTGGGCATAATCTCGCTGCTGTCGCTGCCCGTGGAGCAGTACCCCGACATCGCCCCGCCCACCATCTATGTGGAGACCTACTATGACGGTGCCGATGCCAATTCGTGCCTCAACGCCGTGGTCATGCCCCTCGAAGAGGCCATCAACGGTGTGGAGAATATGGACTACATCTTCTCGCAAGCCACCTCAACCGGCCTCGTCACCATCAACGTAGTGTTCAAGCAGGGCACCGATGCCGACATGGCAACGGTGAATGTGCAGAACCGCGTGAGCAAAGCCATGGGCCTGCTGCCCCAGGAGGTGACCAAAGTGGGCGTGCAGGTGTATAAGAGCCAGAACAGCATCCTGCAGGTCGCCTCGCTCTACAGCAGCGACGACCGATTCGACGAGCAGTTTGTGGCAAACTACCTCGACATAAACGTGCTGCCCCGCATTCGTCGTGTGCAGGGCGTAGGACGCGTGCAGTTCTTCGGCAGCCCCTACTCGCTGCGCGTGTGGATGAACCCCGACCAGATGGCCCTCTACGGCCTTGCGCCCGAAGACATATTTGCCGCCATCGGACAGCAGAACTTCGTGTCGCCCGTGGGTTCACTCGGCGAGAACTCTGCAAACACCTACCAGTTCTCAATGGAGTACACCGGCCGCCTCAAGACCGAAGAAGAGTTTGACAACATAGTCCTCACCGCCCGCAACACCGGCCAGGTGCTTCGGCTCAAAGACGTGGCCAAAGTGTCGCTCGGCGCGCAGTCCTACACCTACACCAACAAAGACAACGGACACCCGAGTTCGCTCTTCATCATCAATCAGGCAGCGGGTGCCAACGCCACTGCCGTCAATGCTGAGATTAACAAAATCTACAAAGAGCTGGAAAGCGAACTGCCCCCGGGACTGAAGTTCGACGTGCTGCAGACCTCAGACTCCTTCCTTTTCGCCGCCATCGGCAACGTGGTGGAGACCCTCGTCATCGCCATCCTGCTGGTGGTGCTGGTGGTGTTCTTCTTCCTGCAAGACTTCAAGGCCACCCTCATCCCTTCCATTTCGGTCATCGTGTCGCTCATCGGCACCTTCGCCATCGTCAAACTGGCGGGCTTCACCCTCAATATTCTCACCCTTTTCGCCCTCGTCTTGGCCATCGGCACGGTGGTTGACGATGCCATTGTGGTGGTGGAGGCGGTGATGGCCAAGTTTGAACACGGCTACAAGAATCCCCGAGCCGCCACCAACGCCGCCATGCACGATGTGTCTATGGCCGTTATCTCCTGCACGCTGGTCTTCATGGGCGTGTTCATCCCCGTCACCTTCATGCCCGGCACCTCGGGAACATTCTTCACCCAGTTCGGCATCACCATTGCCGCCTCGGTGGGTCTGTCGTGCATCAGCGCCATGACCATCTGCCCGGCGCTCTGCGCCATGATTCTGCGTCCTGCTGACGAGTCGAAGAAAGGATTCACCTACCGGGTGCGGAAGGCCTACGATGCATCGTTCAACGCCATCAGCGGCAAGTATTCCGCCTCGGTGAAGAAATTCATCGGCCGCCCCGCCCTCGCCTGGATATTCCTCGCCGTCTGCACAGTGCTGCTGGTCGTAGCCATGAAGTCCACCCCCAAGGCTATGATACCTCAGGAAGACCAGGGTGCGATAATGGTTGACTGCGTGCTGCCTCCGGGATACACCCTCGACCAGACCAATGCCGTGATAGACCAAGTGGAGGAGTGCATTGTCCGCAACGAAGAGGTGGAGAGCGTGGCCCGCGTGGCCGGCGCAAGCCTCGTCTGCGGCTATGGCTCGAGCTATGGCATGTTCATTGTCCGCCTCAAGCCATGGGACGAGCGCCACGGCATTGCCCACTCCTTGGATATGGTGCGGTACAAGATATATAACGACTGCCAAAAAATCAAGGATGTCACCATCTTGCCCTTCCAGCAGCCGCAGATTCCCGGCTACGGACAGGGCAACTCCATTGAGTTGAAGGTTCAGAACCGCGGCGGCGATGATCAGGATAAGTTCTGCAAGGCTGCAGACCAGTTCGTGCAAGCCTTGCAGCAGCGGCCAGAGATTTCCTCGGTCATGAACACCTACGCCAACAACTTCCCCAAGTACCGCGCGGAAGTTGACCCCGTCATCTGCAGTCGTGCGGGTGTGAGTCCGTTGACGGTACTCAGCACCCTTGCCTCGTACTGTAGCGGCTCCTATATCTCCAATTTCAACAAGTACGGCAAGACCTACCGCGTCATCTGCCAGTCGTCGCCCGACTATCGACTCAGCCCTGCCTCACTCAGCGATATGTATGTGCGTGTGGAAGGCGGGAAGATGGCCCCCCTCAGCCAATTCGTCACCCTCGAACCCATCATGGGTTCCACCATGGAGTCGCGGTTCAACCTCTACGCCACCATGACGATGAACGTTGAGGCCGCTCAGGGCTACAGCACCGGTCAGGCGCACCAGGCCATAAAAGAAGTATTCGACGAGGTGATGCCCGCCGGCTACGGATACGAATACTCCGGCATGGCACGCGAAGAAGAGGCCTCGAGCGGCAGCAACGCCACCATGCTCATCTACCTCATCTGCATCCTCGTCATCTACCTCATCATGGCCTGCCTCTACAACTCGTGGTTTGTGCCTTTCGCCGTGCTGCTTTCGGTACCCTTCGGGCTGCTCGGCGCCTTTGGCGTCACAGCGCCGTTAGCGCCGCTGGGCTTTACCAACAACATCTACCTCCAAACAGGCGTCATCATGCTCATAGGCCTGCTCTCGAAGACCGCCATCCTCATCACCGACAACGCGGGCGCCAAGCGCAAGGCCGGCATGAGCATACCCGATGCCGCCTTTGCTGCCTGTCAAGACCGTCTGCGCCCCATCCTTATGACCGTGGCCTGCATGGTCATCGGCATGCTGCCCCTCCTCATCAAGGGCGGTGCCGGCTCGGTGGGCAACCGCTCGCTCTCACTCGGCGTAATCGGAGGTATGATTGTCGGCACGTTAGCCATGCTCTTTGTCGTGCCGGTGTTCTACATCGCCTTCCAAAAACTCCACGAGAGAGTGGTTGGACCCGAGATAGACTATGACAACGAGGACAACGACCCCCCGGTGGCAGAGGCCGCACAACTGACTGAATAAACAACTTCACGAGTGGGGCAGTCGTCCCCTGCCCCACTCTTCCAAACAGTTTGAAACAATGAAAAGAATAAGTATTGTCGCAATCCTCGCACTGGTGCTTCTTTCCGGCTGCGGCATCTACGGCAAGTATACCCCCAAAGACAACGTACAGGACGACCTGTTCGGCAATGTGACGGCAAATCATCTTGGCGATACCCTCAGCCTCGGCGACCTGAAATGGCAGCAGCTGTTCACCGACCCCCAGCTGCAGTCGCTGATTAACTCGGCACTGACCAACAATATCTCCCTCCAGCAGGCCCGCCTGAGCATTGACCAGGCTGAGGCCTCGCTGAAGGCCGCCCGCCTCGCCTACTGGCCCTCTCTGACCGTGCAGCCGCAAGTGGGAGTGCCGGGCGTCTTCACCCTCCTAGCGGCAGCAGAGTGGCAGATTGATGCATTCGGCTCCATCACCACCCGGAAACGCCAAGCCAAGGCACTGGCAGAGCAGAGCCGCGACCTTGAACAGGCAGTGCAGACCCAGCTTATTGCCAATGTGGCAAGCCTCTACTTCAACCTGGTTATGCTGGACCAGCAAGTCGCCATCATCGACACCACCATCATCGTGTGGGAAAAGAGCGTAGAGACCATCCGTGCCATGATGGGTGCCGGCCTGACCAACAGTGCGGCTGTACACCAACTCGAAGCCTCGCTTCACGGCATCCGGGCCCAGCGTATCGAAATACTCAAAGCCGCCAAAGAGGCGGAAAACGCCCTCTGCCTACTGCTCCACGAGCCGGCTCACGCCATCAGCCGTTCCACAGTCACCTCCCTCTCTCTCCACAGAGAGATTTCCATCGGCATACCCGTTGACCTGCTCAAGAACCGCCCTGACGTTCGTGCGGCAGAACGCAATCTCGAAGCCGCATACTACAGCGTGTGCGAAGCCCGCAGCAATTTCTATCCCAAGATTACTCTGAACGGCCTCGTCGGCTGGTCAAACGACGGCGGCACTTCCATTCTGAACCCCGCAAAACTGGTCTATAACGGAGTGGCCCAGCTCACGCAGCCCCTCTTCGCACAAGGCACTCTGCGGGCAAACCTCAAGATTAGACAGGCGCAGTGCAAGTCGGCCGAACTGGCTTTTGCCGATGCCCTCCTGCGAGCCGGAACCGAGGTCAACAACGCTCTCGCCTTCTGCCAGTCGGATTACTCTCGGTTTGAGATACTCACACGCCAGACTGAATCTCTGTACAAGGCCTTTGATGCCACGCGCGAACTGATGAACCACGGCAGCACTTCCTACTTAGAGGTGCTCACCGCCCAAGAATCCTATCTGAATGCACAACTGGCCTGGACAGCCAATGTCAACGACATGGCGCAGGACATCGTTAAACTGTACGTAGCACTCGGCGGCGGAAGGAATTGACGCTACCGAGTCTGAACCAAGCGGACGGACTGACCATTGCTTCTCGAAGAAGTGGTCAGTCCGTACTGTTTTTCGGAGAAGCTGAAATCGTAGGCTGTGTTGTCGGTGCAATAGGTCCCAGTCCAATAGCAGCCATAGTCGCCCACAAGCGAGACGGTGAGGCTGTCGCGATAGCCGGCGGCTGGCAGAAACACGGCGCCCGAGTCCTGCATTCGTCCCCACTGGTCGAGAGTGTAGCTATTGGTCCGAAAGCCGCTTCCTGTACCATATTGAAAGGAGCAGTCGGGAGGCAGCTTCCAATGGTCGGGCAGCAATACCATACCGCACACCGTGCCGTTCTTGGTGCGGATTTCGGCCAATCCCTTCTTTACGGAGGCGGCGTCGCGACTCTTCAACAGGTACTCCCACTCAGCGAAAGAGAGCGTCCGCCAAACATAGTTGGTAATACCCTCGTCCGATAGGTGGACATACTGCCCCCAGTCATACTGAGTGTAGGAGATATTGTTCAGTCCAAAACCATAGTATTCTCCAGTATCCACCACCATGTAGGGCATCTTGCCATTGAAGCCGCTTGTTCCCCAGCCGAAGAGGTCTGTCCACCCGTTATAGGCCGAGTCCATCAAAGCGTTAGACAGACCGACAGCGTCGTATTGGTTGGCTGCGAGACGCCAGGCTTTCCGTGAGGGGTTGTATTGAAGGTTGCCCTTAGCAAACACCACCGTGCAGTCGTCGGACACCGAAAAACGAGCGTTGATAGCACCAACCGTAGGGGTGAGGGGCTGCTCTTCGGGAGTTTCGTCTGTCTTCTTGCAGCCGAAGACCAACACCAAGGCAGCAAAAAATACGGGTATTCTAAATCTCATAGTCCCACAATAACGAGGTTCCTCACGCAATAGTATTGCACCGCTCCATTTTTGGTCCTCTCCCCTACCCTTACAAATAAAAGTGTTCCGACCTCCCTGAGGAAGAACGAGCAGCCAGCAAGGGTGAAAAACGAGAGGGAGCGTGCCGTAACCTCCATGGCCCGCCTCCATTCATCTTAGACAGCCACAATTCTCACCGTCCAATGGATTTGGCTATTTCTTCGGCGATGTATTGCAGCACGTTTATTGTCACACTGTTCCCAAACTGCTTGTAGGCCTGTTGGTGGTTCTGCGGAATGACGAAGTCTTCGGGGAAGCCCTGCAGCCGGGCACATTCGCGGGGAGTCAGTTTCCGAACCATTCCATCAATCAAGTAGAGTCCCGTCTTTGCACCAGCACCCCCACCGTAGGCACTGAGCGTGATGGAATGCCCCGCAGGATCGTAGATACGCTCTCCTTGTCCTCCCTTATTCACAATGCCGATTTGCAAAGGACGATTTGGCAGCCGCCCACGACTATCATACGGAATGTCAGAAATGTCCAAGAGAGACTTATATATCTGTATATCATGACGTGCTATCACCTTTACCTCCTGCGGGTTGTCCTCGAGTATCTCAAACAGGGCGGAGGGCTTTTGCATTTGGGGGAACTGGAACGCCGCACATCTCGGCACATCGTTCCGAAAAGAGACAATATACACACGTTCACGGTGTTGGGGAACTCCGAAATTGCCACTATTCAGCACCTTGAAGAAAGTAGTGTAACCTAAATCCGACAGCGTGCGAAGCACAATGCCGAATGTACGCCCCCCATCGTGGCGAAGCAAATTTTTCACATTCTCCATAAACAACACCCGAGGGTGATGATGTGCGACAATCCTTGCGATGTCGAAGAAGAGCGTCCCCCTCGTGTCGTCAAATCCTCGCTGCTTGCCACTGATAGAAAACGCCTGGCAGGGGAATCCCCCGCAAAGAATGTCGTGGCTTGGAACGTTTGCCTCGTTGACCATGGTGATGTCCCCATCCACATCACAGCGATGATTAATCCGATAGGTGTCGGCAGCAGCCACATCCCACTCCGAAGCATACACACATTCGGCGCCAAAACTCTCCATTGCATAATGGAAGCCACCTATTCCAGCAAAAAGGTCAATAAACTTCAGCCCGCGCAGCGGTTTCTCTGCCACATCTATCATGGCAAAGTAACGAATAGAATGAGTCCATATTGCCCTGCGTGAGATTTCTTGCCCGCAAAAGATGAAGAGAAGACCATACCATTGCCAGCCGGTTTGAATGAGAGAAGAAAGAAGATTTCCTAAATGTAATCAAAAAAGTTGCATTTATAACTTGAATTCAGCAATTCAGCTATACATACACGTCAAAAACCCCTAAAATGGACTGATTTCGGGCTTAGATGTATCATCCTTAACTATCGGCAAGACTTAGTATTGCTATCCGATATAGGGGCTGGTTTATTAGTTTTCGGTGGACAAAATGGGAGAGAATACCACAAAAATGGGAGAAGTTACCGAATGGGAATCTGATAGCCGACAGTGAAGAGAATACTCAAGTTGTTGCCTCCTGGGACTGTGGCGCCGGATGAGGTGGTGGAGGTGAGCGCATCCATGCCGGGGACAGTGATGCCTTGGGCAGCAGCAGCCTCAGCGGCGGCGGCAGCAGCCTCAGCGGCGGCATTGGCTCTATCCGATTCGGAGTTCTTGAGCACATCGGGCGACTGGCTGACGGCCATGAAGCCGTAATCGATATGCACCATAAAGGAGAGGTCCTTCCACTCGTAGCCCAAGCCGAAGAGGAGGTTGGCATCCAGTCTGTTCAACTTGTCGAAGACGTTGCCCGACACATCGTAGTTCCAAGATTCCTGCGGGAGGCCGCGGGACACTTTGCGGTCGCGATAGGTGCCCGTTATTCCGTAGCTGACAGCCGGGCCGATAGAGAGCATGACGATATGACCGGGTTCGCGAATGGGGAGTTCGTAGCGGAATGTGGCCAAAAGGGGCAGCTGAGCATAGATGGCCGAGTAGCGACCATTGCGGATAGACATGAACATACCCTTCTCGTAGGCCTCCTCAAACTGGGTGCCGCGGCGGATAATGTTCACACCGGTCTGGAGCCAAAAATGTTCGGCGAAGAAGGACTGTCCGCCCGTAAAACCAAACGAGAGGAAGACTCCCACGTTGGCACCCAAACGGGGGCCGGAAGAAGACATTTCGTCAACGTGGAACGCAGGGCCCACACCTCCGCGGAAACCAAAGTTGAGCAGCTGGGCCTCCGCCGAAAACGACATGGCAAAAAGCACGGTCAGAACAATCAGGAATCTCTTCATATTGCAATAATAAATCGTGCAAAGGTACGATTTTTTTTTTGATTAGAGACTTTTTTGTGATAATTATAGTTTGCGGTGCAAGAAGTCGGTCATCAACTGGTAGAGGTTGAGGCGGGTATTCCCTCCGTAGATACTATGGTTCTTGTTGGGGTAAATTCTAAATTCAAACTGTTTTCCAGCCGTCTCGAGTGCCGAGACCATGGCAGCCGCATTCTGAAAATGGACATTGTCATCGCCTGTACCATGCACCAGCAAATAGTTACCCTGCAATAAGTTGGCAAAGTTGAGGGGGGAGTTATCGTCGTAACCACGGGGGTTGTCCTGCGGACGCTGCAAGAACCGCTCGGTGTAGATATTGTCGTAGTAGCGCCAGGTGATGACGGGCGCCACAGCGATGGCGCTTTTGAAGACATCGTTGCCCTTCAAGATGGAGAGCGTGGAGAGGTATCCGCCGAAGCTCCAGCCGAAAATTCCGATACGGTCCTCATCAATCCATTGTTTTTTGCCGAACCAGCGGGCTGCCTCAATTGCGTCTTCACATTCCATCTTGCCGAGGTTCTTGTAGGTCATCTTCTTGAAAGCGGCTCCGCGCCCCCCAGTTCCGCGGCCGTCGAAACAGGCAACCACATAGCCTTCCTGTGCCAGCAAGTGGAACCAATAGTAGTCGCTGCCGCCGTAGCTGTTAGTCACCTGCTGGTTGCCCGGTCCGCCATAGACATAGAAAAAGAGGGGATAACGCTTGGTGGAGTCAAAATTGGGAGGTGTGATGAGATAGTAGTTGAGCTCGGTACCACGGGAGGTGGTAAGGGTGCCGAAACGCTTGTTGCCCGCACCGTACTCCGTCATTCGTGTTTTCAAGGCTGCGTTGTCCTCAAGAGTCTTGAGCAGTTTGCCGCTGTTAGAGTGAAGGGTATAGACTGGCGGTGTGTTGGCATCGGTGAAAGTGCAGATGTAGTACTTGCTGTTGGCGCTGAAACTGGCATTGCTCCACCCTTCGGCCGGACTGAGCATTTTCTGCTTGTTTCCTTTGAAGTCGATGCTGTAGAGCGTGCGGTTGATGGGAGATGTTTGGTGGGAGAGATAATAAATAAGTCCATTCTTCTCATCCACCGAGCAGATGGAGACCACGTCGTAGTTGCCCTTAGTGATTTGGTTCACCAGTTTGCCCTCTATGTCGAAAAGGTAGATGTGGTTGTATCCGTCGCGCTCGCTGGTGAGGAGCATGTGCCGTCCGTCGGCCAAGAAACGCCAGGTGTCTGGCACTTCGACGTATGCCTCGTCCTCCTCCTCGTAGAGGGGACGGATAGTGCCGGTTTCGGCATCGGCAAGAAGAAGTTCCATGCGGTTTTGGAGGCGGTTCATACGCATCAGGGCAAGGATGTTGGCATCCTGCGTCCACTGAATGCGGGGGATATACTGGTCGTTCTCGCTGCCGACATTAAGCTTCAAAGTCTTTTGGCTTTCGAGGTCATAAATCAGCACGTCAACCACGGAGTTGTCCTCCCCTGCCTTGGGGTACTTGTAAGTGTAGTTTTCGGGGTAGAGTTCGCCCCACATCTGCATAGTGTATTGCTTCACCCGGCTCTCGTCGAAACGGTAGAAGGCAATCTTCTTGCTGTCGGGGGCCCAATAGAAACCCTGAGTAATGCCAAACTCCTCCTCATACACCCAGTCGGTAGTCCCATTGATAATCTCGTTGAACTTGCCGTCGGAGGTGACCTGCGTTTCCTTGTGGGAGGCGACGTTCATGATGTAGAGGTTGTTGTCCCTGACGAAGGCCACCATTCTGCCGTCTGGCGAGAAAGTGGTGAGCCGTTGCTTGCCATCGTGCGTGAGGCAGTCAAACGAGCCGTCGGCAACGTTATAGACGTAGTAGCTGCTCACGCCGCTGTGGCGATAGATAGGTTCAAATTCGGCGCTGAGGAGAATCTTCTGCTCATCGGAAGAAAACTCATAAGACTCAATCGGAGGCAGGGGTTTGGCCTTCTTTCGCATGGGGTCGTTGAAAGCGCAGACCGAGCCAATCTTCTCGCCTGTCTTGTAGCTGTATTTATCAATGCCGCTGCGGGTAAGAACGCAGTAATGGTCGCCATCCTTCATAGAGCGGATGGAAGAGATGCCCGAGGGGCGGAAGGTGCCTTTCGACCAAATGTCTTCGAGAGTGATTTGTTTAGTCTGAGCCGAAGCCGAGCAGAGGAGCATCGTCACGGCCGCAAAAGAGAGGATAAGCCTTTTCATCAATATAGTCAGTTATTTGTTAACCTGTTACCATCTACACAACGGGACAGCGGGGAGGAGTCCGTTTTCCGCCACCTGTAGCGAGAACACTAATCGACTGATTCTATCTTGGTTTATTGAAAACAAATACAAAATATCGCAGTCTAATTCTGTCTGCAAAATTACGAATATTTTTGGGACTATCCACATAAATAATCACATTTGGAAGAAAACCTCGGTCTGCGTCCAATCCTCTGCACAATGAAATGCCTTGCGGACTGTGTCGCCACGAATGCCCCCCTCGGTGGGACACGCCCGCAAGTGGGACAGTACGGCACAGGAAAGTACCGCATGATGCGGGAAGCGACATTGGAAAAGAAACTGCCCGGACACCCAAAGGGCTGTCCGGGCAGCGGTGTTGGCCGAATAGAAGCCATCCAGCAGAAGAAACCTTACAGCTTAGGGCCTGCGGAAACAAGTGCCTTGCCGGCTTCGTTGTAAGTGAACTTGTCGAAATTCTTGATGAAGCGGCCGGAGAGGTCTTTGGCCTTCTTCTCCCACTCGCAGGGGCAGCCGTAGGTGTCGCGGGGGTCGAGAATCTTCGGGTCAACACCGGGGAGGGCTGTAGGCACCTCGAAGTCGAAATAAGGAATCTTCTTGGTGGGAGCCTTCTCGATAGAGCCGTCGAGAATAGCATCGATAATACCACGAGTGTCCTTGATGCTGATACGCTTGCCGGTGCCGTTCCAGCCAGTATTGACCAAGTAGGCCTTCGCGCCGCTCTTCTCCATACGCTTCACCAGCTCCTCGGCGTACTTGGTGGGGTGCAGCTCGAGGAAAGCCTGGCCGAAGCAGGCGCTAAAAGTGGGCGTAGGCTCGGTGATACCGCGCTCGGTGCCGGCGAGTTTGGCGGTGAAACCGCTGAGGAAATAGTATTTGCACTGTTCAGGTGTGAGAATGCTCACGGGGGGCAACACGCCGAAGGCGTCAGCACTCAGGAAGATGACATTCTCGGCAGCTGGTGCTGCGGAGACAGGACGAACAATCTTTTCGATGTGCTGGATGGGGTAACTCACGCGGGTGTTTTCGGTGACGCTTTTGTCTGCGAAATCAATCTTGCCTTCGGGGTCAACGGTGACATTCTCGAGCAGGGCATTGCGGCGGATGGCGTTATAGATGTCGGGTTCGCTTTCCTTGTCGAGGTTGATAACCTTAGCATAGCAGCCGCCCTCGAAATTGAAGACGCCCTCATCGTCCCAACCGTGTTCGTCGTCGCCAATCAGCAGACGCTTGGGGTCGGTGCTGAGGGTGGTCTTGCCGGTGCCGCTCAAGCCAAAGAAGATGGCGGTGTGCTTGCCCTCCATGTCGGTGTTGGCGGAGCAGTGCATAGCGGCGATGCCTTGGAGCGGGAGGTAATAGTTCATCATGCTGAACATACCCTTCTTCATTTCGCCGCCATACCAAGTGTTGAGAATCACCTGTTCGCGGGAAGAGATGTTGAAAGCCACACAGGTCTCGCTGTGAAGTCCGAGTTCCTCGTAGTTCTCCACCTTGGCCTTAGAAGCGGTATAGACGGTGAAATTGGGGGTGAAAGATTTCAGTTCTTCCTTGGTCGGGACGATAAACATATTCTTCACGAAGTGGGCCTGCCATGCCACCTCCATGATGAAGCGGACACTCATGCGGGTGTTCTTGTTGGCACCGCAGAAGGCATCGACGACGATGAGGTTTTTATTACAGAGCTGGTTTTTGGCGAGATTCTTCACCACGCCCCAGGTCTTTTCGTCCATGGGGTGGTTGTCGTTCTTATACTCGTCGGAAGTCCACCACACGGTGTTCTTGGAGTTCTCGTCCATGACGATGTATTTGTCCTTAGGAGAGCGGCCGGTGTAAATACCGGTCATCACGTTGATGGCATCGAGTTCGGTAAGCCTGCCTTTGTCGAAGCCGGTGAGGGAAGCATCATTCTCCATATTGAAGAGCTCTTCATAGGAGGGGTTGTAGCACAGACTCTTGACACCGGTGATACCGAGAGCCTCAAGGTCTTTCAAAAGTTTCTCTTTCATTTATTTTGTAGATAATAGTATGTCTTTCTGTGTAATAATGAGGGGAAAAGGATTGGGAAGACCGCCGAGGAAAGACAAAAGGGTCATGCACGCAAAGGACAGACACTTCCCACTCCAATTCAACAGATATGCGACAATTCGGGCAAGGGGTTTATTTCTTGCGGTCACGGCCGAAGGCAGCGCCGAGCCACTGGCGGTTCAATCGGGAGATATTCTGACGCTTAATCTGCTTGGGGCATTCGGCCTCGCAGGCGTAGGTGTTGGTGCAGCCGCCAAAACCGAGTTCGTCCATGCGGCAGACCATCTTCTTGACGCGGTCGGCAGCCTCGACCTGACCCTGCGGGAGCAGTGCGAGGTGGCTCACCTTGGCGCTGACAAAGAGCATGGCGCTGGCGTTCTTGCAGGCAGCCACACAGGCGCCGCAGCCGATGCACTCGGCAGCATCCATGGCCTGGTCGGCCTTGTGCTTGGGGATGAGGATGGCGTTGGCGTCGGGCACGCCGCCGGTGGTGGTGCTGATATAACCGCCGGCCTGGATAATCTTATCGAAAGCGGTGCGGTCCACCACGAGGTCGCGGATGACAGGGAAGGGTTTTGCCCTCCAAGGCTCAATCCAGATGTCGTCGCCGTCGTTGAACTTGCGCATGTGGAGCTGGCAGGTGGTCACTCCGTCATCGTTGCCGTGGGGGCGGCCGTTGATGTAGAGTCCGCACATACCGCAGATACCTTCGCGGCAGTCGTTGTCGAAGCAGACAGGATGGGCGATATTGTCGTTCACCAACTGCTCATTCAAGATGTCGAGCATCTCAAGGAAAGAGCATTCGTCGGAGATATTATCAACATGATAGGTCTCGAAATGCCCTTTGGCGCGGGCATTCTCTTGACGCCAAATATGCAATGTGAATTTCATCTTGTTAAGTTGATTAGGAGTGCGTCATGGGTCGGGCGTGGGCGGGAGGCTTTGGCGGGCGAATGACGCGCTCGGTTGAAATATTCTTACTTATAGTTGCGCTTTACAATCTTGATGTGCTCATAGTTGAGAGGCTCTTTCTCCATGACCTCGGGTTTGCCGTGGCCCTGATACTCCCAAGCGGCTACATACATGAAGTTTTCGTCGTCGCGGAGGGTCTCGCCGTCGTCGGTCTGGTGCTCGGTGCGGAAGTGTCCGCCGCAAGACTCCTCGCGGTGGCGGGCGTCGGCAATGATGAGGTGGGCAAGTTCAAAGTAGTCCTCGAGGCGGTAGCCCTTTTCGAGGTCGGGGTTGAACTCGTTGTCGCTGCCGGGGATGTTGACCTCCTGCCAGAACTTGTTCTCCAAGTCGGAGACCAGTTCTTCGGCCTTGGTGAGGCTTTCGATGTTGCGCGCCATGCCGCAGTACTCCCACATCACGCGTCCGAGGGCCTTGTGGAAATAGTCAACCGAATGCTTCTCAGCGGCGTTCTTCTTGACGTCGAGCAGACGGGCGAGACGCTGGCGGACGGCCTCTTCGGCTGCTGCAAACTCGGGAGTCTGGTCCGAAATCTTGCCGACATAGATTTGGTCGGAGAGGTAGTTCTGCATAGTGTAGGGCAACACGAAATAGCCGTCGGCGAGACCCTGCATCAGGGCCGAAGCGCCGAGGCGGTTGGCGCCATGGTCGGAGAAGTTGGCCTCGCCGGCTGCGAACAGACCGGGGATAGTGGTCTGCAACTCATAGTCGACCCACAGGCCGCCCATCGAATAGTGGATGGCGGGATAAATCATCATCGGGGTCTCGTAGGGGTTGGAGTCGGTGATTTTCTGATACATCTGGAAGAGGTTGCCATAGCGGGCCTTGACGACATCTATGCCGAGGCGTTTGATGGCGTCGGAGAAGTCGAGAAACACGGCCAGTCCGGTGCCCACGCCATAGCCGGCATCGCAGCGTTCCTTAGCGGCGCGGGAAGCCACGTCGCGGGGGACGAGGTTGCCGAAAGCGGGATAGCGGCGTTCGAGATAGTAGTCTCGGTCTTCCTCGGGGATGTCGGTGGGTTTGAGCTTTTTGGCGCGGATGGCTTCGGCATCCTCCTTTTTCTTAGGCACCCAGATACGGCCGTCGTTGCGGAGGCTCTCGCTCATGAGGGTGAGCTTAGACTGATAGTCGCCGTGGACGGGGATGCAGGTAGGGTGAATCTGGACGTAGCAGGGGTTGGCGAAGGCGGCGCCATGGCGATGGCAAATCCAGGCGGCGCTGCCGTTGCTGTTCATGGCGTTGGTGGAGAGGTAATAGATGTTGCCGTAGCCGCCAGTGGCCATCACCACGGCGTGGGCAGCGTAGCGTTCGAGGTCGCCCGTCACCAAGTTGCGGACGATGATGCCGCGTGCGCGACCTTCTACCACCACGAGATCCATCATTTCGCAGCGCTCGTGGAGTTTCACGCTGCCGCGTTCAATTTCGCGGCTGAGCGCGCTGTAGGCGCCGATGAGGAGCTGCTGGCCGGTTTGGCCGCGGGCGTAGAAAGTTCGGCTCACCTGAGCGCCGCCGAAAGAGCGGTTGTCGAGCAGTCCGCCGTAGTCGCGTGCAAAAGGCACACCCTGCGCCACGCACTGGTCGATGATAGAGCCCGAGACCTCGGCGAGACGATAGACGTTGGCTTCGCGGGCGCGGTAGTCGCCGCCCTTAATGGTGTCGCGGAAGAGGCGTTCCACGCTGTCGCCGTCGTTCTGATAGTTCTTGGCCGCATTGATGCCGCCCTGGGCTGCGATAGAGTGGGCACGGCGGGGCGAATCCTGAATGCAAAAAATATCGACATTGAATCCGAGAGCGCCCAGCGAGGCGGCAGCCGAGGCGCCGGCGAGGCCGGTGCCGACAACGATGATGTTGAGTTTGCGCTTGTTGGCGGGATTGACCAGCTTTTGAGCGGCTTTATAATTGGTCCATTTTTCGGAGAGAGGACCTTCGGGTATTTTGGAATCGAGTTTCATACTTCTAATCAGTTAGATGTTCAACAATGGTTAGAGACCGAAGAAGACTAAGAGAACCACAGCGGCGAAGCAGAGGCAGACAAACCAAGCGTAGATGCTGGCCAGGACCTCGATGGCGGGGCCGTACTTGTAGTTGTAGAGGCCGAGGGTCTGGAACAGGGCGGCAAAGGCATGGCGCATATGGAACCACACGATGACGAAGAAGATGAGGTAGAGAATCGCCATGATGGGGTTGTGGAACTTCTCGCGGGTCATGTTGTAGAAATCGGGTTCCAACTCGAAACCGGCCTGCTTTAGCTGTTCGTTGGTTTCGGAATTGATGCCCTTAATCCACTTGTGGTCTTCGGAGAACATACCCTCCTGTTCGGCCTGCGCGACGAGGTTGGCTGCGGGGAGTGAGGCGCGGAGTTTGTCGAGCTGGGCTTTGATTTCGGCCTGCTGCTCGGCGGGAATCTGCTCGGCGTACATCTCCAGCTGCTGCTCGTTGGCTTCGATGAAGGCTTCGGGAGTCATGCCGTACTGGGCGGCAGCCTGCTGCATGGCGTTCACCTCGTCGGACATCAGTTCCTGAGTCTCGACCATGTACTTGCCATCCACAAAGCCGAGTTTGACGAAGTAGAAGTCGCAGAAGTGGACGATAAGAAGGGCGAGGATGAGGACGCCGGTCCACACCTGGAGCTTAGAGCCCTGGTGTGTCTTGGTCCTGCTGGCCTGATGGTAGCCCACGGGGCGGGCCAACTTGTTGGTGACCCAAAGCCAGAGAGTGAGGAGGATGTGGAGGAGGAAGGCGCCGAGAAGGACCACCTCAAAGACCTTCACGATGAGGTTGGTGCCCATAAAGTGGCAGAAAGCGCTGTACCAAGCACCGTCGTCATGCCTGAGGATGCAGAGGTTGGCGCAGGCGTGGAAGAGCAGGAAAATCACCAGGAAAGCACCAAGAAGTGCCACGAAGATTTTCTTGGTAATGGAATGGATTTTTGGTAAATTCATGTCTATTAATAATTGATTAAGTTATTGATTACTTTTTTGGTGCTCCACCGCCGAAATCGTCGTAGAGAATATTCTCTGGGGCGACGCCGAGGTTGTCGAGCATATTGACCACAGCGGCGCTCATGGGGCCGGGGCCGCACATATAGTACTCGATGTCTTCGGGGGCTGGGTGGTCCTTGAGGTAGGTGTCGAGCATGACGTTGTGCACGAAGCCGGCGGTATAGGGCACACCGGCAGCGTCGGCGGCCGGGTCGGGGCGGTCGAGGGCGAGGTGGAAGTGGAAGTTGGGGTAGTCCTTCTCAATCTGGTGGAAATCGTTGAGATAGAACACCTCGTTGAGCGCGCGGGCGCCATAGAAGTAGTGCATCGGCCGGTCGGTGGTGTGGAGCGTGCGTGCCATGTGCATAATCTGCGCGCGGAGGGGAGCCATACCGGCGCCGCCGCCCACCCAAATCATTTCGGGTTTGTTGGGCATATCGGCGGGGTGTTCCTTGATATGGAACTCGCCGTAGGGGCCTGACATGATGACCTTGTCGCCGGGTTTGAGGGAGAAGATGTAGGACGAGGCGATGCCGGGGTTGACGTTCATGAAGCCCGAGCGGTCGGGGGTGAACGGCGGGGTGGCAATGCGCACGGTGAGCATAAACACGTCGCCTTCGGCGGGGTAGTTGGCCATAGAATAGGCGCGGATGGTGGGTTCGGTGTTCACGCAGCGGAGGTCGAACATCTTGAATTTCTCCCAAGCGGGCAGATATTCGCTGCCGATAAGTTCCTTGTCGAAGTCGGCATAGCTGAGGTTGAAGGCCGGAATCTTAATCTGCGCGTAAGAGCCGGGAGCGAAGTCCATGTGCTCGCCCTTGGGCAGCTGTACCTTGAACTCCTTGATAAAGGTGGCGACATTGCGGTTGGAGACCACGGTGCACTCGTACTCCTTGATGCTGAGGATAGACTGCGGTACGGCGATTTTGAGGTCTTCCTTCACCTTGACTTGGCAGCCGAGGCGCCAGTGGTCCTGAATCTGTTTGCGGGTGAAGAAGCCGACCTCGGTGGGGAGGATGGAGCCGCCGCCCTCGAGGACGCGGCACTTGCACTGGCCGCAGGAGCCCTTGCCGCCGCAGGCCGAGGGGAGGTAAATCTTCTGCTCGGCGAGGGTGGAGATGAGCGAATTGCCTGTGGGGACAGTCAGTTTCTTATCGTCGTTGATGGTGATGGTCACGTTGCCCGTCGGCACCAGCTTGGCGCGGAGCACCAGCAGCAGGGCCACCAGCAGGAGGATGACCACAAGGAAGACGATTAAAGCAGTGATTATAGTCTGAGACATTTCGTAACGATATTAAAGTTTGATACCCATAAACGACATGAAAGCCATGCCCATGAGGCCGGTGATGATGAAGGTGATGCCCACTCCCTTGAGTGCGGGGGGGATATGAGAGTAGCGCAGTTTTTCGCGGATGGCGGCGATGCCCACGATGGCGAGGAGCCAGCCGATGCCGCTGCCGAGGGCGAAGCAGGAGACCTCGCCGATGTTGCTGTAGCCGCGTTGCTGCATGAACAGCGAGCCGCCCATCACGGCGCAGTTGACTGCGATGAGTGGCAAGAAGATGCCGAGAGAATTGTAGAGCGAGGGGCTGAACTTCTCCACCACCATTTCCACAATCTGCACGATGGCAGCGATGACGGCGATGAACATGATGAGCGAGAGGAAAGAGAGGTCGATGTTGGCGAACTTCTCACCCAGCCAAGCCAAGGCACCGGGTTCGAGGACATATTTGTTGAGCAGATAGTTGACCGGCACGGTGATGAGGAGCACGAAAGTGACGGCAATGCCGAGGCCGGCGGAGGTCTTGACGGTCTTGGACACGGCAAGGTAGGAACACATGCCGAGGAAGAAGGCGAAAATCATATTGTCGATGAAAATCGACTTGACAAAGATGTTGATGTATTCCATAGCAGATTATTGTTCTTGAAGTTCCTTGTCCTTGCTACGCTGAATCCAAATGATGACGCCCACGAGGATGAGCGCCATGGGGGCCATGATGACGAGGCCGTTGTTCTCGTAGCCGATTTTGTACATACCCAGTTTTTCCATCACGGGAACCCCCCACAGCGATCCGCTGCCGAAGAGTTCGCGGAAGGCGCCGAGAATGACCAGCACGACGCCATAGCCGAGGCCGTTGCCTATGCCGTCGAGCATAGACTCCCACGGTTTGTGGTTCATGGCGAAGGCCTCGAGCCGGCCCATGACAATGCAGTTGGTGATGATGAGTCCGACATAGACCGAGAGCTGTTTGCTCACGTCATAGACGTAGGCCATCAGTACTTGGTTGACGAGGATGACCAATGCCGAGACCACCACGAGCTGGACGATGATGCGGATGCGGGGCGGGATAGTGTTGCGCATGAGGGAGATAATCAGGTTGCTCAGTGCCACCACCACGGTGACGGAGAGGGCCATGACCACGGCGGGTTTCAGCTGTGCGGTGACAGCGAGGCAGGAGCAGATGCCGAGAATCTGGACAGTGATGGGGTTGTTCTTGGCCAAGGGGCCGAGAAAGACTTTAGAATTGTTACTCATTGGAAACCTCCTCTTCTACAAGATTGCATTCTGGGTCGGTAGCCGACGAAGTGTCGGCAGCCTGTGCGGCAAGGGTGCGGCGGCTGTCGAAGAAGGCCTGATAGCGGGCCAGGTCGTCGGCCAGCATGGCGCTCACGCCATTAGAAGTCATGGTGCCGCCGCTGATAGCATCCACCTCGTGGAGACCGGCGGGGTCGGCGTGCTTCTTGACGGCGATGGAGACGACCTTGCCGTCGGCATCCAAAATCTGTTTGCCGATGAAGGGCGCCATGAACTTTTCGGTTGTTATTTCGGCGCCGAGGCCGGGGGTCTCGCTCTCGTGGCTGAAGGTGACGCCCACCACGGTGTTGAGGTCGTCGCCGAGGGCGATGTTAGAATAGACGGGACCCCAGAGTCCGTTGCCCCGGGTGGGGATGACGATGCCTTGCTTGCCGTCCTTGACGAAACAGTAGATGGGGAAGGAGCCTTTGGCGCCGTTCTTTTCCTTGGTCTGTTCGGTCTTGAGGTTGATGTCGAAAGCGCGGACGTCGCCGTTCTTCATCTGGTCGTCGGCGATAGAGTATTCGCTCACCACCTGGCCGTCGGTGTTGACGGTAAGTTCGGTCACGAAATACTGCTTGTAGAGGGCGGGTGCCTGATCGCGTTCGCAGTCCACGTTGATGGCGGCCAGCAGGGACTGCATTTTCTCGTTGCGGACATTGGCCTGCTGTTTGTCCTTGAGGCCCATGGCCACGACGGAGAGCAGCACTGCCACCACCGCCACCAGCACGGCGGAGTAGATAAAGATGTATTTGTTGCTAAAGTTTTTCATGCCTTAACCTCCTTTTTTCTGTTGTTGCGGCGACGGATGTTGGCGGCCACCACACAGTGGTCGATGAGCGGAGCGAAGCTGTTCATGAGCAGGATACTGAGCATCATGCCCTCGGGATAGGCGGGGTTGAGGACGCGCAGCAACACGGCGAAGGCTCCGATGAGGAAGCCGTAGATCCATTTGCCGCAGTTGGTTTGGGCGGCGGTGACGGGGTCGGTGGCCATGAAGACGGCGCCGAAGGCGAAGCCGCCCATAAGGAAGTGGTAGTAGAAGGGCAACTGCATATAGGCGTTGGCGCCCACAGCGTTGAAGAGCATGCCCATGAGGCCGCCGCCTAGCACCACACTGAGCATGATGCGCCAGCTGGCGATGCCGCTGACCAGCAGCAGCAGGGCGCCGAGCAGGATGGCGATGACGGAGGTCTCGCAAGTGCTGCCGGGGATGATGCCGATGAACATATCGAGCGCGGAGGCCGAGGGTGCTATGCCGGTGGCGATTTCGCCCAGCGGTGTGGCGCCAGCGATGGCGTCGGAGCCCCAGAGGTCGCGAGCAATCCACACCTGGTCGCCCGACATGTGGGTTGGGTAGCTGAAGAAGAGGAAGGCGCGTGCCACGAGGGCGGGGTTGAGGAAGTTCATGCCGGTGCCGCCAAACACCTCCTTGCCGAAGACCACGGCAAAGGCGGTGGCGAGAGCGAGCTGCCACAGGGGGGTGGTGACAGGCACAATCATGGGGATGATCATGCCGGTGACGAGGAAGCCCTCGTTGACCTGGTGGTGTCGGATTTGGGCAAAGGCGAACTCGATGGCGAGGCCCACCACGTAAGAGACCACGATGAGGGGGAGCATACGCAGGAAGCCGAACCACAGGCAGTACCAAAAGCTGGCAGCGGTGCCGAGTTCGAAGGGCCACTGTTCGGCGCGGAGCGAGGTCTGGTAGCCGATGTTCCACATACCGAAGAGGAGTGCGGGCATAAGTGCCACCACGACGGTAATCATGGCGCGCTTGAGGTCGATGCCGTCGCGCACATGGCTGCCGCGTGCGGTGGTGGTGTTGGGAGTGAAGAGGAAGGTCTCGAAAGCCTCGAAAGTGCTGCCGAGCCATGCAGCTTTGCCGCCCTCGCTGAAGGTGGGCTTGATTTTGTCTATTAAGCCTCTCAAGTTGTCAAACATCAGACGGCCTCCTTTCTCAATTTTTCCAGCGCCTCGCGGATGATGGGCTGGATGTCGGTTTTAGATGTGTCGATAAATTCGCAGAGGGCGAAGTCTTCGGGTTCGACCTCATAAATGCCGAGGTTCTCCATCAGCTCGATGTCGCCGACGATGCAGGCCTTGATGAGCTGGGTGGGGTAGATGTCGAAGGGGAAGACTCGCTCGAAGCTGCCCGTGAAGACCAGCGGACGCACGTCGCCGTGGGTGTTGGTGTCGAACTTCCAGAAGCCCTCGAAGCGTGGCATCTTCATGCCGCAGCAGCAGGTGGCAGGTGACAGGAAGCCGCTGGCGAAGGTGCGGGAGAAGCTGAACCGGCGGATGGTGGGAATGAGCCAGCCCATGAAGTCGTAGTAGTTGCCCTCGGGGAGGAAGGTAAGGAGGCTGTCGTTGGCGCCCAAGAATCCGTCGGCCTCGATGCGGGAGCCGCTGAGGACGTTGCCAGAGATAATGCGGTCGCCGGAGTCGGGGCGCTGAAGCAGCGGATATGCGGGGTTGAGCCGCTGGGCCTCGACGATGGAGGTGACGCAGGCGCCGAGGGTGGTGCGGTAGTAGTGGGGGTTGCGGATGGAGGGTCCGGCCACTGCCACCACGCGCTCGGGGCGGTACTCGCCCGTGCGTGCCAGACGGCCGAGCACGACCACGTCCTGCACGCCCATGGTCCACACGCTCTCGCCCTTGTTGATGGGGCAGAAGCGGGCTATCTGGGTGCCCACGTTGCCGGCGGGATGAGGTCCATCGATGAAGTGGGTCTTCACGCGGCTGTTGCGGAGGGCGGAAGCCACCACGGCGGCGAGCCGCTGCTGGGGGCGGAAGCCGAGGTGGAGGTCGCCGTCGAAGAGTTCGGTGAGCGCCTCGAGTCCGCGGCAGAAGTCCTCTTCCCTGCCCTGTAGCACATAGTCATAGTCCGGAGCCAGCGGGGCGCTGTCGAAACAGCTCACCACCATGGCCTTGGGCTTGGCGTCGGGACTCGGGACAGTGCCGAAGGGGCGCTGAATCAGGCGGGTCCATAATCCACATTGCAGCATACGTTCCTTGATGCTGCCCTCGATGAATTGATTGGGTGCGGCTGCTTGCGCAGAGCCGTCGGCTTCGACCACCACGGCGAGGAGCAGTCGCTTAGCGCCGCGCACCACCGCCTTCACCGTTCCGTCAACGGGAGAGGTGAAGCGGATGCGGTCGTCCTGCTTGTCGCACAGCAGGGGGTCGCCGGCCTTCACCCTGTCGCCCTCGGCCACCAACAGCCGCGGCACCAGCCCCACATAGTCGGCTGGCTTGACGGCGTAGGTGCGGATAGAGCGCGCGTCGCTGGTTCGCCGCTCGGCGGCTCCCGCGATGGGAAGGTCCAATCCTTTTTTGATTTTTACTACGTCAGACATTTCTGAATTTTTATACTCTTATGTTGTCTATTAATTAATTGATTTCACACTAATCTAACGCACGAGAAAACACGCTTAACCCTTATAGCAATGAGGTTAACGTATTTTCCCAACATGGATAAACGTCTGCAAAGGTACTCTTTTTTTTTCAATTGTCAAAGTCCCCGCCGCTATTTGTTCAAAAAAAAAGACATCCGCCGCAGATTGGGGCTGTTGGAGCCGCATCGCATCGCCCAGAACTCGGCAAGACAACATAGGGGGAAGGCAACCGCCCTCCCCCACGCAGTATTCGGTGGAATAGATCTTTTGGCCTCAGCCGAAGAGCACTACGATTACCTCGGCCACGAACACCCTGAGGAACATGGCAAGGGGATAGACCGTGGTGTAGGCAATATTCACGCGGCTGTCGGCACAGAGCACGTTGGCGTAAGCTAAGGCGGGCGGGTCGGTGGTGGCGCCGCCAATCATGCCGGCGATGGAGAAGAAGCTGAGGCGGAAAACATATCGCGCTATCAGTCCCACCACGAGGCAGGGCACCACGGTGATGACAATGCCGAAGAGCATCCACTCCACGCCCTGCTGGGCCACCATTTCGAGGAATCCCTTGCCGGCGCCCACGCCCACCGAGGCCAAGAAGAGCGAAATGCCCAACTGGCGCATCCAGAGGTTGGCGGAACGAGTCATGCGGGTGTCGAGGTGAAGCGAGGGGCCGAAATGCGAGAAGATGATGGCCACCACAAGGGGGCCGCTGGCCAAGCCCAGCCGCAGGGGCACCGACATTCCCGGCACGGGGATGGGCATCAGCCCGAGGAACACGCCAAGGGCTATGCCGAGGAAGATGAAGAAGAGCCGCGGCTCGTCGCGGTGGGGTTCCTGGAGGGAGCGGCTCTCGGCCATGCGCTGCTGGAGGTCGTAGCCGTTTCGTCCCGAGTTGGCGGCATAGAGTCGACTCTCGGCCTCGATGTCGCGGCAGAAGAGCCTCTTGAGTATGGCAATGCTCAAGATGATGCCCACCACGCCAAAGGGATAAGCCACTGCATAGCCCTGCGCGAACACCGGGTTGACCGCCCCACCGTGCAGTTCGAGATAGGCCTGCTGTGCTGCACCCAGCCCGGGGGTGTTGGTGACGGCGCCCGAAAGCACGCCCACCATGCTCATCATGTCGGTGCCACTCAACAGTCCGATGCCCACTGCTATCAGGCTGCCCAACAGCACCAGCACGAAACCGAGGGCGTTGAGCAGGACACCACCCTTGCGGAAAGCGTCGAAGAAGCCCGGCCCCACCTCCACTCCAATGGAGAAGATAAAGAGTATCAGCCCGAACTCTTTCACGAAATGGGCGGTTTCACCGTCCAGTTCGATGCCAATCTGCCCGACAAACAGGCCGGCAAACAATATCCACGCCACGCCGAAGGAGACCCCGGCAATGCGTATGCGGGCAAGCAGGAGCCCCACGGCAATCACCAGCGAGATTATCAGGATGGAGTGAGCCACCGTAGGCTCAACGAAAAGCTGCGTAATCCACGACATCACCGCACAGCCCCCTCCCGGTGGCAGACGCTGCTAATCGGTTTCGCCGATATGGAGGCCGAAATCCCGGCACAGGCAGCCGACAAACGGCCTTTCGCAATTCCGAAAAATAAAAATACCATACTCAATAAACTGATTAACTGTTTTTTGAAAGAAACACTCTTTCAGCATTCGGGCTGCAAAGATACTCACTTTTCTCGTCACGGAGGGCCGCATTCAACGATTATTGGCGATTGGTGCTATCGCCAATTGCGATAGACGAGACCTCACAATCTCATTGTCAGCAGGGCTACGTCCTGAGTTTCCTTCATAATTTGCAGGAACAACTGCGCCGACTTCTTAATGTATGCGTTCTTGAGGGTGTGATAGCAGCCGTGCATGTCGGTACCCTCTTCGAGCAGCGGCACTGCCACCACTCCGGGATGACGCTTGGCGGTAGCCTGGGAGAGGAAGGTGACGTAGCGGCTCGACGCCACCAAAGACAGCAGCATATTCACCCCGTTCACCTCCACCCGCGCAGCCACCCGGCGGTGGGTCTGCTCCAGCACCGCTTCGAGGGTGTCGCGAGCCTGAATGCCCTTGCAGGGCAGCGCCACCACCTCTTTGCCCAAGTCGGCGAGGCGCAGCCCCGGGCTGGAAGCCAAGGGGTGGCTGTTGCTCACCACCACCGACAGGTGGTTGTCGAACAGCGGGTGCGAGTCGAGGTCGAGACACTCGCGGCTGGGGCGGTAGGAGAGCGCCACATCGATAGCCCCCTCATGGAGCAGCCGCGCCAGCTCTTCCACCGTCCCACTCTCAATGCGCACGCTCACGGCGGGGTAGCGCCGCACAAACTCAACCAGCGTCTCGTTGAGCAGCAGCGAGAAGGTGGCGGTGCAGCCTATGCTCAGCGAGCCGGACTGCAGGGTGCCGACGGACTGGACGCAGTCGCGGCACTCCTCCACGCTGTTCAGCGTGCGGCGTGCGGACACAAGCAGCGCCTCGCCCTCCTCTGTGAGTGCAACGCTGCGCGAGTTCCTCACGAGCAGCCGGGCGCCCACCTCTTCTTCAAGCTGTAATATCTGCTGCGAGAGGGTGCTTTGCGCCACGCACAGGTGGCGGGCGGCATCGGTGAAGCTGAGCCGCGCGGCCACTTCGGTAAAGTATTTCAATTGCTTTATCTCCATGTCAGTGTTTTTACTGTTTTTCGGCTTTGCCCCCGCCGCAGAGCGGCAGTCGTGACGCGAGCGCGCAGACAGCACACTCCCGACGCACCTCTCAAATCAAAGAGGGCGACTCTTGCACAGAGCACACCCTCCTATTACTGTCGCCCCTCCACTGTGGAGGGACTGCCTTGGAAACCAGCCGGGCAGCAGGAGTTTGTCACGCCATGGGCAGACACTCCCGGACCCTATCCATGTGGCTGCCGTCAGGGATTCACCTTGGATCCCACCTCGGTGATGATGATCTGAATCTTGCAAAGCTCATCGTTCTCCTTCTTGGGGTCGAAGGCGGCGGTGGCGGCACGCTTAATGTCCGTGACAGTCATGCCGGCGGGTTGTATGTTGTCCTCCGGGATGCCGTTCTTCACGAAGAAATCCTTCACCGCCTTGGCGCGCTCGAGCGACACCAGCTGGTCATGCTCGGGGTCGATGCCGTAGGTCTGGACAAAGCCCTTGACCATGAAGTGGACGTCGGGGTGGTTCTTGAACATCTGCACATAGTTGATAAGCACAGAGTCCGACTCCTTCATGAGCTTGTACTCGTCCTCGAAATAGACCCCGCAGACGGGATAGACGGTGCCGCGCTCGGCGCGGTTCATCTTCAAGCGCATGAGGGTGTCCTGCATGAAGCGGTTGGAGTTAAAGTCGAAGAAGAGCGAGAAATAGCCCTCGCGCTGTGCGTAGAGCGAATAGTTGAATCCGGGCACAAACCTCACGCGGCCGCCGCGGAAATGTGCATCGCGGACGATGGCGCGGTCGTTGGTGTTCTTTTCAAGGATTGTGAGGTTCACCTCGACGTTCTTTTTGATTTTGGGGTCGTAGAAGTAGAGCGGCACCTCGAAGGCATCGACGTGGATGGATACCTTGATAGAGTGTCCTTTGCCGTTGGGCGTTACGTTGTCGAGGAGTATGTAATAGACCTCGTCCTTCTTCACGTCGATGGAGCGGATGTGGCGGGCGGTGGAGTCTTTGGGCAGCATAATGGGCTTGGAGGCGTGGTACATACCGATGGTGCCCATAGTGGCGTTGAGTTCCTGCTGCTGACGCATCAGCTTGTTGGCTTCGGCGCGTGCCTTGGTGTCGGCCTTCTCGTCGCCGGTGGATGCGACGGGCTGGCGCTTGGGCTTGGCCAGGAGGGCGGAGTCGGGGGCGGACATATTCACCGCCACGGGCAGCACCTTGTTGGACTGCACATGGTTGCTGAAATAGCTGTCGGTGTACTTGTACACGAACATATCGTAGTCGTCGGACAGTTGGGTCTGAGTGACGGCGATGTCCAACTGGCCGTTGTAAGGCACAGTGAATTTATACCACACCGAGTTGTGTTCATATTCAGGGAGATTGGGGTGTCGGCGGTCGGCCTGCACCTCCATCACGCGACCGGCGCCATGGGGCGCGGTGGTGGGACCGTAGGTTTGGTCCACATTCAGCGGGATGGCGAAGATGATGTCGTTGCAATTATAGGGCAGCTGAACCTCGGGGATTTTCTCCTCATCAGCGACTCCCTTCTTTCCTTTCTTGCCCTTTTTGGCCTTTGAAGAGGCGGATTTGGAACTTTTGGTCCCGCTCTTCGTCTTGGTCTGAGCCTGTGCGTCACAATATCCAAATATCAGTGTACAAGCAAGTAATGCGATAAAAAAACGCTTCATATCGTGCGATTTGATGGTCAATGGCGTGAATTTTTCACCAAGCAAAGATACTACTTATTTTTGAAATAGCAAATTTTTTTCAGTCAAAGATGAAAAAGAAGCGCGTAACGGCAGCCAGCTACATCTTGGTGCTCAAGAGAAACTAAAGGGGAAACTGAGGGGGGATGCCAGACACCTGCCAAATATCAGCCGCCCTGCGACTGAGTTCGAGGATGCGGACAAGGGCCACGTCCGGGCGGAGCCCCGCAAGTTCACCAAGAGGATCAAGACCGGATAGAACACATACTACCTCTACTCTCTAATCGCCATTTGATACGTTTGTCCTGGGGTTTGGAATGTATTGAAGCTGGAACGGGGCTGAGACGGACCTGAAACGGGGCTGGAACGGGAAAAAAGTGAAAACGCTTGTGGCGTGGGAGAGGGTTGCCGGGGGGGAGAGAGACGTGCGTTATTGGTCTAAAGATGTAATACGGGTTGTAAGGGACGAAAAATCGAGCCTCATGTTTTCATTTACCCCTCCCACCCCCATAAAACCGCCCCTCCGAGGCAGGGCTTCGGAGGGGCGGGGTCGGGGCGACCGATTCGGAGGGGGGGGGCTATTTGAGGTACTTGTCGAACCAGTCGATGAAGTTGCGGTGCCACAGGAGGCTGTTCTGGGGCTTCAGCACCCAGTGGGTCTCGTCGGGGAAGTAGAGGTAACGGGCTTCAAGTCCGCGCAACTTGGCTGCGTTGTAGGCCGCCATGCCCTGCGAAGCCACAATGCGGAAGTCGAACTCGCTGTGGACAACGCAGATGGGCGTGTTCCACTTCTCCACGAAGAGGTGGGGCGAGTTGGGGTAGGACTTGGCGGTGCGGGCGTTCTTCTCCCAGTAGGGGCCGCCGAGGTCCCAGTTGGTGAACCAGTACTCCTCGGTCTCGAGGCACTGCTGCTCGAAGTTGAACATACCGTTGTGGGCGAGGAAAGCCTTGAAGCGGTGGTTCTCGTTGTGGCCGGCGAGCCAGTAGATGCTGAACGCACCGAAAGAGGCGCCGCACGCACCGATTCGCTCGGGGTCAATCTGGGGCATGGTGGAAGCGAAGTAGTCGGTGGCGGTCATGTAGTCCTTCATGCAGAGGCCGCCGTAGTCGCCGCTGATTTCCTCGCACCATGCGGTGCCAAAGCCGGGGCAGCCGCGGCGGTTGGGGGCGATGACGAAGTAGCCTGCGCCGCTCATCACCTCGAAGTTCCAGCGGGTGCTCCAGAACTGGCTCACCATCGACTGCGGGCCGCCTTCGCAGAAGAGGAGGGCGGGATAGACCTTGGTGCTGTCGTAGTCGTAGGGGTAAATGAGCCACACGAGCATTTCCTTGCCGTCGGAGGTCCTAATCCAGTGTTCCTCACTCTTGCTCATGCGTACCTGCGAGAGCACCTCGTTGTTGATGGAGGTGAGCTGCTCGCCCTGCTGGTTGCAGCCCGCGAGGGTGTAGCGGAAGACCTCGGCGGGGTGCTGCTGGCTGACCTCGGCGGCATAGATGGTGGATCCGCAAAGGGAGAAGGAGTTGATGTCGTGGCAGCCGCGGGTGACCTGGCGGACCGACTTGTCGGCCGTGCCGAAGGCGAATATCTCGTTGGTGCCGCGATACATGACGGTGGCGAGAATCTGTTTGTCGTCGTCGGACCAGCTGATGCCGCTCACGCCGTAGTCGAAATCGGCGGTGTAGTCGGTCTTCTCGCCCGTGGCGAGGTCGAGGACCATCAGGCGTAGTTTGTCGCTCTCATATCCGTCGCGTTCCATGCTTTCCCAAGCCAGTCGGGTTCCGTCGTGGCTGAAGACGGGGTTCTGGTCGTAGCCCATGATGCCCTCGCTGACGTTGACAGTCTTGCCAGTGGCGATGGTGTAGAGGTAGATGTCGCTGTTGGTGCTGAGGGAATAGTCCTTGCCTGTCTTCTTGCGGCAGGTGTAGGCGATGGCGGATCCGTCGGGCGAGAAGTTGAACTGCTCCACGCCGCCCCACGGTCGCATGGGGCACTCGAAAGGCTCGTTTCCGAGGACGGGGATGATGGTGGAGGTGTCGGCCTTGCCGCCGGCAAGCGACACGAGGAATATCTGCGGGTATTCGTCCACCCAGGAGTCCCAGTGGCGGTACATGAGGTCTTCGTTGATACGGCCGGTGGTCTGGTCGAGGCCCTTATAGAGCGCGTCGATGGACTCGGGGCGCTTCACAGGCAGGTCGGAGATGTAGAGGAGTCGGCTGCCGTCGGGCGAGAGCTTGAAGCCTTCGAGGCCCGTCTCCACGGTGAGGACCACGTGCTCCTTGCGGCTTTCGAGGGAGAACGACACAATGTCGTTGCCGCGGGCGAAGAGGATGGTGTTGTCGTCCTGCCACACGGGGTTGAACTCGCTGGCCGCGGTGGTGGTGAGCCGCTCGGGCTGGGCGCCGGGCTTGGCCTCCATCAGGTAGAGTTCGGCGTTGCCCTTGTTCTTCTCGATGCTGTAGTAGGTGTTGGCATAGACCATGCGGGTGCCGTCGGGGCTGACGGCAAACTCGCCCATCTTGCCCAAGCCCCACATCACATCGGGGGTGAAGCGGCCGTTCTCAACGACGACTTCGGGCTTTCCAATAACTTCTTCGGCAGCCTCTTTCTTGCTGCACCCGGCGGCAAGCACCAGGGCTGCCGCCGCCAATAGTAGTGACTTTTTCATAGTGTTTATATATAGTTTTGTTTCTGTAAAATGGTGGCGAGTGGCAGCGGGCGGCGGTTGGCTTAGGGCTGTTTAGTGGTGGAGGAGACGGTGACTTTGGGACGCTTGCGTTTGGCGATGTCGAAGGCGAAGGTGGCGAGGAATCCGAGCCGCGGGGCGTAGGCGGCGGCGTAGGGCGCCGCGGTCTGCTGCCGCCGCTCCCAATAGAGGCCGGCGCCGATGGCGAGGCTCACCTTGGATTCGGAATGGGGGAGACCGAACTGCCGACCGACCGAAGGCGAGAGAAATGCGCTGTAGTAGTTGACCGTCTTGTCGAGGTCGTCGCGGACGAGGCCGAGCATATAGCCCGCGTCGAGGTTGGCATACCAGCTGCCCGGGCGGCCGGGCTGGAAGAGGCAGCGCAGGCGCAGGTAGGCCGGCACCACCCAGGGGTTGCGGATGAGGGAGCGGGACTCGCCGCCTTCATCGGCGGGAAGGAGCGTCTGGCGGCTGCTGGCGCCTCCGCCGAAGCCCAAGCCACCCCCTATACGCCACTGCGGCCCCACGCAGAAAATGAGTGCCGCGTCGAGGGTGAAGATGTTGGAACCGCCATCGGGATAGGAGGCAAAGAAGAACTTGGTGTTGCTGCTGAAACCTAAGGACCAGAAGCGGTTGACAGGTCCCACGGGAGCATCCACGGGGGCATCCTGCGCGGCGAGGAAGGCGGCAGAGGCCACAAAGAGAAAGAGGAAAAAGGCTGTGCGTTTCATCATGGGGACAGGGGTTGCTGATATGGGTGGATGACTGGTGTTATCAGAAGGCGTATGCCGCGGAAAGGTTGAGAGAAATGGCCGGCTGACCCTCGGCCACGGCGGCGGGACGGGGGGAGAGCCAGTCGGTGGTCCAGTGGCGGGCGGAGTGGAATCCAACACCCACGCCCACAAGCCATTGTCGGCCGTCGTGGAGGCGCATGGAGAGGCCCGCGGCCGGAATGGCGAAGACACCGCCCACAGCCCGCCGGCTGATGTCGGTGCTGAGGGGGACGGCATAGCCGGCATCGACACGGACGAAGGGGACAAAGTCGGCGCCCAAGCCGCGGAAGCGCCCCGGAGGAATGGCGCCGCCGAGGCGCAGGAAAAGCGGGAGGAGAAGGCCGCCGCCATAGCTCAGCTGGTCATCCTCGCCGTAGCCGTAGATGTTCTTGTCAACAGAGACGAGGGCGTGGGCGTGGCGAAGCCCCATGCCGAGACCGGCAGAGAGGACGGAGCCGAACCGATAGGAGGCGACGGCGGCAAGCTGCACGGACCGAGGGGCGACTCCGTTGAGTCCGGGAGCCACCGAAAAGTCGGCCGCAAAGCCAAAGCCGCAGGGCGAGGCGGCAGCCGCAGAACTCGTGCCGCTCGCCTGTCCATGAGCGGAAAGACCGAAAAGCAGCGCGACGAGGAGGCTGAAAACTGTCGATTTCATATTTTTTGCAAAGGTACAACTTTTTTCACTAACGGCAGAAAAAAAGTTCTTCCTCAATTCCGCAGACTATCCGATTAGGACGTTCCCCCGCTTCAAGGTGGGGCTGTTCTCGTCAAGCATCCGCTTTCCGCAGGCCGCAGATGGCGGAAACCCGTGCGGAAATGCACAACTCCCCCCACCCAGGCCTGGGGCAAGAAGGACTCCGCGAAAGCTCGGCCGTCACACCTGCAGCTTCATGTAGTCGGCATTATCGGTGAAGAGCAGCAGCACCTTCTTAGCGTTGCGCGCCACCCATTTGAATGGGACGCTGATGAAGGAGAAGACGAATCGCTTCACCCTTGACGTCTTGGTCAGTACGAAGCCCAATCCGGACAGTTTTCCAACGAAGTGGCGGTAGTAGTTGTGGACGAAGGCGGTCATAATCATGAAGGCGGTGTTTTCGGAAAGGGGCGAGCATGGAAGATGGCTCCGGCCGAAGTCGTTGTTCATGCAGTCGAAGCACCTCTCGGTGCTGTTATTGATGGTTACCTCCCTTCGGTCGGTTACCAACGCTGGTTGTAGAACAGCACCACGTCGAGCAGGGACGAGCCGTGGTCGTTGGTCAGGATGCTGCGATAGATGTACTTCCCGTCAAAGATGTCGGCCTGTCCGTCCTCGCGCAGAGTGCGCTGGACCACAAGCCTGTACCCCTTTTCCCCGAGGAATGCCGTGAATGGGACGGATGCCAGCTGGCATTGCTGGCCGTTGATTTCGGCATCGGACCAGCATGATTCGTCCAGCGCCCCGATTCGGCCGCGCAGGCTGTCGCAGGACATGACCCTGATGTAGAACGTCTCGCAGTGATTGCCCACCATCTTCACGATTTCCTCGGAATACGACCCGCAGTCCATTCTGGCCCTGCCGAACTTGACGCCCTTTCCTTCGGCCATCTCGAAGGCGCGCTCCAGGGTCGCGCCCTGTTCGAACTTGACGTTGGCGTTTCCGTCGCGTCCTTCGATATAGAACGGGTATCCGTCAATCTGCGCGATGCCGGGAAAGTAGCCGAAAGCCTTCTTGTACGAGAACTTCGCATCGCGCTTCTCGGTCGGGATGAACTGGTTTTCGTAGTCGAAGACATGGGCCTCGTCGGCAGTGACTTGCCCCGACTTCAGCAGTCCGTCCAAGAGCATCTTGCACAGGCTTTGGTTGATGTTGAACTGGTAGGTGTTGCTGGCTTTGGACGCAAACTCCTTGTTGTCGGACTTTGCCGCCTTGTTCATCCTGAGGACGGTGTCGGCGCTGCAGAACCTGTAGCCTTGCGATATTTCGGTAAAA
>DCJB01000048.1 GCA_002317325.1 Bacteroidales bacterium UBA1711
GCCACCACCAGCCTCACCTACAAAGGAAGCGGGCTGCTGGCCTCCGCCACCCAGACCTCTAACGGCTCAACCACCAAAATCAACTTCGACTACGAAGCCGGCGGCACCCTCAACAGCTACACCATACTCCTCGGAGGAAAGTCCGTCGCCACCTGCAACGCAGGTTACTCCGGCGGCCATATCTCCGAACTCAACTACAGGGACGTCGATGTTGCGTACCTTGCCCAAATTGGCGGCATCGACCTCGGCTCCGACTTCCAAGTCAACAGCCTCACCATGGACGACAACTTCAACTGGACAGGCAACAACCCCGTCAAAGAGACACTTGCCATCAACCTTGACGGCCGTATCTCCCTCCGGGCGCTGGACGAACTCGCCCACGACGAAATTGTGAATCTGTTCGGTTCCACGCTGGCCTCAGTCGCCGAGGCCTTCATCAACCTGATGGTGCTCAACATGGGCGACTCCACCTACGCCACCACCGTCAGCGGCTCCATCGCCTCAGACTACACCTTCGACGACAAATACAACCCCTACCGGGGACTGTGGTACCACGGCCTCACCATGCAGCCCGCCAGCCTCTCGGCCAACAACCTGCTTTCCACCACCACCAACGGCAACCTGCACGTGAGCATCGTCTTCACCATGCCCGCCCAATGCCCGTCGTTCCTTTCAGATTACTCCATGTACTGGTCCGTCATCCGTATGCTCATCGATGGGCGCGAACTCAGCCGCGACATCCCCTACTCCTCGACCGAGACCCTCACCTACACCTACGACGCCATCGGTTTCCCCACCACCTGCACCGACCAAGACGGCCTCACCACCACCTACACCTACATCGAGAAATAGCCCTCCGAAACAGCGGCGAAAATCCAACTCTAAATTCTCAATTCTCAATTCAAAATTCTTAATTCCCCCATGACTTATACCGACAAGGAAAAGAAATTCAGCCGCTATACCGTCACCTCCGCCCTGCCCTACGCCAACGGCCCGGTGCACATCGGGCACTTGGCGGGCGTATATGTCCCGGCCGACATCTATGCCCGCTACCTCCGCAGCGCGGGCGAAGAAGTGCTGTTCCTCGGCGGGAGCGACGAACACGGCGTGCCCATCACCATCAAGGCACGCAAAGAGGGCGTGACGCCCCAAGATATCGTGGACCGCTACCACGCCATCATCAAAGAGTCGTTCAGCCAGTTAGGTATCTCCTTCGACATTTACTCCCGCACCTCGTCGCCCGAGCACCACGAAACCGCAGCCGCCTACTTCAAGAAACTCTATGACGAGGGCAAGTTCATAGAGAAGACCTCCATGCAGTACTACGACGAGGAGGCGCACCAGTTCCTTGCCGACCGCTATATCACCGGCACCTGCCCCCACTGCGGCAACGAACACGCCTACGGCGACCAATGCGAGGCCTGCGGCACCTCGCTCAACGCCACCGACCTCATCAACCCCAAAAGCACCCTCAGCGGCAACCCGCCCGTCATGCGGGAGACCCGCCACTGGTACCTCCCTTTAGACCAAGACGAGCTCTGGCTCCGCCAGTGGATACTGGAGCAGCACAAGGGCGACTGGAAAACCAACGTCTATGGCCAGTGCAAGTCGTGGATTGATGCCGGCCTCCAGCCCCGCGCCGTCACCCGCGACCTCGACTGGGGCGTGAAGGTGCCCCTCGCCGATGCCGACGGCAAAGTGCTGTATGTATGGTTCGACGCCCCCATCGGCTACATCAGTTTCACCAGGCAGCTCAAAGGCGGCGACTGGGAGAAGTGGTGGAAGTCGGACGACACCAAGCTGGTGCACTTCATCGGCAAAGACAACATCGTCTTCCACTGCATCATCTTCCCCGCCATGCTCAAGGCCGAAGGCTCCTTCATCCTCCCGGAGAACGTGCCGGCCAACGAGTTCCTCAACCTCGAAGGCGACAAGATCAGCACCTCGCGCAACTGGGCCGTGTGGCTGCACGAATACCTGCAGGACTTCCCCGGCAAGCAGGACGTGCTGCGCTACACCCTCTGCAGCAACGCCCCCGAAACCAAAGACAACGACTTCACCTGGAAAGACTTCCAGTTGAAGAACAACAGCGAGTTGGTGGCCATCCTCGGCAACTTCGTCAACCGCACCATGGTGCTCACCCACAAGTTCTTCGAGGGCAAGGTGCCTGTCTGCGGCGCCCTCTCCGAGACCGAAGAGGGACTGGTGCGCGAAATGGCCTCCTTCCCGGAGCGGGTGGGCCGCAGCATCGAGACCTACCGCTTCCGCGAAGCCCTCGCCGAGATGATGAACCTCGCCCGGTTGGGCAACAAGTACCTCACCGACACCGAGCCGTGGAAACTCATCAAGAGTGACCCCGCCCGCACCGCCACCGTCCTCAACCTCTCGCTTCAGATTTGTGCCAACCTCGCCATCCTGTGCGAGCCCTTCCTCCCCTTCACCGCCGAGAAGATGCGGCGTATGCTCAACCTCGCCCCCCTCGGCTGGCGCGCGGCCGAAGGCCACACCCTGCTGCAAGCCGGTCATGCGTTGGAGAAACCCGAACTGCTGTTTGAGCAGATAGACGATGCGGCCATAGCGGCGCAAGTCAACAAACTGCTCGAGACCAAGCGGCAGAACGAGCTGAACGCCTGGGCGCCCGCCCAAGTGAAAGAGACCGTGGCATTCGACGACTTCGGCAAGGTAGATATACGCGTCGGCACGGTGCTGGAATGCGCCAAGGTGCCGAAAGCCGACAAACTCCTCCAGTTCAAGATAGAGGACGGCATGGGCACCCGCACCATCGTCAGCGGCATAGCCAAGTACTACCCCGAACCCGAGAAACTGGTGGGAATGCAGGTCTGCTTCATAGCCAACTTCGCCCCCCGCAAGCTGAAAGGGGTGGAGAGCCAGGGCATGATACTGAGTGCCGAAGACAAAGACGGCCGTTTAGTGCTGGTCAGCCCCTCGCAGCTGGTGACCCCCGGCTGCAGCGTTGGCTGACCCCGACCCCGCAACATATCCCGATTGGTTGCGGCGCCTCCGGCGCCGCAACCATTTTTATTGCTTTTTTGGAGGGAATCAGGCCTTCGGGGACACCTTCGGGGTGGGGGCGGCGTCCTGCTCCGCCGCCGCCCTTTCTAAGGCGAGGAGGGCCTGTTTGCGGGCGGTGCCGGCGGCGAAGCCGGAGAGGCGGCCAGAGGCGGCCAGCACACGGTGGCAGGGGACGATGAGCAGGATGGGGTTGCGGGCCACCGCGCCGCCCACGGCCCGTGCCGCCCCCGGCGGCAGCCCCAAGTTTTGGGCCACCGCCCCGTAGGTGACCACAGCGCCGTAGGGTGTGTCCAGCAGCGCTTCCCACACCCGCCGCCGAAAAGGGGTGTCCGAAAGAGTGAGACGTGGGGTGAAGCCGGGCACACGGCCGCCAAAGTAGAGGTCCAACCACTGCTTCGCCTCATCGAAGACGGGCAACGGCCGCTCCACCGCCCCGCCGCCGATGGCGGAGCCGAAATGGCGCTGCCCGTCAAACCAAAGCCCCGTCAGCGAGACGCCGTCCGCTGCCAAAGTAATGCCGCCCAAAGGCGACTGATAATGCGAGAGAAAACAGTCCATAGTATCCATTCCTTAGACTCCGCCGAGAAAGATTCGGCATGACGGATTACGGCTGCAAAGGTACACACTATTTTTGGAAAAGCGAATACTCGGCGCGCCGTTCACAACAATCGGCTGTGAACCAGACCGAAAAAAAGTCGCTTGGCACAGGGTGGGTTTCCCGACTGCAAGCAGAATGAATCTCGCCATCTGAAACAGCCGCAGCAGCGCCCCGGTCCGCCCGAAGACATCGAAGCCCCAAGGCGCAGCCAACCCAACAGGCGTACTTTTCCGCCCATTTCATAAAAAAGCGTATCTTTGTAAGAAAGCCAAGAGCGGCAGACAATCACTAACGCACTTATAAACTTTACATTATACTGCCACTAAAGGCAGAGAAACATAGGTTTTGCGGGACAGAATACTTGGAAAAGTGACAAAAAAACGCCTTTTTTCCTTGGAAAAGTGACAAAAGAATGCCAAATTTGCCTTGGAAAAGTGACAAATGAAAAGAAAACTGAACCGACAGATTGCCGACCACTACGCAAACTCGGGCAACGCCCTGCTGCTGACAGGCGCACGTCAAACGGGAAAGACCTACGCCATCAGGCAGTATGCCCAAGAGGAGCACCTGAACCTAATCGAGGTCAACTTCCTCGAAAGCCCCACGGCGCAGCAGCTATTTGAGGGCGCAGAGAGTGCCGCCGAGGTACTGACGCGCCTCACAGCATTCACCAACAAGCCGTTGGTGGAAGGCTCAACACTGATATTCTTCGACGAGGTACAGAAATATCCCGAAGCGGTGACATGGATAAAATTCTTGGTGGACGATGGTCGCTATCGGTATGCCCTCAGCGGCAGTCTGCTGGGGGTAGAGCTGCGGAACATACGCAGCGTGCCTGTCGGCTATATGTCCGTCATCGAGGTAAAACCCTTGGACTTAGAAGATTTCTGCCGAGCCTTGGGGGTAAGTGACAGCGTTTTGTCCAAGGTGGGGGAAGCCTGGCACAGCCGCACGGCGGTGGACACGGTGGTGCACAAGTCGCTGATGAAGATAGTGCGGCTCTATACAGTGGTGGGGGGAATGCCGGCGGCAGTGCAGAAGTACATCGACACCATGGATCTGCGTGCGGTGCAGCAGACCCAGCGGGACATAATAGGGCTGTACAAATGGGACCTCAGCCAATATGATGCAGCCAGCAGGCTGTACATCGGCGAAATCTTTGAAATGATGCCGTCGCAGCTGAATGCGAAGAACAAACGGTTCGTACTCAAAGAGCTGAACGAACACGCCCATTTCTCACGATTGGAGAACGGCTTCATCTGGCTGCGCGACGCAGGTGCGGCATTGCCCACATACAACGTAGAAGCACCCGTCTATCCGCTGAAACTCAACGAACAGCGAAACCTATTCAAGCTGTTCTCGAACGATGTCGGACTGCTGACCTCACAGTACGCCGAAGGCACCGCCCTGCGGCTGCTGGGCGAGGACTGCACGGTGAACTATGGCGCCATATACGAAAACCTGACGGCACAGGAACTGTCGGCGCACGGCTGGAACCTGCACTACTTCAACAGCAAGCGTCAAGGCGAACTGGACTTTGTACTGGAAGACGACAGCGGCGTAACCCCGATAGAGGTCAAGTCGGGCAAGGACTACGAGCGGCACCACGCCCTAAGCAATGTGATGGGAAACAAAGCCTACGGAATCACACAGGCATACGTCCTCTGCAACGACAACCTGAGGGTGGAAGGCGAGGTGGTGTATGCGCCGATTTATATGCTGATGTTCATCGACAACCGCCCCTCGCCCGCCCCGATGATATACGCCCCACCGATAGAGGGGCTGGTGTAAAGTCCCTGCTACAGCCGCTCCCAGCGGCTGCGTCCGCCAACTATTATTCCGTCAGCCACGTCTATTTCAAAAATAAGTCTTATCTTTGCAGCAGCAAACAAAAAGACGTGCAGCCAGTCCCGCATACGTGCAACAGGCTGTCTCATTCGTGAATAATAGTCAATACCAATTAATTATATAGACACACTACAATGGTAACAGGCGAAATCAAGAACCACATAGACAATATTTGGGACACCTTTTGGACGGGAGGCATCACCAACTCTATCACCATCCTCGAGCAGATGACCTACCTCTTCTTCATGAAGATGCTCGATGATGCACAGGTAAAGAGGGAGGCGGCAGCCAATATGCTTGGCGGAGCGGTGAAGGACCCGGTCTTCAAGTCGGGCAATTGGCACAACCCGGACACCGACCGGGAAGTGCCGTACGACAGCCTCCGCTGGCGGACCTTCGTCCACTTCGAGGCCGAGCGAATGTACAGCACCGTGAGCAAAGACGCCTTTGTGTTCATCAAGAACCTCAACGGGGGCAAGGAGAGCGCGTACAGCCGCTTTATGGGCAATGCCACCTTCCTCATCCCCAACCCCCGCACCTTGGTCAAGATAGTCGAGGGGGTGGACAACCTTGATATGAACAACCGCGACACGATGGGCGACGTGTATGAGTATGTGCTTGGCAAAATGGCAGCGTCGGGCAACAACGGCCAGTTCCGCACCCCCCGGCACATCATCCGCATGATGGTGGAACTGATGGCGCCCACCCTCAAAGACACCATCTGCGACCCAGCCATGGGGTCGGCGGGCTTCATTGTTGAGAGTGCCAAATATCTCTGCGACCACTACAAGAACGAACTCCTGAAGAAGGAGCACGCAGAGCGTTACAAGAACAGTATGTTCCACGGTTTCGACACCGACCAGACAATGCTGCGGATTGGGGCGATGAACCTGATGCTCCACGATGTGGACAACCCCGACATCGAATATAAAGACAGCCTCTCGACCGACAACACCGACACCGAGAAATACACCCTCTGCCTTGCCAATCCCCCCTTTGCGGGCAGCCTCGACAACGAATCCGTGAGCAAGTCCATCCTCGCCATCACCAAGACCAAGAAGACCGAGCTGCTGTTCGTGGCATTGTTCACAAGGATGCTGGCCGTTGGCGGGCGCTGTGCGAGCATTGTGCCCGACGGAGTGCTATTCGGCACCAGCACAGGTCACAAGAGCATCCGCAAGGAGCTCATCGAGAACCAGCGGCTGCAAGCCGTCATTTCGATGCCGAGCGGCGTGTTCCAGCCCTATTCGGGCGTAAGCACCGCCATCCTCATCTTCACCAAGACCAATGCGGGCGGCACCGACAAGGTGTGGTTCTACGACATGAAAGCCGACGGCTACAGCCTGGACCAGAAGCGCGAAGAGGTGAAGGAGAGCGACATCCCGGACGTGATAACTCGATTCAGGAACCTGCAAAAAGAGGAGTGCAGAACCCGCAAGGAACAGTCCTTCTTAGTGCCGGTAGAAGAAATCAGAGCCAACGACTACGACCTCAGCATCAACAAGTACAAAGAGGTGGAGCGGGTGAAGGTGGAGTATGAGAAGCCCGAGGTAATTCTGGGCAGAATCAAGAGCCTTGAAGAGGAAATCAATAGTGCTATGTCTGACCTTGAAAAGATGATGTAGTGTGAAGCACGATTGGGAATATAAGAAGTTGGGGGAAATAGGTTCCAGCGATTTAGGGAAGACCCTCAACCAGTCAAAAGATACAGGAGACCTTCGCCACTATCTTTGCGCTATCAACGTTCAGTGGGATAATATTGATTTGAGCACCATCAAGTTGGCAAGATTTGAAGATGATGAAATTGAACGGTATTCCGTTGAGGCAGGAGATTTGCTTATCTGTGAAGGAGGGGACACGGGGCGTGCAGCGATTTGGAATGGTGATCCCATGCTTTATCAAAATGCACTTCACCGTGTTCGTTTCAATGAAATGGTGATTCCTCGTTTTGCATTATTGTATCTTCGACATCTGAAAACCAAAGGTGATATTGATTTAAAATATAGCAAAGGTGTAACTATTAAGCATTTGGTGAAATCATCCTTGATGTCTATCCCCATCCCAGTTCCTCCTCTTTCCGTCCAAGAGCAGATTGCTTCAGAATTGGACAAAGTGAGTGAAGTCATTGAGAAGAAGAAACAACAAGTCAAAGAACTGGACACCCTCGCCCAATCCCTCTTCTACGAAATGTTCGGCGACCCCGTGGAGAATGAAAAGGGATGGGAGTTGAAGACGTTTGGTGAGATAGGCACTTTGATAAGAGGTTCTGGCCTTTCAAAAAAGGATTTGGTTGAAGATGGTCAACCGTGTATCCTATATGGACAGATTCATACCAAGTTTGGTGCATATACTACAAAACATATTGCTTCTATTCCAATAGATTTGGTAAAGACTGCAAAGATAGCCCACCCTGGTGATTTGATAATGGCCATCACAAGTGAAGATGTTGAAGGCTCTTGCAAAAGCGTGGCATGGATGGGAGATTATGACATCTCTATAGGCTCAGATGCTGCTATATTCCATCATAACCAGAATGGAATATTTGTATCATACTACACAAAAACCTCTGCATTTCATCATGAAAAGGCAAAATATGCTAAAGGATTTAAGGTTACTCACATTTCTACAAAAGAAATAGCAACCATTCCTATTCCCCTCCCTCCCCTTCCCCTCCAGCAATCCTTTGCCGAGAAGATTGAAGCGATAGAGCGGCAGAAGGGGCTAATCAATCGGTCCATCAAAGAGGTGCAGACCCTTTTTGACTCCCGCATGGACTACTATTTCGGGGAATAACAAAACAGAAACAGATGGAGGGACACCTCCCAATGAGAAACAAAACGTGTATGGTCTTTGACGATTATTTAGAAGAGTTGCTTGCTCGAAATGAGAGTGATGACCTTGAGTTTAAGACAGCCAAAGGCGGTCTGCCTTCAAGCCTTTGGGACACCTATTCCGCCTTTGCCAATACCGATGGAGGCACCATTGTGCTGGGCGTGAAGGAGGAAGAGGGGCGGTATGAACCCGACGGATTGGACATCAAGACGATAGAGAAATACAAGAGAGACTTTTGGAATAAGGTCAACAACCGTGATGTGGTATGTGTGAATCTGTTGAAGAATGACGACGTAAAGGTCTGCGAGCATGAGGGGAGGTATTTTATGCTAATCAACGTCCATAGGGCATTGCGAGAGCAAATGCCCGTATATCACGGACGCTCGCCATACGGGAACACTCACAAAAGAGACAACGAAGGCGACTACAGATGTACAGATGCCGAAGTGCGACGGATGTTTGCTGATTCAGATTTGACCGAGGCACCCGATATGCGGATACTCACAGGCTTTACGTGGGAGGACATTGACATGGAGAGTTTGAGTCAATTCCGTCAACTAATGTCGGTGTCGAAACCGAACCATCCCTGGTTAGCATTGGACAACCGGCAGTTCATGCACCAACTGGGGGGATACCGAAAAGACAAGAAGACGCAGAAAGAGGGGTTCACGCTGGCCGGAATGTTGATGTTCGGGAAGTGGACCAGCATCACCGACCCCCAATGCTGCCCGCACTACATGGTGGACTACCGAGAGATACCCGAAGACACCACAACGATTCGATGGGTGGACAGGATTTGGCCTGACGGGACATGGGAGGCAAATCTATTTCAGTTCTATCGCAGGGTGCTGCCCAAATTGCAGAGCTGCATACCCCAGTCATTCCACATAGAGGACAACACTCGCATAGACAATAATTTGGGCAAAGAGGCCATACGTGAATCCTTTGTGAACTTTTGTGTACACGCCACCTATTCGACCGAGAATGCGCTTGTGATATTAAAAAAGAAACAAGAAATCGTTTTTACAAATCCGGGCACCATGCTGGTATCGAAGAAACAATACTATGCAGGAGGCGACAGCGTATGCCGGAATCCTTCCCTTCAGAAAATGTTTACCATGTTAGGCCATGCAGAAAAAGCGGGCAGTGGAGTGGCAAAGATACTACAAGGATGGGAGTCGCTCAACTGGAGAAATCCATTTGTTGAAGAACAACACAAACCCGATAAAGTGGTATTGACCCTACCCTTAGAATCGTTGCTGAATGACACAATAAAAGAGCGGCTCACACAAACATTCGGAGAAAAAAGCTTGCAGACATTGAATCACAATGAGCTGCTCACGCTGGCCTCGGCAGCGGAAAACGAAGAAATAACAAACGAGAGACTTCGAGACCAGATAGACCTGCATCGAGCCGACATAACCGCAATGCTCAAGAAACTATGCCATAATCACTATTTGATATCAATGGGTACAGGGCGAGGCACACGATACAAACTACCAAAAACATACGACATAGAGTCGCACATAGAAAAATTCACAGGACTATGTGAAGCCTTAACAGAACAAGAAAAAGCTGAAGTTACAACCACAAACAGAAAAGATGCAACCTCGGAATACGAAAATACAAAAAACCATCGAACCAAACAATACCCGAGAAACAAAAAAGTTGCAACCATAGACAACAAAGCAGCAACCATAGACAAAAAAGAAACAACCTCGGACAAAAAGATAGCAACCTTAGACCAAAAGGTTGCAACCATAGAAAGTGAACCAACTGAAAACCAACAAACCAAACAATACCCGAGAGACCAAAAGGTTGCAACCTTAGAAGCTAAAAAAGCAACCTCAAACGGAAAAGAAGCAACCTCAGACAAAAAGGTTGCAACC
>DCJB01000104.1:0-19980 GCA_002317325.1 Bacteroidales bacterium UBA1711
GCAGGGCGAAGCCTGTCTGACGGGCAGCCATCACGTCGGCGTGGTCGCCGAAGATGGAGAGGGCCTGGGCGGCCAAGGCACGGGCGGAGACGTGGAAGACGCCGGGGAGGAGCTCGCCGGCAATCTTGTACATGTTGGGAATCATCAGGAGGAGGCCCTGAGAAGCGGTGTAGGTGGTGGTGAGGGCGCCGGCCTGGAGGGAGCCGTGGACGGCACCGGCTGCGCCAGCCTCGGACTCCATCTCGACAACGCGGACGGTCTCGCCGAAGAGGTTCTTACGACCGCCGGCAGCCCACTCGTCGATGTACTCGGCCATGGGGCTGGAGGGAGTGATGGGGTAGATGGCAGCGACCTCGCTGAACATGTAAGCCACATGAGCAGCAGCGCAATTGCCATCGCAAGTCATGAATTTCTTTTCTTTAGACATTTTCTTGATATTTATGGATTAATGAATTATTTGTATTCTTTCATAATTAGCGTAATGCAGTTGAACTATCACCTTCTTCCTTATCTGAAACCAATTCGTTTTCTTGGTTTGGCGGGGTTTCCTCCCAGCTGGTCGAGGGCGTTATTGATGACCTCTATCTGTAGCGCAATCTCATAGTCTGCCTCATCCTACATAGGGTTGATGCGGTTTTGGTCGTGGAGGATTTCTTCTTTGTACTCAAGTTTGCACATAAATGCCTATGCGAATTGAGGAATGCCACAACTCTACTCTCAATCATAGAACCCAGAAGGGTGTTCAGGCTAAACAAATCTGTGGCAAGTATCCCTGAATAGGTATTATCAATTCTGCAATCAGTTGGAAGTGACGGCAAAGCGACAGAACACAAACTGCTGATTAGTTTAAACCTCTTATCCGCTCTGTCAACAGTATAGTCATCCACGCAGAAAGGTCGCATTGATGAGTTATCAATATCGGTGAATGCCTTCCCCTCATCTGCCTCGTCAAAAGTGACACAAACGATTTCGTTTATTTTCTTCATACGGCCATCATCAATTCTAACTGGGACAATCTATTGCGGGCGCAGAGAAAAGTTTCCTCTGAAATCTCCGCCGAGTAACAAGAGCGTTGCAGTCGCTGACAGCATAGTGCAGTTGTGGCCAAACCCGCAAAAGGATCCCACACCACGTCATGCTCGTCTGACGAAGCATTTATGATGTATTCAACAATAGACATAGGCTTCTGATTAGAATGCAGAGATTTATTGCTGTCCGAAACCTTTAATCTTTCTCCTCCATGCAAGGCGGGCTGCCTCCAAACATTGGTGTACCCGTGCTGGTGATTCCATTTGGCACGCATGGAATCCCACAACTCTTCGGTCATTTCTTGCCCATCGATGGTAAAATATGGTCTCCCACTCGCTTCCCCATAAGTGTTCGCAAAGTCCGAAATCATCTTCATGGCATTAGCTGGGGGAAAGTACCACACATCATCCGCAGTAAAGTACTTCCATGTGGCGGCATTTCTAACACCACATGCCTGATTTGTCATATATAGCGGAAGTGAAGTTCGCTCCCATTCCTTCCTAAGCCATGACTGAATACTAACTCTTTCACCATCTTCGGTAATCATGCTCATCTGCTTCGTGTATCTGACACATATCTCTGTGACTACGGGGGCCTGCCTTATCGTCTTTGAGTTTACATTGCCAGCAACATGCCCTATGCCCTTATCCCAAATGAACGTCTGCTCGTAGTTCCACCCATTCACCTCTAATAGTTCGTGCATTCGTGCCCAACCAAGTTCCGTACCCCAAAACCAGAGCGTTGTATTTGGTTTCGCATATTTCGACCATGCCGCAATATGCGGGGCATAGGTTTTGGGAAGCATCTTAGTATCCTTTGGGTCTCCTGGAAACCCGCCGATTCCGTATGGTCCATCAACAAAAATCACTGTAGGAGCAGGCCACAACTCGTAGCACTCTAATGAATCTCTGTTTTCTAAAACGATTTTATCCCTGCCTATGAATTGAATAAAAGGTGTCATAGTGTAGTCATCATTTCAACCACATTCATTACGCAATGCTCAAAAAGTTTCACCTGTATCCCCGCACCTAAACTGGCGATAGGAAGTCATTAATGGCAAAAACGAAAACAAGACTTTCTTTATTTACTTTCGGGCAGAAAAGGGAAATAGTCGGCGGGGGTGTCTTCTCTTTGGTGAACCATCTTAGACCGTGTGATGGTTCTCTTTTGCCATAACCTTGAAACATCTGAGAGGGTTGGTTGTTTATTTAATTGCTCTTTCGCTCCTTTATCGATTGCATTTGCATTTTTATTATATAGTGCAACAAAACGCGACCAAATTGTACTTACACTCATTTTCAGAGTATTGCACAGGAAGGCGGTCGCTTTATTATTTCACAAAGGTAAGGACTTTTTTCGACTAATGCAAAAAATAGTTCGGGCGGCGGGGGACAGCGGGGGGACGGGAGAGACGGAATGACCGGGAGGGACGGAGAGGACGGGAAGGACGGGGGGGCGGAGAAACCGGGGAGACGGAGAAACCAGGAAGACGGAGAAACCAGGAGGGACGGAATGACCTGGAGGGACGGAGAGGACGGGAAGAACGGGAAGGACGGGGGGACAGGAGAAACGGAATGACTGGGGGACGGAGAGGACGGGAAGAACGGGGGAAAGGACGGGGAGACGGAATGACCGGGAGGGCGGAGAGAACGGGGGAAAGGACGGGGGGCTGGGGGAGGAAAAGGGAAGCCGACCTGGGGGCCGGCTTGGGGATTAGTTGAGATAGACTTTGAGGTTGGCGTCTCCTATGCGGATGTTTTGGCAACAGCGGGCATATTGGAGAATGTTGTGTACAACTTGCGGGGAGGGTTGTAGGGTTGTGCTTGCAGTTTCAAACGGTGTATCGTCGAAATTCAAAAAATCGTAGTCCTGCATCATACGCGCCTTGATAAGTTGAACATTGGGTTGATTTGCCAGAGCCTCCGAGAGGAGAATCTGCCCAAAGTAACTCGGCGTGGCGTTTTTTATTGCGCGGTGAAATGTTAATTAACATTTATTTCGCCCACGTTGACGGGCGGGGGGCCGGAGGCGGCGGTGCGGAGGCGGGGGGAACTGTCAGAGCTCGATGTAGATGTTGTGTTCTTGGGCCAGCCGCCGGAGGTTGATGATGGCGTAGCGCATACGGCCGAGGGCGGTGTTGATGCTCACGCCGGTGCGCTCGGCGATGTCCTTGAAGTCGCACTTTCCATAGTGGCGGAGGATGACGACGCGCCGCTGCTCGGGAGGGAGCATTTTCACAAGTTTGCGGATGTTGCTGTTGGTCTGCTTGCGCATGAGCAGCTGTTCGACGTTGTCGTCGTGGAGTTTGAGGGTGTCGATGATGTTGCAGTCGGGACGGTTGGGCACGATGGGCATACGGTTGTTTCGCCGGTAGTTGTCCACGATGAGGTTGTGGGCGATTCTCATCACCCAATGGATAAACTTGTTTTCCTCCTTGTAGCTGCCCGAATTGATGGTGGAGACGACTTTGAAGAAGGTGTCCTGAAAAATATCGTCTGCCACGTCCTTGTCCTTGACCACCGAGAAGATGTAGCTGTACACCTTGGACTGGTAGCGCTGGAGCAGGACATCGAAACTGGCACAGTCGCCTTGTTTGTACCTTTGAATCAGCTCGTTGTCAGATAGGGTCCTAACAGATTCGTCCGTCATTTAATGCTTCGTTTTGGATTGAACTGATAGTTGTGTTTCGATAGGTTGGCAGTTGGTTTTTATCTTAATTTCGAGGTGCAAAGGTACGCTTTTTTTTGCAATTGGCAAGTTTTCTACGAATATTTTTTTGTTTTAGTATGCGGGGGCGAAAAAAAAGCCGCACCCGAGGGGCGAGGGTGCGGGGGCAAGGGGCGAGGGCGGGCGGGGAGGGGCAAGGAAGCAGTCGGGCGGCTGCGTCCAAGCGAACCGCCCGACTGGTGGGGCAAAAGAGTGTGGGAGAGAGTGGTGGCGGGAGAAATACAGGAGGCTGATAGGAGGCGTGAGCATCACCATAGACTCTCCGGGGAGCCGACGGCAGCGGCCGGCTCAGTCGTCATATTCGTACTCAGCAACGCGCTGGTAGTCGTGCGTCACGCCAGAATAGACATAGCTGGTGGTCTCAACCATCTTGGTGGGGAAACCGATGCCGTTGTACTCGTAGGTGTACAGGTGGGTGTTCTTCAGGCCTTCTCTCGAATCGACCAGCTTCACCACGTTGTTCCTGCTGAAGACAGAGCCTCCGGCAAACGACTCAACCCCGCTCACGAGGCCGTAGTACGGGCTGGTGCGGTCGTCGTAGTCCATGGTGAGGACCGATGTGGTCACATGCCAATCCATGACGCTGGGGACTACGAGTTTCACCACGTTGAAGCGGTCCCACTCGTAGGAAACGGTGACCGCGACGCCGCTTTTTGCCTCTGCGGGGGCTTGCGCCAGTGCCTCCTCGGCGATCTGCGCGGCCTGCTCGGTCGGGAATAACTTCACGCCTTGGGGCAGCTTGATGTTCTTGCTCATGGCAACATCGGCGTCAAACTGCAAGGTTGCGGAGCTGACAAGCCCCTCGTCATAGTCAAACGTAATCCTACCCACATCTTCCCCATTGACATACAGGTCAATGCGTTTGAACTCCTTTCCGCTGTATGAGAAGTCCCAATAGGCGTTCTGCTCGGGAATGCTCACCTTGGCGAGGCGTTCTCCCCTGTAGGAGTACTGCTCGGTCCGCACCACGTCGCCTTTCTCGTTGAAATGTTCGACTTTTGTCAGAAATTTGCCATTCCAGGTCCACCGCTGCCGCATATATCTTCCGACAGTGTCGGCCGTTCCGTCGGAGGCCTTGTGATAGACGGAGTAATAAATCTTGTGGATTTTCTCGTCGGGCAGATAATAGCCGGCTCGGTCCTTCTTGCAGGACGATGTGCCGAGCAGCGCGATGGCTGCCAGCAGCAAAAACGTAACTTTTTTCATGAGGTTTGAGTGTATTTTTTTCCTAACGCAACGCAAGAGCCGCGGCATTAGTATGCGACGGCGAAAAAAACGAAGGGGGGAGAAGAAGCCGGCACCCTGGGCGGTTTGGCGGCACGAGAAAGGCCTGCCCTATCGGACAGGCCCTTGGGGGGTGGTGGAGTATACCGGGCTCGAACCGGTCACCTTTAGATTGCGAACCTAACGCTCTACCAAATGAGCTAATACCCCGTGACGTTCTAACAAAAAAGGGCCGTAGATAGCGACCCTCTCTTGTGGAGTATATCGGAGTCGAACCGATGACCTTTTGACTGCCAGTCAAACGCTCTAGCCACCTGAGCTAATACCCCATTGTTTCTCTCGAAATCGGGTGCAAAGGTACGACTATTTTTCCATACGGCAATGTTTTTTTTGCAATTTCTTTTTTAAACGCTGGATTTCAGAAGAATATTTTTTCTGTTCGGATAGGTCGGCAGCCGTTTTCTGCTCCACTGCCGACCCCTGTTTGAGGGAATTTGCCCTGCTTTCAGACACGTTGTGCGGGAGCCGCCTCCACAGTGCGAGAAATGGAGGGGCGGGGGAAAATTTTGGCGGCGCGGCCGTCGGTATGGGAAAGGTTTCGTATCTTTGCGCCGCCAAAGGAGGAGAAATGCTATACAGGACCTATCACGACTATTGCATGGAGGTGTATGGGGCACGGGTGCAGAAGCTGCCGGTAGATGGGGGCTTCGGGTGCCCCAACAGGGACGGGCGGACTGGGGCCGGGGGCTGCACGTTCTGCAGCAACGAGGCCTTCAGTCCGGCTTTTGCGCCGGCGGGCGCCTCGATAGGGGAGCAGATAGAGGCCGCGCTGGCCTTCTATGGTCGCCGGCGGGGGCGGGGGCTATATTTTGCCTATTTCCAGTCGTTCAGCAACACCTACGGGCCGGTGGAGGTGCTGCGGCGGCGCTATGAGGAGGCCCTGGGCCACCCGCGGGTGTGCGGGCTGGTGGTGGCGACGCGCCCGGACTGCATAGACGCCGAGCGGATAGACCTGCTGGCGGCCATGGCCGAGCGCTGCCCTGTGGAGGTGGAGATAGGGATTGAGAGCTGCTGCGACGCCACGCTGCGCCTCGTGGGGCGGGGACACGACTATGCCTGCGCGGCGCGGGCTGCCGAGGCGGCGGCGCGGCGGGGGATGCCCTGCTGCGGGCATCTGATACTGGGCCTGCCGGGGGAGAGCCGGCGGTGGATGGCGGAAGAGGCGGCGCTGCTTTCGGCGCTGCCGCTCACGGGGGTGAAGCTGCACCAGCTGCAGGTGCTGCGGGGGTCGGCGCTGGGGAGGCAGTGGCAGGAGGATGGCGCCGCAGTGCCGCCGCCCTTCGGTTTGGAGGAGTATGTGGGGGTGGTGTGCGACTTTTTGGAGCGGCTGCGGCCCGACATGATGGTGGAGCGGATAGCCTCGGAGGTGCCGCCCCGCTTTCAGGCTGCGCCCGAGCGGGGTTGGCGGCACGCCGACGGGCGCCGGGTGCGGGCCGAAGAGCTGGGTGCCCTGGTCGAGGAGGAGCTGCACCGGCGGGGCACCCGCCAGGGCTGCCGCTGGACCGCGCCCGCCCCAGCCGCCGGCCAACCGCCTCCGCCGCTGCGGCAATAACCGAGGAACGGACGAATCAGGAGTATGCCATTTCGACAAAAAGTGACAGATAGAAAGGGCGTTTTGCACCCCAAAGAGGGGCGTCGCCCGCAGAATGTATTTATGCAATATATTGTAGTGCAACCAGTTACACACCCCATAAAAATAACCTGAAAATAAAGTGTGTTCACCAATAAAATTGTGTAAATTTGCACCGTTGAAACCAACCATGAGAAGCAACCATGAGGAAGCATAGATTGTTCAGAATAACGGCAGCCGCGCTGCTGACGGCGGCGACGCTGGCGACGGCCTCCTGCGAGAAAGAAGAGGTCATCATCAAGAGCGGAAGCGGCAGCGGCGCCACCACCACCAAGGCAGTGAAAGGCACAACACACGCCAAGCTGTGGTCGAAGACCCGCTATGCCCCCACTGAAAGCCCCCGCGACATCACCGAGTATTCCATCAGCAATATATTTGACGTCAAGGTGGAGGTGACGGCCGGCGGCGAGAAAGCGACGGCTCAGATGACGGGCAACACGCTGACGGCGGAGGCTGCGACAACAAGTGTGCCCAACAGCGGGGCAATAAAGGTCACGCTCACCCGCAAGCCCTCCTTCACCCCCGACCCGGCAGTCACCTACGTGATTGACATAGGCAGAGAATTTGGCTACACCACCGCCTACAGCGACGGGAGCAGCGCCACCCAGGCGGGCAGCGATGCCTCGGGCGAGAGGCTGGAGCTGACCGTCAGGGGCAGCAGCCTCACGCAGCAAGAGCTGGACAGCTACGCACAGCAGGTCTCAGCCAAGCTTTCGGGCACTTGTACGCAGGCCTTCGGCTACTGACCACTGCACGCCCATAGGCACAAAACAGACATTTTATTTCACTTTAACTATTGAAAATCATGAGAAAAGCAACAATGCTCAAATTGGCAGCCGTGGCCTTTGTGGCCATGGGCGCGCTTGCGGCGGTATCGTGCAAGAAAGAAGAGACAAAACCCGTAGAAGCGCAAGACACCACCGAGGTCGAGCCGAGAATCAAGGCAGTGAAAGGGACATCGAGGATAGAGGTGTACCTTGACACAGCCTGGGTGGATGGACGTGGAGTCTCTCATTGTATCAACGACTCAATCCTGCAGGTGTTCGACATCCGTTTGTTTGCGGTAGCGGGCGCCGATACCAATAGCGCCATGCTGACAGGGAAAAGGTTTGCGCTGGAGGTCTCCACCACCAACGTCCCGTCCATTGGGAAGATATATGCAACAGTTACGCCGAAGGAGTCGTTCACGCCTGATTCCGCAAGAATGTACAACATAGGAGTGGCGCGCAGAATAATCTTTACGACAGCATACGAAGATGGCACGGTAGAGTCGGACACCATGCAGTTCAAGGGTGTTGTGATTAGCAGGATGGGGGCGAGCTTGACCCCGGACACAATACAGACGATGGCTCGTGTTTTCAAGAGCGCGATTCTTAGCAGCAGTCAGAGTTACCTAAACGGATATTATTTCGGAGACAAATCGGTAAAGGAGTGACGGCGACTGGGAGGTGCCTGCCGTGCTTGGCGCCTCCACTCAAACACCCTATAGGCGTATGCAATTAGGCACAAGCAATTAACACGATACAACAACTAATAACAACAATCATGAGAAGACAGAGATTATTCAAAATGGCTGCCGCGGCTCTGATGGTCGTCGGCACGCTTGCAGTCACCTCCTGCCAAAAGGACGAAGTCACCACAGGCGATAACACGACAAAGGCGGTGAAAGGAGTGACCATGGCCTCAATTGAGGCAACAAAGGTTTTCATGAGCGGGAACAACGATACAGTTCACTACTCCCTTTCCGACGTCTATGACATTACTGTTGAGATTGTCGCTGGTTCGGACAGGAAGACTGGGACACTGACGGGTAACTCACTCAAATTGGAAGCCGTCACCACGACGTTCCCCTCTACTGGCAAGGTCACGGCAACCGTTACGCCCAAGCAATCGTTCCTCGACGGCATTGACACTACCAAAAAATACACTGTGTTTGTAACCATGGCGGGGGGGTATCAATGCTTTGACAAAAATGGCGAATCAACGGGTGGAAAACTATACGGTGATGCCATTAGTTCGCAGGGCATGAGGGGAACTGCAATTAGAAAATACGTCACTGAAAAATGGCCCCAAATCATTGTCAAGTGTCTTGGTGGCGGCACCACTTTTGAGTTCAAGTAATCAGTTTTTCTCCGTGCCGGCATACTTGCCGGTACGGAGAACATGAGGCAGTGCAGGTCTCCCTTCTCCAAGCGCAACGCCGCACGATGATTCTCCGCAAGCCGAGTGGCTCGCCCCGCAGATTCGGGAGGCGGGGGGCATGGGTTGGAAGAGGGGACGGAAGTTAGACAATAACACAAATACAATAACTTAGATACAACAACCATGAGAAATCAGAGGTTTTTCAAATTAGCAGTCATGACCCTGATGGCCATGGGCACGATTGCGGCAGTGTCCTGCAGGAAGGATGACGGCACCAATAAGGATTCCTCAGACAAGGTGGTGAAAGGGATAACCCGCGCGTCAATTGGGGAAACTGAGATTTTCAAGATCAGCGGCAACGACACTGTCCGCTACACCTTGTCCGACATTTATGACATTTCGGTAGAGGTCGTTGCCGGCACGGAGAAGAAGTCGGGGACACTGACCGGCAACACACTCAGATTGGAAGCAGCCACTACGACGATTCCCTCAAACGGCAAGATTACGGCAACCGTTACGCCCAAGCAATCGTTCCTCGATGGCATTGACACTACCAAACAATATGGTTTTGTCGTCATTGCAAAACACAGTTATGACCGCGTGTATGGGGACGGTTTGACCGATTGGAGAGAAGGTATCAGAAGGATAGGAGCATTGGATAGAACCATGATGGAAACCGTGAATGGCTCTGAATTTAAACGGGATATTACCCTTTACACCTCTCAAATTGCTGAAGGTTTGGGCAACGGCACCACTTACGAGTTCAAGGACACCCCCCAATCCGCAAAATAGACGATTATTCCACCATGCCGGCAGACCTGCCGGCATGGAAGGCATGAGGTCGGGCGGGACTGGAGGTCCCGCCCGACTTCTCTATGGATCAGACAAGGATGAGAAGGCAGCGGCAGTCTTCCCTGCGGCGGCAGCCTTGATGAGCAGCCCCGCTGCCGCCCGGCGGGTGGAAGTGCCGTTTTTGAAGGGGGGGGGATTGTGCTGATGTTGGGTACTGATTTCTCTCCAATCCGTTTTTTCTTCGTATCTTTGCACCATCCTTTTGTGTAAAAAGGCATGAGGCAGAGGGTGTGGATTCCTTCTCGGCAGCGGTTCGGCAATTGCTTGGAAACAGCAATTCTACAGATTCCCGATTGAGAAGGGAAGGCAAGAATGAATTTCAATAGTTAGATGTTGTCAGAGGAAGAAATGGCGAAAAAGAATCAATCTTCGAGATTAACCGAGCAGCACAAGGCGAGCCACGGTGCCGACGGAATCTTTGGCTTGGAAGCCAAACGGCACGACGTGGCAGTTGACACGGTGTCCAAAGAGGTTCTGGGCAAGTTGGAGAAGAAATACCCGGCACTCACTTTTCGGTATCGCAAGAGTATTGAGAAGAAGGAAATCAACGAGGCTTTGCAGAAGATTGACCCGGAGTTGGGACAAACTCTGTTTGTGGAGAATGCGAGCATTATTCCTGACGGCGGGATAATAGAAGTGCGTGACGATAATGGTTGCTGGCGGGTTGTATTGGTGTCTGAAGCCAAGTATCAGGGCAAAGATATTGAGAACATAAGGCGTGGCGTGCAGGTGGGGACGAACAAGGATCAAGATTTGATGGCTGCGGGAAATGCGATTGAGCGGTCTCACAAGAATATTTGCGAGATTGCCAACTTCATGTTGGCGGAGTCACATTTTCCATACGTTCTGTTTCTCGATGGGACCAATTTTCTGACGGAGACTATTCAAGTTGCGAGACCTGACGGGAGAGTTGTGACTATTGAATATAGTTCGGGAGCGCTCAACCGGCTGGATAGGCTGACAGCCGCCAACTACGGAATGCCCATCAATGCCAATCTCTGCAAGAACAGATTTATCACTTATTCGGGCAAGACCATCATGCTGCAGGCTGCTTCGATATACACTCGGGGCAACGGCAACCGATGGGAGGCCGAAAGGATGGTTGACGTGATGTTGGAGGTATCCGAAATGTCTCTCAAGGTGTTGGCCGGCGACCTATTCAATCAACTGGCGAGGCGGTAGCGTGCCGCGGGGAGGAAAAGCGATGTCAAGGAATGCAACCAACCAATTGCTGAAAAAGGCAAAGAAGGCGAAGAGCGATGAGTTCTACACCCAGCTGTGCGACATTGAAAGAGAATTGCAGCACTACACGGGCTGTTTTGTGGGCAAGGCCGTTTACTGCAATTGCGACGACCCCCGGGTGAGCAATTTCTATCGCTACTTCAAGACCAACTTTGAGCGGTTGGGGCTTCGGCGGCTGGTGGCTTCGTGCTACTGCGAGCAGGAGGGCGACTTGTTCACCCCCTCGCCGCAGGGGGGCGGCTTCTACTGCGAGTACACGGGTTCGGAGGCGACAGAGCGGTTTGTGCGGCTTGCGGGGGACGGAGACTTCAGAAGCCCCGAGTGCGTGGAGCTGCTGAGGCAGTGCGATGTGGTGGTCACAAACCCGCCTTTCTCGCTGTTCAGAGAATTTGTCGCGCAGATAGTGCGGCATGGCAAGCAGTTTCTGATTATCGGAAATGTCAATGCCATCACCTACAAGGAGCTGTTTTCGCTCATTCAGAACGACAAGGCCTGGCTCGGCGTGAATCTTGGGAGGGGCATTTCGGGCTTTATTGTGCCAGACTATTACCAGCAGTACGGAACGGAGGTGAGCGTGAACAGCACGGGGCAGGCGGTGATTGCCACGAACAGCTGCATGTGGCTCACCAACCTGAAACAGCCCCGGCGCGATGAGAAGCTGGTGCTGACGAGGGAATATGCAGGCAACGAGCAGGACTATCCGAGGTATGACAATTGCGACGGCATAAACGTGGACAAGACGCAGGACATCCCCAAAGACTATTCGGGGCTGATGGGGGTGCCGATTACCTTTCTGCACAAGTATAACCCCAGCCAGTTTGAGATTGTGAGATTCAGGAAGGGCGACGACGGGAAGGATTTGTGTATAAACGGCAAGTGCCCATACTTCAGGATTCTGATAAGAAGCCGGGGGGGAGGATTAGTTAAGAATTAAGAATTTATAATTAAGAATTTATAATTCGTTGTTCGGGGTTCGGGATTCGGGGGGGGGGAGTATTATGAAGTTATTGTTGGGGGGGGGAGGGGTGCGTATGTTGGTTTTTTTTTGTACCTTTGTAGGGTCTAATGCGATAGTCTATTCAAAGAAACCAATTGTTGATGAGAAGGATAAAAGGCTTTTGGCTGCTGCTGTGGCTGCTGATTGGCGCTGCGGCGCCGGCGGTTGCCGCCACGAGAGCGGGAGCGCAGCCGTCATGGGGCGGACCGCTTTGGGCGGACAGTTTTGACAGCCTCCCGCCCGCCGCGGCGGGCGGGCTGACGCTGCGGGGCTACGGGCTCTGCGACTTCCACTATGCCACCGGGGCGGTGGGGGGCGGGGCGGCGATGGTGGACTGGCGGGTGTCGCCGATGTTCCGGCTGAGTGGCGGCATGGAGTATGTGAGCAGCCGGCGGGTGTCGGGCAGCTTGTGGTGCGAGGCGACGCTGGCGGGGCGGCTCGGCGGCCGCCGCCTCACGATAGAGAACCGCTACTTGTGGCGGCACTATGCGGCTTTGGGCTTGCAGGAGTTCAGCGGCGCACTGATGGCAGGGGGCTGGCTGCGCCACGTGACGCTGCACCTCGGGTTGTGCAACCGATATATGGCATCGCTGGTGCAGCGGAGCGACGGCGGGGCGGCCACGGTGCTGGAACCCATGAACGTGGTGTTTGCCGTGGAGCCGATGCTGTGGGACGAGACGGGCTCGCCCAAGGAGCGCCGCCGCTGCTGGAACGCCTCGTTCTGCTGGAGCAACTACAACGACTTTGTGATTGAGCGGGTGGCCAACTGGTTTTTCAGCCTGAAGGGGTGGTGGCAGCCGACCCCGAGCCTCCGCCTGTCGGGCGAGGCAGGGATGCACCCGGCGGGGTCGCTCAACCTGACCGCCCAGCGCGACGGGTGGTTCTGCCACGCAGGGGCGGAATTTAGAATTTAGAATTTAGAGTTATTGGGCAGCTGTTTTTTTTCTGGCGCTCTTCATTGCTGTTTGTTCCCTCTCCCCTATTGTCCGTTCACCATTCACTGTTCACTATTCACTGTTACCAACCATGACAAATTTTTTTAGGGCTGCTGTGCGGGTTGCGGCGCCGTTGGCGGGGCTGCTGCTGGGGGCTTCGTGCCAGCGGTGGGACCTCGGCGGGCTTGACGTTTATGGTATGTTCGCTTCCAGCGGCACTCACACCGAAGACCGGGTGGCCGAGTGGCTGGAATGGGACGAGAGCCACGGCCCCAACGTTATTGACAACGTGCCCGACGACTACCGGGTGTATGTGTGTTCGGACACCCACATTGACACTTCGGCCGCCCGAGCGGGGGAAATGATGCGCCGCGAGACTGCCGACCCGCGGGGGCTCTTCTCGGTGATATTGGGAGACTTGGCCGGGGCGCAGGGGGAGCGGCCTTACCGCCTTTTGGACAGCGCTATGCGGGGCAAAGACACCTGTTTTGTGGTGATAGGCAACCACGACATCTACTTTGACTGCCAGACCCATTTCCAGCGGCTCTTCCACACCTCCACCTACTGCGTGACGGTGCGCACCCGCGGCGGAGCGCAGGACTTGTGGGTGTTCCTTGACAGCGGGAACGCCACCCACGGCCGCCGCCAGGGGGACTGGCTGCGCCGGCTGCTGGCCGACCGCGACAAGTACCGCCACTTGGTGGTGTGCACCCACACCAGCCTCTTCCGCAACAGCTATGACTACAGCACCACCCCCGCCGCCAACCTGCCCGAGGACGAGTGCTACGAACTGATGGAGCTGATGAGCCGCAGCCGCGCCGACCTGTTCCTGATGGGCCACTTCCACCACAAGGAGCAGCACTGCATAGGCGGCGTGCAATATGTGATGACCGACAACTTGAACGAGACCGACACCAAGCCCTCCTACCTTGTGGTGGACTGCGGGCAGGAGGTGTCGTACCAGTACTGCGACCTATAGAGACACCTCTTCCATGAGCATGAGCAATAACCCGAAAACAAAAGGCAAGACCCGCTTCGGAGGGGCGGCGGCGGCCGTTCTGGCCCTCCTTGCGGCGGGCTGCGCGCAGCAGGGCTACCCCTCGGGGGGACCCAAGGACACCCAGCCGCCCGTGGTGGCGGAGTGCGAGCCGCCCAACGGCTCGACCCGCTTTGGGGGCGGCGAGTTCGTCATCCGCTGCGACGAGAATATTCAGATCAAGGAGACCGAGACCAACGTATTGGTATCGCCGCCGCTGAAACACAAGCCGCACTACACCGTACGCGGCCGCGAACTGAGGGTGAAACTGAAGGACACGCTGCGCCCCAATGCCACCTACACCTTCCTGTTCAGCGGAGCGATAGTTGATTTCCACGAGGGCAATCCGCTGCCTTCATTCGAGTACACCTTTGCCACGGGCGAGGCGTTGGACAGCATGGCCATCTGCGGGAGTGTGACCGACGCCTTCACCCACGAGGCGCGCAAGAAGCCTGTGTCGGTGATGCTATACGCCGCGGACAGCGCGGCGGACGACAGCGTGGTGGTGCGGGCGATACCGGACTACATCACTATGTGCGCAAAAGATGGTTCGTTCTGTTTCGCCCACCTGCGGCCGGGACGCTACAAGGTGGTTGCCATGGAGGACGAGGACCGCAACAAGCGGCTGAACGGCAGCGAGGCCGTTGCCTTTGCCGACACGCTGGTGGGGGCGGCCGCGCCGCCCCGGCCGGGCGACTCGGCGGCCCGCTTCGACACCCTGCGGCTGGCCATGAGCAAGGACAGCACGGTGCGGCAGCGCGTGACCAAGAGCGATTTTGTGCGTCCCGGGCTGGCGCAGATTGTCACCGCCGCGCCCCTCGGCGCCGGCTGGAGCCTGCGGCTTCTCGGCGCCCGCGACTCGGCCTTTGCCCCCATTACGCACCTCTGCCCGAAGGGCGACACGGTGCGGGTGTGGCTGCCCTTGGGGGCCGACTCGGTGGCGCTGCGCATAGCCGACTCCTCGACCTTTGCCGACACCCTCAAGATTTGCCGCCGCACTGGCGCGAAGGCACACGCCGCCGCGGCCCCCTTCTTCAAGACACCCGCCAAGAGCCACCCCTACTGGGACACGCTGTGGATAGCCTTTGAGAACCCGATTGCCCGCTGCGGCGACTCGGTGGGCGTGCTTTCGCTCGCCGACAGCAGCCGCTCGAGGGCCGCCTTGGTGGCGGACAGCAGCCGCCTCAGAGCACACATCGACATGGCCTTGCGTCCGGGGGGCAAATACCAGTTTGTGCTGCCCGGGGGGCTGCTTCGCGACATCTATGACCGCCCGAGCGACTCGTTGGCCTTCGAGACCGCCTGCACCAAGGCCGAGGACTACGGGGCCATCAAGCTCACCCTCCTCGACTCGTGCCCGGCGGCACGGCGGCTCCTCGAGATGACCGATGAGAAGGGGGGCGTGGTGAGGCAGCAGCGCCTGCCGGCCGACACGGCAGTCCATCTGGAGTTACCGCATCTGGCCGCGGGCAAATACACCTTCCGCCTCATCATAGACTCCGACAGCAGCGGCGACTGGACCCCGGGCAGCTACTGGCTCCACCGCCAGCCCGAGCGGGTGATCTACTTTGGCAAAACCCTCGACCTCCACGCCAACTGGGACATGGAGGAGAAATGGCAGTTCTAACCCGCCCGCCCGATGCTCAAACGACTCCTCTCCGGCCTCTTCTGGGTGCTGCTGCTCAACCTCCTCATCAAGCCCTTCTGGATACTGGGCGTAGAGGTGGGGGTGCAGAACGCCGTGGGCGACGAGGAGTACGGCCTCTATTTCGGCCTCTTCAGCCTCGCCTCCATCCTCAACATCCTCCTCGATGCGGGCGTTACCAACTTCAACACGCGCAACATCGCCCGCCACCCCCACCTCATATCCAAGCACCTCGGCGGCATTTTAGCCATCAAGGTGGCGCTGCTGGGGCTATACCTTGCCGCCACCCTCGCCGCAGGGCTGCTGCTGGGCTTTACGGGCCGCCGCTTCGCCCTGCTGGCGCTGCTCTGCGCGAACCAGTTTCTGAACTCGCTCATACTCTATCTCCGCAGCAATTTCGAGGGGCTGCTGCTCTTCAAGTGGGACAGCGTGCTGAGTGTGCTCGACCGGCTGCTGATGACAGCCATCTGCGGGGCGCTGCTGTGGGCGCCGGGGCATCCCCGATTCCGCATTGAGTATTTCGTCTGCGCGCAGACGGCAGCCTACCTGCTGACCGCCGCCACGGCCCTGCTGCTGCTGACCCGGCGGGCGGGTTTCGCGCGGCTGCGGTTCAGCCGCCCCTTCAGCTTGGCCATCCTCAAGCAGTCGCTCCCCTTCGCCCTGCTGGTGCTGCTCATGGCCAGCTACAACCGCATAGACCCCATCCTGCTGCAAAAACTCTCACCGCGGGGCGACGGCGAGGCGGGCATCTATGCCGGCGCCTACCGCCTCCTCGACGCGCTCACTATGGTGCCCTATCTGGTGTCGGTGCCGCTGCTGCCCGTCTTCGCCCGGCTCACCAAGGGGCGCCCCAGCGCCGAGCTGGGCGACACCGTGCGGATAGCCACCTCGCTCATGGCGGTATTTTCGATTACCGCCGCCGCCACCCTCTCGGCCATGGACTCCCGTCTGATGGGGCTGCTCTACCGCGAGAACACGGAGCCGCTGGCGGCCGTCTTCCGCCTCCTCATCCTCGGAATCGTTCCCATATCCTTCACCTACACCTTCGGCACCCTCCTCACCGCCGCCGGCCGCCTGAGGCAGCTCAACGTCCTTGCCGCCATCACGCTGTGCATCAATATTGCAGCCAACCTGCTGCTCATTCCCCGCTATGGGGCGGTTGGGTCGGCGGCAGCCTCGCTGACGGCCCAGACCTTCATGGCGGCAGCCCAAACAGTGGCGGCAATCCGACAATTCGACCTCTTTCCGCAGATTTCATACACAATAAAGTTGGCGGCATTTGCGTTATTGATTGTCGCTGCGAACTGGCTGCTTCCGGATGTGGAGTGGTGGCTCCGCCTCGGGGCGGCGGCGGCGCTGGCGATTGGGGCGGCGGCGGTCCTCCGGCTGTTCGACCTGCGCCAGCTGCTCGCCCTTGCCAAAAGCCGCTGACCCTTGGACAGACCCAGCTGCAACGACCGATTAATAACCATTCGACACCATCGAAGACTAACAACCAAACTCAGCCATGAAAAAAGCATACCTCTTCCCCGGACAGGGGGCCCAGTTTGTGGGCATGGGCAAAGACCTATACGACGGCGACTGCCGCTGCCGCGAAATGTTTGAGAAAGCCAATGAGATAATCGGCTTCCGCATCACCGACCTCATGTTCGGCGGCACGCCCGACGACCTACGCCAGACCCGCGTCACACAGCCGGCCATCTACCTGCACAGCACCATCCTTGCCGTCCGCATGGGCAGCGACTTCGCGCCCGACATGGTGGGAGGCCACTCGTTGGGCGAGTTCAGCGCCCTGGCGGCAGCCGGCGCCATCACCTTTGAGGACGGGCTGCGCCTCGTCATCGCCCGCGCCAACGCCATGCAGGAGTGCTGCGAACAGCACCCCTCCACTATGGCTGCCATCCTCAAGCTCGACGACAAGGCCGTGGAGGACATCTGCGCCGCGGTCTCCGCCGCCGGGCAGACGGTGGTTCCCGCCAACTACAACACCCCGGGCCAACTGGTCATCAGCGGCACCAACGAGGGTGTGGCCGAGGCCTGCGCCCGTGTCAAAGAGCTCAAGGGACGCGCCCTGCCCCTCGCCGTGGGCGGCGCATTCCACAGCCCGCTCATGGAGCCCGCCCGGCTGCGGCTGGCCGCGGCCATCGAGGCCACTCAGTTCAGCCGCCCCGTGTGTCCCTGCTACCAAAACGTAGCAGCCCTGCCTGTGAGCGACCCCGAGGAGATAAAGGACAACCTCAACCGCCAGCTCACCGCCCCCGTGCGCTGGACCGCCACCGTCCTCAATATGCTCCGGGACGGGGCCGAGGAGTTCATCGAAGTGGGTCCCGGCACCGCCCTGCAAGGCATGGTCAAACGCATTGCCCCCGAAGCCTCCGCCCACAGCGCCGCCATCGAATAGTACTGGCCACAGCCTCATTTCACAACCCCATAAAGACACAACCCCATGAAGACAGTTTGTTCCTTTTTTCGCCCGCTGCTGGTGCTGATGCTGGTGGCGGCGGCCTCAATTCCCGCCCGCGCCCAGCTCTACCTCGGAGTACGGGGCGGCGCCACCCTCCCCACAGGCTTCTACGCCGAGTCGCGCATGAGCGAGAACGAGTGGATGCTCATCGGCGGCCACCAGAAGAAGGCCGGCGCCGGCATAGGCTTCTCGGCCGGGCTGGAGGCGGCCTTTGCCATGCCTTTCCACACCAACTTGGAGGTCGTCCTCTCGGCCGACTATATGCAGAGCGGCCCCAGCCGCGACGTGAGGGACTACTACCTCACCTACCTCACACAGCGCTATGGCGCGGCGGGCAACTTCACCTGCACGCTGCCCTATTTCCGCAATATTCCCGCCCTGCTCGGCATTCGCTATGCCTACCCCACGGGCAAGCTCATCGACCTATACGCCGAAGCCCTCTGCGGCGTGAACTACCGCATGATTTCACCGTTCAGCCACACAGCCGACGCGCGCAACTACACCTCCACCTCGGGGCAGTACTATCAGCGGTACTACAACCACACCGACTACACCTACGCCAATACGCTCACCTTTGCCTTCCGCTTAGGCGGGGGCATCATTATCAACGATATGTTCACCCTCGGCGCCTCCTTCAGTATGCTGGGGGGCGGCCGCCTGTCGTGGGACAACAACTCGGCCAAGGAGTACCTCTTTGACGGGGGAGCCAACCAAAAGTTCGAGGATTCGGAGCACAAAGACTATTACGAGATTAATCCCACCATGGTGACGGTCAGCCTCGGATTCCGCTTCCCGGTGTGGAAGGGAGCCTCACGCGTGCAGGACTTCTAAACGGAAGCCAGCAACGGGCATGAAGAAGCCCGACCGGCTGCGGCAGCCTGGTTCGGGTGGAGCAGCCAACCATGAAGAACCACAAGGGGGTGAAGGCCATGACCGGCCTCACCCCCATCACGTTAAAGGGACTGCAACGGATAAGGGAACTACGATGCGGTGCAGTCTGGTGCGAGGAGTATCGGAACGGAGAATTAAGAATTAAGAATTTAGAATTTAGAGTTGGAGGGGGACGGGGGTGGGGAGAATTAAGAATTAAGAATTTAGATTTTAGAATTTAGAATTAAGAGTTGGAGGGGGACGGGGGTGGCACGAGGGTGAGACGGGGCTGTAACGGGGCTGTGACGGGGCTGTGACGGGGCTGTAACAGGGCTGTGACGGGGCTGTGACGGGGTTGAAAGGGGGCTGAAAGGGGGAAAGGGTTGAGGAGGTATTGGGCAGGGCAGCGGGGCGGGGCGAGAAGGGGGAGGCATCGTTCAGGAGCTCTCGGACGGGCTGGGGGCTGCTCATCCGCAGGATACAGGGCGGCCGGCGGGAGCGGGAGAGCGGGGATTGGGGCGGCGGTTGAAATGTAATTGTTGTTATGTCGCTCTTTTTTCGTATTTTTGCAGGACGAACTTTTGTTTATGAACCTTTTTAGAAAGTTGTTTTCGTGCTGCAAGTCAGCAGAAAACACGGTTGACGATATGAAATACCTCATCGTGGGATTGGGCAATGTGGGCGCCGAGTACGAGGGCACCCGCCACAATGTTGGCTTTATGGTGCTGGACGAGATGGTGCGTGAGGCTCGGGCAGAGAACGTGAACGCCGTCTGGTCGCTGGAGCGGAGGGCATACCGCACGGAGTTGCGGGTGAAGGGACGCACGCTGGTGCTCATCAAGCCCACCACCTACATGAATCTCAGCGGCGAGGCGGTGCGGTACTGGCTGCAGCAGGAGCGGGTGGCGGTGGAGAACCTGCTGGTGGTGGTGGACGACATCGCCCTCCCCCTCGGGGTGCTGCGGATGAAGAAGCAGGGCAGCGCCGGAAGCCACAACGGCTTGGGCAACATAGAGCAGCTGCTGGGCCGCACGGACTATGCCCGTCTGCGGATTGGGGTGGGGAGCAACTTCAGCCGCGGGCGGCAGGTGGATTATGTGCTGGGGCAGTTCGGTGCCGACGAGCGG
>DCJB01000104.1:20064-24736 GCA_002317325.1 Bacteroidales bacterium UBA1711
CGCGCAATGAATATGTACAACGGATAGGCGGCTATGGTTCTGACGGTTGACATAGGCAATACGCGTGTGAAGCGGGCGTTCTTTGAGGGCGACCGCTTGATGGGCGAGGGTGAGGTTAGGCCGGACTGCCAGATAGAACGAGCCATAGTGTGTGCCTCGGGGCGGTGCGACCTGCCGTCGCTCAACCTCGGCACCGACCGGGTGCACCTGCTCTCGTGCCGCTCGAAGCTGCCCATCGCCGTGGATTATGCCACGCCCGAGACCCTCGGCCCCGACCGCGTGGCCGCCGCCTGCGGCGCCTGGAAGCTGGGGGCGGGCGAAGGGAGGTGCTGCCTTGTCGTTGATGCAGGAACCTGCATAACGATAGACTATTTGGATGCCTCCGGCACCTTCAGAGGCGGAGCCATCCTGCCGGGGATAGGCATGAAATATCGCGCCCTGCATACTTTTACGTCCCGGCTGCCGTTACTAACGCAGACGGACGAGGAGCAGGTGCCGCTGACCGGACGAAGCACGAGGCAGTCGATGGCTGCGGGGGTGCTGCTGGCCACCCGCTTTGCGGTGGAGGGCTTCGCGGCCCGCTACCGCGAGCAGGAGCCCGGCCTGCGGGTGCTGCTGACCGGAGGCGATGCCCACCTGCTGCGGGAGGGAATGGAAGCGGGCGCCAACTGTTCGGTGGAGCCCGACCTGGTGATGATAGGCCTTAACGAGATATTGAAACGAAATGAAGAATAGAAGATTACTACTGACCTTGCTGACTGCCGCGGCGGCCTGCCTGCCCGCTGTGGCACAGAACGGATTCAATATGCCATTCTCGCAGTTCGGCATTGGGCTTAACGAGCGCTACCAGCCCGCCTTTGCCGGCATGGGCGGCACAGCCTTCACCCGGGGCGGCACAAACTATCTGAACCCCTACAACCCCGCCTCCTTTGCCGCAGTGCAGACCGAGAGTTTCGTGTTTGACTTCGGCATGAATATTCAGTCGTCGGTACTCCGCCGCAACGCCGACCGCCTTTCCGATGCCGACGGCAACGTGGGCTACCTGATGGTGGCATTTCCCCTTTTCAAGTGGTGGAAGACCTCGATCGGTCTCATGCCCTACAGCACAGTCAACTACGAGTCGGTGCAGACGGCTCCAGACCCCCTGACGGGCGACGATGTAAAGACCCTCTTCTCGGGCGACGGCGGCGTGTCGCAGTTCTATTGGGGCAACGGCTTCAACATCGGCAAACGGCTCGCCCTCGGCTTCAGCCTCAACTATCTCTACGGAAAAATCACCCGCGCGGTATCCTACGACTTTGTTTATAGCGACTCGCTGTTCACGCAGGACTCGCGCCGACAGAAGACCTCGTCGGTGAGCAACTTGCTGATAGACCTCGGCGCCCAGTATCGCCAGCCCATAGGCGAGCGCTACACCCTGGCTTTCGGCCTCACAATGCGTCTGCCGCGCCCCAGCATGAGACTGAAAGAGCAATCGCTCATCTATACCTACTACGCCCAAGGTACTTCGGAGTATCTGTGCGACACTGTGTTTCCCCAGCCGGGTGAGGACGGGAAGTATGTAAGCACACTCAGCCAGCCGCTGAAAGTGGGCTTGGGGGTGGCACTGGAACGCAACAACCGCTGGGAGGTGGATTTAGACGGAAGCTACGCCCCCTACAGCGGCATAGGCTATGAGGAGAACCCCAACTGCCGCGTGTTCGGAGGCAACAGCGTGGTGCGCGCCGCCAACTGGCGCGGGGCGCTGGGCGGCGAGTGGAAAGGGGATGTAGATGCTGCCAGCTACTGGGGACGCATCGGGGTGAGGGCAGGCTTGTTTTATGAGCGCGCCCGTCTCGCCTTAGAAATCGACAACGCCACGACACTGTTCAACGAGCGGGGTTTGGGGATGGGTCTTGTCTTCCCGATGCGGCGGGGCCGCTCGGCACTGACGCTGAGTTTCACCTATTCCTGCCTCGGCCGCCGCGACCTGCTGCGGCGCGACCTCTTCACGGTGGGCATAGCATTGGGCTCCAACGAACACTGGTTTGCCAAACGCAAATACAATTGATTATTTGAGAATTAAGAATTTAGAATTATTGGGGCGGTCTGCATTTCTTTTTGATTTTTGGGGGGAGGCGGGAGCGGGCCTTTTGAGCGAATAAAGACAGTAACTAATAACATAACGACAAAAACATAGTCACATGAAAAAACAACTGAGAATTGTAATCTTTGCCGCGGCAATGCTGAGTATGGGCTTTGCTGCCAACGCCCAGAGCAAATGGGGCGCCACTCCCGAAGACAGCATAGCCTGTATAAGCAACGTGTCACTCTATCAGGAATACTACAAGCAGAAGTCCTACACCGACTGCTACGGTCCTTGGCGCGAGATATTGGCACACTGTCCCCGCTTCAGCAAAGGCGTCTATCAGAGGGGCGAAACCATCATGATTGCCATGATAAACCAGGCCGCCAACGCAGAGGAACGCAACGCCTACATTGACGAAATGATGAATATGTTCGACCTGCGCATTGCCAACTTTGGCGAGGAGGCGGTGGTAAAGGCCAAAAAAGCACAGACCCTGAGCGTGCTGCGCCCCAACGACTTCAAGACCATCTACGAAATCTACGCTGATGCCGTCAATGTGGGCATTGACCAAATTGACGAGAACTATGTGACCCTCTTCTTCAAGTCCACTGTTGACTATGTAAAAGCCGGCTTGGCCGACCCCACGCTGGTCATCGACAACTACGACATAGCCAGCGAGCGGTTGGAGAACATCCTTGAGACAGTGGTTGACGACAGCGTGAAGGCTGCCAAGATTCGCGGCTATATCTCCAGCGTGGAGGCAGTGTTCTCGCCCTACGCCTCCTGCGACCAGCTGCAGGAAATCTATCAGAAGAAGTTCGACGCCGACCCCAAGAACGCCGCCCTCCTGAAGAAAATAACCGACATCATGATGAAGAAAGGCTGCACCGAAAGCCCCCTCTTCTTCTCCGCCACCGAGAACCTCTACGAGATAGAGCCCTCGCCCAACACCGCCATGCGCATGGGGCAGATGTGCTACACCAAAAAGCAGTATGCCAAGGCAGTGGAATATGTTGAGGACGCTGTGAAGGGCATCTCTGACAAGAAGAGCCTCTACAGGGCCTACCTGATCTTGGGCCGCTCCTACTGCGAACTCGACAAATACAGCGCCGCCCGCGCCGCCCTACAAAAGGCCGCCGAGTGCGACCGCACCAAGGGCGAGCCTTTCTTCTATCTGGCTCACGTGTATGCCAGCAGTTACCGCAGCATCAACGACGGCCTCGGCGGACGCACCGCCTACTGGGCCGCCGTGGATGAGCTGCGCCACGCCAAGCAGGTGGAGCCCACCGCCGAATTTGCCGCCGTGTGCGACAAAGTGATTTCCTCCTACTCCGCCAACTTCCCCAAGCAGAGCGACGCCTTCATGCTCGACCTCATCGACGGCCACTCCTACGTGGTGCCGGGCTGGATTGGAAAATCAACCATCGTCAGAACCCGATAGTATGAGCCTCAGGGCCATACTTCACATACTCAACACGACAAGAAGCGGGGCTGCGGTCCTGCTTCTTGCCTGCTGTTTTGCCGCTTGCGAAAACGACCCAGCCGAGGTCAAGAAATTCGAGCAGACCATCCGTCCCGACAACGTGGTGAAAAATGCCGTAATCCGCCGCAGCGAATCGGGGCGGCTGCAGGCGACGATGACCGCGCCGCTGATTATGACCTACAGCAAGCCCGAGCCGAAGACCGTGTACAAGAAAGGGGTGAAGATGTGCTTCTATGACGGGGAGGGGAAGCCGTCGGCCACCCTCTCGGCCCGTCAGGCGGTGCAATATTCGGCCCGCGATATTGTTGTGCTGCGCGACAGCGTGGTCATCATCGACCTCTCCACCCGCGACACCACCTATCTGCAAGACCTCACCTGGAACTCGCCCGCCCACCGCATATACTCCAACCGCCCGGTGCGGCAAGTCAACGGGCTGCGCGCCATGTATGGCGACGCTTTCCAATCCGATGACAGTCTCAGAGCACCCCAAATCATTCATCAGCGAGGCACAGTGGTATGGAAGGAGGAGTGAGCCGCAAGCGAAGGTTCCTGTATCTGACAGCAGTGCTGGTTGCGGCACTGCTGACAGTCGTTTTATGGCCGTCGGCCCGGGAGCGATCCGAAGCCCCCGCCGCAGACAAAAGCGGGGTAAGGGAGGCGAAGGCCGAGATGGCCGAAGAGGGGGCGCGACAGTTGCGACGCACCCACAGCCGCCGCTACGGCTACAGCCACGCTGCCGACCGTAGAAACGGCCGTCCCACCGCCCCGAAAGCAGCCCCCACCCAGCCCAATCCGCCTTACAACGCCCCCAGCCCGCCCGCCGAGCGGAAACCTTTGGTTGTGGAACTGAACAGCGCTGACTCGCTCGACCTGGTGCAGCTCCGCAACATCGGCCCCGTATTTGCGAGGCGAATCATCCGCTTTCGCGACAGGTTGGGCGGCTTTATGAGTACGGAACAACTGAAGGAGGTCTATGGGATGGACTCGGCCCGCTACTACAGCCTGCTGCCCCAAATTGCCATCGATGCCTCCGCTGCGGCGCAGATAGACATCAACACCGCCACCATAGACGACCTGAAGCGCCACCCCTACCTCGACTACTACCAGGCCAAAGCCATAGT
>DCJB01000104.1:24912-28588 GCA_002317325.1 Bacteroidales bacterium UBA1711
CCCTCATTTGGAAGCCTTGCCGAATAGAAGAGGTCGATGAGGGAGGCATCACCTTCCTCGCCAATCCGAAATACACCCACTACATCTACGAGCGCAAGGCCGCAGCCATCCTGATAGCGAAAGACTTTGTGCTGGAACGCCCAGTCGATGCGGCCCTGATAAGGGTAGATAACCCCTACCTCTGTGTGGCCAAAGTGCTGCACCTGTTCAACAGCGCCTCCAAAGCCAAGCGAGGCCGCAGCTGCCGCAGCAGCGTGAGCCTCTCGGCCCGCGTTGGGCGGGGCTGCTATATCGGCGAGTTTGCCGTAGTGGGCCGCAAGGCCAAGATAGGCAACAACGTGCAGATATATCCCCAGGTCTATGTGGGCGACTACTGCGAGGTAGGCGACAACACCATCCTCTACCCCGGGGTGAAAATCTACCGCGAGTGCCGGGTGGGCAGCGGCTGCATACTCCATGCCGGAGCTGTGGTGGGAGCCGACGGCTTCGGTTTTGCTCCGGCGGGTGACGGCAGCTACAGCAAGATAGATCAGATAGGCAATGTGGTGATAGAGGACAATGTGGAGATTGGGGCAAACACCTGCATAGACCGCGCCACCATGGGCTCCACCGTCATTCATGCGGGCGTGAAGCTCGACAACCTCTGCCAGATTGCCCACAACGTGTCGGTAGGCAGCAATACCGTGATGGCTTCGCAGTCGGGCTGCGCGGGAAGCGGCAAGATTGGTGAAGGCTGCATTATTGCGGGGCAGGTGGGCATAGTGGGCCACATCACAGTGGGCAACCGAGTGACCATTGCCGCCCAGTCGGGCGTAACTCGCGCGGTGGCGGACGACAGCGTGGTGCTGGGTTCGCCGGCCCTGCCCGCCGACCGGCAGAAGAAAATTTACGTCCTCCAGCGCAAGTTAGAGGAAATGTACAACGACATCCGCGAGTTGAAAAAAGGGTTCACCAAGTAGCGGACTGGTCAAATGGCAATACACACTTCACCTATCCCAAACAATGCGGCCGACCAAGTGTAGCGAGTTTCTGAAGACCTGTTCCCCCAATGCCTTATTGGCATGGCTGCTGGTTGCCTGGTGGGGAGCCAATGTGGTGTTTGCCGCCTTCACCGGACTTGTCGATGACGAAGCCTACTACTGGCTTTTCTCCCAGCACCTCGACTGGGGATATTTCGACCACCCTCCCATGGTGGCGCTGCTGATATGGCTCACCAGTTGGATTCCGGGCGAACTGGGGGTGCGGCTTGCCGCCACCATGCTGCAGCCCGGCTGCCTCTACCTGCTGTGGACGCTCCTGCGCGGTCCACAGCCCACACGGCGCGATGCCTGGCGGTTCTTTCTCGTATGCTTCTCGTTGCCGCTGCTCCAGCTCTACGGCATACTGGCTCTTCCCGATGCACCATTGGCGTTCTTCACCGTGCTGTTTCTTTGGACCTACGTGCGCTACTGCGACCGACCGACTGCGGCAAACGCAACATTCATGGCCGCCGCCATGGCACTCCTTGTCTATAGCAAGTATCACGGGGTGCTGGTCATCCTGCTCACCCTCTTCTCCAATCCGCGACTGCTGCGGCACTGGAGGACCTATTATGCAGGTCTCTTGGCACTGGTGTTCTTCATGCCCCACCTATGGTGGCAGTATCAGCACGACTTTGTTTCGTTCCAGTATCACCTCGCAGGGCGGGTGGGCGACGGCGGATTCAAGTGGGACCAAGTGGCTGGATACTTGGCGGCCTTTGCGGCCATAGCCAACCCGGCCTGGGCGGCCTTCTATCTGCGGGGCTGCGGACGACGGACGACCCAGCCGCTGCGGGCAGCCCTCACGTCCATTTTTTGGGGCTTCTTCGTGTTCTTCCTCCTCTCCTCGCTGCGAGACAAGACTCAGCCCCAATGGCTCCTCCCCACAGTCTTCCCCATGGCGGCATTCCTCTTCTCCGCCGTCCGCGAGACTCCGCGCAAACGCCTCTTCAACTGGGTGGGCGTGGGTTCGTTCCTCCTCTTCCTCGGCGTGCGGGCGGCGGCAGTCTTCAACCCCTTCAACTTTCAGGGGCAGCTGTGGAACAATCGCGAAGACAACGAGGCCATTGCCGCCCTCACCGGCGGCCGCCCCGTCATCTTCACCGACGACTACACCTCTGCCGCCAAATATGCCTTCTACACAGGCAACCCCTCCTACGGGCAGTCGGTATTCTTCAGCCGCTGCAGCCAGTGGCAGTACTACAACCTCGACGACCGCTACTTCTCCCGCCCCGGGACGGATGCCGTCATTGCAGTTAGCGAGACCCCCGACGCCAGCGCCATAGCCCTGCCCGGCGGCGGCGAGTTCCGCTATGTGACCATGAACAACTATCGCCCCATCCGCAGAGTGCGGGTGGAGCCAGCCGCCCCCATCCGCAGCCGTATAGACGAGGGCGATTCGCTTGAGGTGGTACTGCACGTCAGCAATCCCTACCCATACGACCTCGTTCCCACCGACAGCGTCCCACTCTTGGTCACCCTCTTTTGGCGAGTATCGCAGCACGACCAGCCCGAGAGCCTCTGCCCCATCGGCGCCGTGCTCCCCGCCCGCAGCACAACGTTGCTCCGCTGCCGTTTCGCCGTACCTTCAGGGCTGCCCGCGGGCGACTATGGCTTTGGCTTCTCGCTGCGATACCAGCCATACAGATCCGTCCTCAGCAGCAGCAGCCACCTCATGTCGGTCAGCCGCAGCAACAGCGGCATCACTTTAGTCCAACAGCAATGAAAACATACAAGATACTTATCTTTTTTGCCTCGGTCATCGCTTTGCTGGCCGCGGTGTGCCTGCTCTTTCCGAAGCAGGGGGTGAAGGTTGGGAAACAAGAATTGCACTTTCCAACCCTCACCAAGGTGCTCAATCCGCAGCGACAGATAGATGTCGAGGCCTACTTGGCCGAGCAGGACTCCTTGAAAGCCGTCATGAAAGACCGCAAGGACTCGCTCCAGCAGTTCCGCCATCAGATGGACAGCAGCGACATCCGCTTTTGGTTTCCCAACGACGACGACCGCTTCTTCGACCCCCTCTTTGCCCGCCTCGAGAGGGCGCGGGGCGAAGGACGCACTGTGCGGGTTGTCCACTACGGCGACTCGCAGATAGAGATGGACCGCATGACCAACAGGCTGCGAACCTATCTTCAGGGGCTCTTCGGCGGCGGCGGCCCGGGGCTGGTGCCCTTCGGCACCCTCATTCCCTCGCTCTCGGTCTCCACCCGCGGCAGCGGCAGCCTACAGCGGCAGTCGCCCTTCGGCGACACACTGGTAGTGCGTGCCAGGGGCAACTACGGTCCCATGATACAAGACTTCCGCGTCAGCGGCAGCGCCACCTCCACCATCACCGCAGCCACCCACCGCACCTGCGACGACCGGCTGCGGCAGTTCTCCGACTTTGCCCTGCTCTTCAACAACCGACCCGGTCCATTGACAGCCACCTTCACCGACATCCGCAGCGGCTACACCGACGAGAAAAGCTCTGCTACCGAAGGGGTGCAAATCTTCCGTTGGCACACCGACAGCACCACCACCCAAGCGCGCATTGCCGTGAGCGGCACCGCCGACATCTACGGTGTGATGGTTGACGACGGACCCGGCGTGGCGGTAGATAACATACCTATGCGCGGCTGCTCGGGGCAGCAGTTCACCCAAATCAACCAAGAGCA
>DCJB01000104.1:28712-32589 GCA_002317325.1 Bacteroidales bacterium UBA1711
TGGGCCGGCAGATTGATCGGTTGCGCACCTGCTGTCCCGGGGCGCTCATTCTCTTCATCGGCCCTTCCGACATGAGTACCCGAACAAACGGCGAGCTGCAGTCCTATCCCTTCCTCCCCCGCATTGTGGAAGGTCTGCGGCAGATGTCCAACGCCCACGGAGCGGCCTACTGGAGCATCTACCACGCGATGGGCGGCTACAACTCCATGGTGGCATGGACCCAGCAGGGACTCGGCGGCCCCGACTACATCCACTTCTCGCAGAAGGGTGTCAACATCATGGGCGACCGCCTCGCCAAGGCTTTGGACAATATGTACACCATCTACAAGATGAGAAAGGGGGTGAGCGATGAATAGTAGAGAAAACTCTCGGAGGGTCTTGTGGCTCTGTCTGCTCTTGGCCGTAGGCACCTGGATGCGGGCCGAAACTCGGGAGCAGCACCCCTTCATCAAATACGGCGCCAACTCCCTCCGCTACGATGCCGATGCCGAGTCCATCCGATACTTCTTTCACAAGTGGAGCCAAGTGCTGGCCACCGGCCGCGGATCCATCAGCATCGTCCACATCGGTGGATCGCACGTCCAGGCAGGCACCTTTCCCAACCAGGTGCGCACACGCCTTCTCTCGGCCTATCCCACCTTGGTGGGCGACCGGGGGCTGATATTCCCCTATTCTGCAGCCGCACGCTGCAACAACCCCCACGACTACAAGGTCCACTGCGCCGAGAAAGTAACGCTCACGCGCAACGTATATAAGTCGCCCGCCCAGCGTTTGGGGCTCTGCGGCATTGCCGTCACCGCGCACGACATTCCCACCCGCATTCAAATGCTGCTCACCGACTACAACATTGACTACTCGGTCTGCAGGGTGACGGTGCTGGGCTACTCGCCCGAGGGCGTCATCCCACACCTGAGCTGCGGCGGCTCCGAAATGTCGCCCTCCTACATTGACTTCCGAAACCACCGTTATATCTTCAACCTCAAACAGAATGTAGATTCGTTCAGTGTGCTGCTTCCCTGCGAGGCGGGCGAGACGTTCACCCTCACCGGGGTGTCGCTCGGCAACCGCAACGCCGGCATCTCCTACCACTCGGTGGGGGTCAATGGGGCAGCCGTGACCGACTACCTAAAGTGCGGCGACTTCACCACCGACCTGGAGCTGCTGCGGCCCGACTTGGTCATCTTCGGCATAGGCATCAACGACGCCCACGGAGCCCACTTTGACACCGCCGCCTTCCGCCGCAACTATATGCGGCTCTGCGACTCGGTGCGGAGCGTAAATCCCAAGTGCGCCTTCATCTTCATCACCAACAACGACTCCTACCTCAAGACCTCGCGCCGCAGCTATAAGGTTAACAACAACGGCCTTTTGGCCCGCGAGGTGTTCTACCGCCTGGCTGCCGCCACGGGCGGGGCGGTGTGGGACCAGTTTGAAATCATGGGCGGCCTTCGCTCCATGGAGAAGTGGCAGCGGGCGGGGCTGGCCCGGGCCGACAAGGTGCACTTCACCCACGCAGGCTACCTCCTCTTGGGCGACCTCCTCTTTGAGGCCGTGGAAAAGGAGCTGGAAGACGCAGACCGCACCCAGCCCCACCCCATGCGGCTCAAAGGCAAAGAGACCCCCGCCGCCCGCCCGTCGCGACCCGCCGCCCTTGACTCGTCTGCCGGCGAGCGTCCGCTGCCCCGCGGTCTGCGCCGCAAACCCAAGCCCCAGCCCAAGGCCGACAACGCCTCACAGTCCGACAAACCCACTTCCGACAAACCCACCAAAACATCCAACAGCAAACCAGCACCTATCCCCCGTGACAGATTTCCTTACATATCTTACTAACCTCTTCTCTTTCGACAGCGACCATCCCCTGCTCTTCACCCAGTTCCATTTCTGGGCCTTCTTCTTCATCGTCTATACAGGCTTCTGCCTTATCGTGTCGGTAGGCGGAGGCACTGCACAGATGACCCGCGCCCGGCGGCTGTGGCGCAACGGCTACCTCTTCTTCGTGAGCCTCTTCTTCTACTACAAGACCTCGGGCAACTATGTGGCACTGCTCATCTTTGCCACGGTGGTGGGCTACTTCCTCGGGGTGCGGTTCGACCGCCTCGGACAGCGCGAGGCCGCCTCGGGCCGATCCACCCGCAGCCGCCGCAAGGCACTTATGGTTGCAGGCGTAGTGGTCAACCTCGCCGTACTGTGCTATTTCAAGTATGCCTACTTCTTCACCGACATCTTCAACACCATCGCCAACGCCCACTACTCCATTGCCAACGCCATCATCCTGCCCGTGGGCATCAGCTTCTTCACCTTTCAAAACATCAGCTACATTGTCGATGTCTATAAGGGCAAAGTCAGGCACGCCGACAACATATTGGACTTCGGCTTCTACACCACCTTTTTCCCCCAGTTAGTGGCGGGTCCTATCATCCGAGCCGACCAGTTCATCCCCCAGCTCTACCGCCCCTTCCACCTGGGCCGCCGCCAGTTCGGCATCGCCCTCTTTTGGGTTATGAACGGCCTGTTCAAGAAGATTATTCTCAGCGACTACCTCGCTGTGTCCTTCGTGGATAGGGTCTTTGACAACCCGCTGCTCTACACCTCCTTCGAGAACTTTGCGGCCCTGCTGGTATATTCGCTCCAAGTATATGCCGACTTCTCAGGCTACACCGACATCGCCATCGGCGTGGCCATGCTCATGGGCTTCTATCTGCCCAAGAACTTCAACTCGCCCTACAAGGCCACCAATCCCGCTGGCTTTTGGAAGCGGTGGCACATCTCTCTCAGCAACTGGCTCAAGGACTATCTATACATTCCCCTCGGCGGCAACCGCAACGGCACTGCGAGCAGCTACCTCATCCTCGGCATCATGCTGGCAGTGGTGGCGCTGATGGCCAAAACGGCGTGGGTCACCATCACTGTAGCCTCGCTCATCGCTTTGCTGGCGCTGCTCTTCCTCTGCTTCCCCCGCCACCGGCGCGAGTTTGCCACCAACCTCAACAACTTCGACACCATGCTCCTCGGCGGAATGTGGCACGGCGCCTCGTTCAACTTCATCACCTGGGGCGCACTCAACGGCTTGGGCATACTGGTATATAAGAACTGGAAGAGACTCCGCCCCATGGCACGAATGCTGGCCATCGCGGTCCTCTATGGGGTGGTGCGAATCCTCAGTCGCCAGTTCCCCTGCCCAGCGCTGAATATGTTCGAGTTCGCCTTTCGCGTCATCGCCATCGCCATCGTGGTGCTGGAGCACTTAGGCATGATAGCCAGCGGCACCAAGTACCACACCGCCGCCTCACGGCTCTACCTTGTGTGGAACACATTCTTCTGCTTCTGCTTCATCAGCTTCACCCGCCTCTTCTTCAGAAGCGGCTCCAACCTCAACCCGGCGGAAGCCAACGAAACCGCCTGGCGCACCGCCACACAGATGGTGGAACGTATCGGCAGCCCCTGGAACTGGCATCAGATACCGGCCATCCTCGACAACTACGCCCCCGTGTTCGTCGTCTTCCTCATAGGCATGATTATTCACTGGCTGCCCGAGCGGTTCAAACGACGCTACCGACTGTGGTTCGCCCAAATGCCCCTGTGGCTCATGCTCCTCGTGGTGGTGGCGGGAGTCTTCGTTGTCTATCAGTTCATCACGGCCGACCTCCAGCCCTTCATCTATTTCCAATTCTGAAAGCCATGAAGCCCCTCCGCCCCACCCTCGCACTCCTGTGGAACCTTGGTCTGCTCTACCTGCTCTGTTTGGTGTGCCGAGGGGTGTATGTGGCCGAGTTTTGGGACCTCTATGCCGCCGGCTGGGCCGACCTCTCGCCCTCGGGGCTGCTCTTCGGGGCCTTTCGGTTCGACACCGCCTCCATCTCCTACACCAACGCCGTTT
>DCJB01000034.1:0-4610 GCA_002317325.1 Bacteroidales bacterium UBA1711
CGGTTGGGGTGGTTGGGGGCGGTTGGGGGCGGGGGTTAGCCTAACAGGAGGCGGCCGGGACGGGTCTTGAGGAAAAGGTGGGCGGAGATCACGCTGGCGGCGAGGGTGAGCAGCAGCGCCGCCCACGGCAGCAGCCATGCCCCGGCCTCGGAGGCACAGCACCAAGCCGGAAGGGCTGTGTGGTAGAGTATGGCTTCGAGGTAGAACTGGTGGAACACATAGACCCCGTAGCAGAGCCGCGAACACTGTCGGAGGACGGGCGAGGGCTGGTCCTCGGGGGTGCGGCGGCGCTGCAGCCAGCACACCACGGTGAAATAGACAGCCAATATGCCAAGGAGGGTGTGGCAGAATACCAAGAAGTTGGCACACACGGGATTCCACCCCGACAGGAGGGGCGGGCGGTTGAAGGGCATACCGGGCAGATGGCGGTAGCACACCAGGAGTCGGAAGAAGAGGGCGGCCGCATAGGCAGCCCACAGCCCTGCGGGCAGCCCCGCCGAGACACGGCGGCCGAATGGGAAACCGACGGCGGCGGCGTAGGAGCGCAGCCAGTAGCCGAAGAAGAAATAGAAGAGGTAGTAGTTGACCCGGCCGAGGCCGAAATAGTGGAACTCGGGCAGCCGCAGCAGCGAGAGGGCGGCCAGCGCAGCCAGCAGACCCCACCCGACCGGGCGGAAGAGGCGCGGACGGCGGCGCCGCACCCAGTCCATGAGGCGGTCGGCGGCCCAGCCGAAGAGGAAGCACCAGAAGAGCATGGGGAGGAACCACAAGTGCTTGGCCCCGTCGGTGACGGTGCAGAAGCCTTCGACGACCGAGTGCGAGAAGACCCCCATCGGGTTGAGGAGATAGTAGGCCGTGCCGAAAAAGAGTGCGGGGACAATCAGCCGCTTGAACTTCTTGGCCGCGAAGCGGTGGAAAGGCTGGCGCCGTCCCAGTTCGGCGCATTGGTAGCCGAACACATAGCCGCCCACAAACATGATGGTGTCCATGCGGAAGCCGCTGATGAAGTAGCCCAGCCACCAGTAGGCGTTGTTGTAACGCACCCCGTCGGGCAGGGGCCACCAGCCGCGGTAGCAGTAGAGCGCGTGAGTGACCACCAGCAGCAGGATGACCGCGGGGCGGATGATGGAGATTTCGTAGAGGAGTTTCTTGCGCATCGTGTCAGCCAATCAGGAAACGCCCGAAGCGGGTCTTGAGCAACAGCCAAGCGCCGACGGCCGAGACGGCCAGCGCGGCGGCGGCGGCGGCCCAAGGCAGCAGCCACGCACCCGCAGTGGAAGCACAGAGCCATTTGGGGAAGGGGGTGTAGTAGTAGATGTGCTTCAGCAGGAAATCCTGCCAGATATAGACCCCGTAGCAGAGCCGCGAGCACTCACGCAGCCACGGGGCGGGCTGGGCGCCGGCGGGGCGGTGGCGGCTGAGCCACTCCAGCACGGTGAAGTAGAGCGCCAGGATGCCGCACACCGAGCCGCAGAGATGGAGGATGTGTCGCACCAGCGTGCCCCACGAGGGGAGGAACGACGGGCAGGGCTGGCCGTGGTAGAAGAGGGGGATTTCGGGTTCTTTGAGCCTCAGCACAAGAAAGACGAGATAGGCGACCCACAGCAGCAGGACCCGCCGCCGACCCGCGGGGCGGGGACGTAGGCAGCGCACCCAATAGCCGAGGACGAAATAGAACAGGAAGTGCGGCACGCGCGAAAGCCCCAGCCGCAGCCCCGTCACCGGCACGACAGAGGCCGCCGCCAACACCGCCAATGCGGCCCATGCCGCGGGCCGCACCCATGCCGGCCGCCGAACCGAGAGGCTCAGCAGCAGACGGTCGGCGATCCATGTGACGGCAAAGCACCAGAAAAGCATGGGGAGGAACCACAGGTGCCCTACGCCGTTGAGCACCCGCCACACGGCCACATTCCAGCTGAAGCGGTCGGGATGGAAGCGGAACAGCATGAAATAGAGCGTGCCAAAGAGGAGGCCCGGCACGATAAGGCGCTTGAACTTCTTCCACACAAAGGGGACGAAACCCGTCCGCCTTCCCAACTCAACACACTGGTAAGAGAACACATAGCCACCCACAAAGGCGATGGCCTCGATACGGAAGCCGCTGATGAGGTTGGCCAACCACCAATAGAGGCGGTTCGGGCCGACGCCGTCGGGCTGCGTCCAGCCGCCCGAAAAGATGCACAGCGCGTGGTAGATGACCAGCAGAAAGATGACTAACGGCCGGATGATAGATATTTCGTAGAGGAGGGTCTTTTTCATAACGAATGGGACAGCGGGTCAGCGCCGGGCGGGGCCTCCCCCACCCTTGCGGAGCAGCCTTACGGCGGCGAAAGCCGGCTGACAGTCGGTCCGAAGGGAGAGCCTGACGACGGGCGTGAGTTCGTAATCGGCACCGAGGCAGGGTGTCGGACAGACGAAGCCCCGACAGATGGACACAGCCCATCCTTCGGGCAGCCAGCCGGCGCGGTGCAACAGGCCGCCCGAGGAGCCGCGGGCAACACTGCACAGAGCGTCGGCCCCGGGTCGAGCCGCCGCCGGCAGGCCCCGCAGCAACAAGAAGGCGGGGGCGGAAGAAGGAACAAGACGGCTGACGGCTCCCATATCAAAACACGACAAAAGACGGGCACGCCGCAGAACTGACGGCAGAATTGACGGAAAAAAGAGTGTCAAAAGGCTGCATAAAAAGCAATAATAGAACTGGTTTTCAGCACAATGCGCCACACAGCCGCCCACATGAACCGAATGCAAAGGTAGGCTTTTTTTCTCAATCGTCCACCCGCAGAGCACAACTTTGGCATAAAAGTTTTGATTTGAAGCCAAATCGAGAACTCACCCGATGCGTATCCGCAGAGTAGTTCAGAAATCAGAAAAAGCCGGACGAAGGGCAGACAACCGCCTCAGCTCAGGACGACAACGGTTTTCTGTCCGAACCCTGTGCGAAGCAATAACACATCCGAATTCGTCCCACTCGCCGAATCCACACCGACTCAACAGCCATCCATGTGCGCGACAAGTACATACCAAGCGATTTACGGGAGAGACGAAAGCGGGGAACAATGTGCTACAATCGGAATACCCGCCCCGAGACTACAATCAGTTCAGTACAAGAGGCCGAAAGCCCAGAGGGGAATCACATTAGAGTATCCGTACTCGATGTCGTCCTTCACCACGTAACCTTCTGGCACGTTGGCAATCTGCTTTTTCCCTTTGGCAGCCCCTCCCACCTCGAAAGTTTTCCCTTCAATTTCAAAATCAGATGTTTTGGAGGCTTTCACATGGTGTCCCACCCGCAACTGATTGAAGAAAAAGGTCTCCCTCACACTGCCAATATTAGGCCGGTTCTCGGCCAGCGCATAAAAAAGGTTGGGATTGTCGAGGTAGATTTTCTCCAGTTTTCCAAGACCCCGCACGCCGGCGGTTCCATCCCTCAACTGGGCAATCAGACCGGCACGCTCCATATAGTAGAGATAGTCGGGAATATCGTTCCGGCTGATGCCCGTGACCTGTGCCAGCGTGGTCATCTGAGGCTTGAACGGCACGCTTTCGGCCAAGACCATCAACAGTTTCTTGAGCCGGACCCCGGCTGAGGCGTTCAACCCCGCAAATTGAGGTATATCGGACTCCATAGTCTGCACAACCACTTGTGCCAGCATGAGCGAGAAATCTTTCTCTCTACCAAATGGATAGTAACCATTCTGCAAATACTGCCTAAACAACGGGAGCGGATGTTCGACCCCGGCCACCCGAGCCTGATTCGACAGGACTTGAGCGAGCGTTACCACTGGCGTTTCAATTTGATGGAACATCTTCAGATACTCGCGGAAAGAGAGTCCCTGCATGGAATAGATGGGGGCACGCCGGCTCAGGTCGCTGACACCTCGGAAGATGTCGAGAATACTGCTGCCCGTGAAGACCACCCGCAAATCGCGAAAGGAGTCATAAATCTCCTTCAACTCGACTGACCAGCCCTGATAACGATGGACTTCGTCGATGAATAGATACTGCCCGCCCATTTTGCTGAATTTGTCGGCAGTTTCAACCAGCGAGTGATTGCCAAAATACAACTGGTCAGCCGAAATATAGAGCGATTTGTCCAAATCCAAACTGTTTTTCATGTGCTGCAGCACCAGTGTAGTCTTACCCACACCACGAGGTCCAACCAAGCCGAGCATCCTTCCTTGCCAATTGATACTATTGTATTTATATCGAACAAACGAGGTGTCGATCTGGTTGATTTGTCTCCGAAAAAACTCAAAAAGTCTGTCCATAATCCATATTTTGCACCTGCAAAGATACGCCTTATCGCCGAAACTGCAAAAAAAAAGTGCAACATAATCCATAATCTGCATCAAAAAAGTGCATATTTGCGAAAAATCTGCACTTAAAAAGTGCACAATGTGTCGCATTTTGCACCCTAATAAGTGCAGCCAAGCAGGTGACACACCATCCCAACCCACACCTGCCCCCATCAGAACGCCATTCGTCACAGCCACACTCAGCGATAGATTCCACCGTCCGCCTAAAGGGCGAAATAGTTTGTCAAGTCGGAAAAAGTGCGTCCAACCTACGACCGAGAAAAGTGTTCAGTCCATTGAGTAAAATTACTCAAT
>DCJB01000034.1:4817-11645 GCA_002317325.1 Bacteroidales bacterium UBA1711
GGGGGGGAGGGCGGCATGACAAAATGTCAGTCGGGGTGGCTGGCACTCTTCTTGCTGGGACACGCATAGACAAAAAGTTATAACATAAAAGCACAACCATCATGAACGGCAATTTGAATGTCCAGACCGAGAACATATTCCCGGTCATCAAGAAATTCCTCTACTCAGACCACGAAATCTTCCTGCGCGAGCTGGTGTCCAACGCCATAGACGCCACGCAGAAGCTCAAGGCGCTCTCGTCGCGGGGCGAGCTGCAGGGCGAGACGGGCGACCTGACCGTGGAGGTGGAACTCGACACCAAGAAGAAGACCCTCGCCATCAAGGACCGCGGCATAGGCATGACCGCCGAAGAGGTGGAGAAATACATCAACCAGATAGCCTTCAGCGGCGCCACCGACTTCCTCGACAAGTACAAAGACGTGAGCGAGAACCTTATCGGGCACTTCGGACTCGGGTTCTACTCGGCCTTTATGGTGGCCGACAAAGTGGAGATATACACCAAGTCGTACAAGGAGGCGCCCGCGGTGCGCTGGAGCTGCGACGGCAGCCCGAGTTTCGAGATGGAGGAAGACCCCAAGCACACCGACCGGGGCACCAGCATAGTGCTCCACATAGCCGACGACTGCAAGGAGTTCCTCGAAGAGCAGCAGGTGCTGCAGCTGCTGCGCAAATACTGCCGCTTCATGCCCGTGGCCATCCGCTTTGGCGAAGAGAGCACCTGGGTGGATAGCGAGACCGAGTTTGACGAGGTGGACGACGGCAACGGCGGCAAGAAGAAGCAGCCCAAGCGGGTGGAGAAGAAGCAGCCCCGGATAGTGAACGACACCGACCCCGCGTGGCGGAAAAGCCCCGCCAACCTGACCGACGAGGACTATAAGAAGTTCTACCACGAGCTCTACCCGATGAACTTCGAGGACCCGCTGTTCCAGATTCACCTGAACGTCGATTACCCGTTCAACCTCACCGGCATACTCTACTTTCCCAAAGTGCGCAAGACCATCGACCCCACCCGCAACAAGATACAGCTCTACTGCAACCAGGTGTTCGTGACCGACAGCGTGGAAGGGGTGGTGCCCGACTACCTGATGCTGCTGCACGGGGTGCTCGACTCGCCCGACATCCCACTGAACGTCAGCCGCAGCTACCTGCAAAGCGACAGCAACGTGAAAAAGATTTCCTCACACATAAGCAAGAAAGTGGCCGACAAGCTGGAGGAGATGTACAAGAACGACCGGAAGGACTTTGAGAACAAGTGGGACGACATCAAGATATTTGTCGAATACGGGATGCTCACCGAGGAGAAGTTCTGCGAGCGGGCGATGAAGTTCGCCCTGCTCAAGAACACCGAAGGCCAGTACTTCAACCTTGACGACTACCGGGAGAAGATAGCCCCCCTGCAGACCGACAAGGACAAGAACGTGTGCTACCTCTACGCCAGCGACGCCGAAGAGCAGCACGCCTATATTGCCAAGGCCCGCGCGAAGGGATACGATGTGCTGCTGATGGACAGCGTGCTCACGCCCCACTTCGTCAACCTGCTGGAGCAGAAGAAGGAGAAGAGCCGCTTTGTGCGCGTGGATGCGGACACGGCGGAGAAGCTCATCCCCCACGAGGACAGCATACCCGAGAAGCTGACGAAAGAGCAGCAAGAGCAGCTGAAGCCCATCATCGAGGCCGAGATTGACAAACAGAAATACACTGTTCAGATGGAGAGTTTGGAGAGCGACGACCAGCCCATGGTCATCACCCAGAGCGAGTGGATGCGGCGATACAAAGAGATGTCGCAGACCTCGGGCGGCGGCATGGGTTTCTACGGCGAGATGCCCGAGAGCTACAACCTGGTGGTCAACGTCAACCACCCGCTCATCGAGCAGGTGCTGAACGAGGCCGACGCCGAGAAGCAGAAGCAGCTGGTCCACCAGCTCACCGACCTGGCCCTGCTGGCCAACGGCCTGCTGAAAGGCGAAGCCCTCACCGAGTTCGTCAACAGGAGCCTCAAGATGATTTGAGGAGAGAAGAATCCGCCTCCAAGTGTCGGCCGCACTCGAAAAACTAAGGCGGCCGACATTGGGAGGCAGGATAAGCAGCCGGCCCACCCAAAGAGCGGCCGTTCACACACACAAGATAGTCCTACAACAATGAAAGAGACAAAAGAACCGATGAAGCTCATGTCATTTGCCTGGTTTGGGAAATATGACGAAGCCATAGAGAAACTGAAAGAGTCGGCAATGCCAGAGGACTGGAACCTGCGCAGTCGGCCCACCCAAAGCAATCCAGTTCTGAAAAATTACATCTACCGTACCTTCTCAAAGCTATATGAGGAGGAAAAGATTTGCCTGCTACCCGATTGCGCTGCGTTCAACACCGGACTTGTCACCTCGCTTCAAGAGGAGATATTCGCCTTCTTTCAGCGAAATCGGAAGGAAGACAGCACCATCCCCTGGTTCTTCATCGGCTGGAAAAAGTCGAGCGACAAGGAGCTCATGAAATTCTCAGCCCTCCCCGAACGGGCGAACTTTTTCGACAATCCCGCCGAGTTAATCTTTGACACACGGCTGGAATTGAGACCTAATGTCAGCCACATCATCGAGGACAGCATCAATCGATTTCCCGACACTTTTCAGCGCATGGACAGGTATATGCTGAGCACAATCCTGAACGGAACAATCAAGGACGCTGTCGATAGAGTGAAGCGGAATTACAAGACTGCCATTCCCCAATACTATGAAGGGAAGATACAGCTGCTTCTCCCCATCTGCCTACAGTCCAAGGCGAAAGCAGACTTGGCTCTGGTTATTGAAAAAGAGAACAACACCTACAGGGCAAACACCTGCCTCACGCTTGATATGGCCATCAACAATGCACGACTTATCGCCAAACCTGATGACGAATGGATAAGAAATTGAATTTTTTTTCTCCGTACAACAAAAAAGTCGTATCTTTGCAGCGAAAACAAAGGTAAATGATTCGTGTTTTTTTACCATAAGTGATTAATTTTCGCGTGATTATATTTTTTTTGAAAAAGAAGAAACGATTGACAAAACTGAATTAATGGGATTAATAAAAAAGGTGAATTCACAGACTTGTTTTTTTCAAGAGAAGAAAAGGTTAAACGACCTGTTTTTTTAGACAACATTAAAGACTGATTAGAGGGGGCTGCGTCAGCAGCCCCCATTTTTTTTGGACATGAGAAACATCATTTTCGACTTTGGGAACGTGCTGGTGCGGTGGGAGCCGCAGAGGGTCTTCCTGCCCTATTTCGGCAGCGAGGAGCGATTCAGATTCTTTTGGGACAAGGTGTGCGACGCCGATTTCCGCAACCGCATTGACGCGGGCGAGAGCCAGGCGGGCTGCATTGCCGAGAGGCAGCGGCTGTTTCCCGACTACGCCGAGGCCATAGCCATGTACTACACCACTTGGGAGGAGGCCCTGCCCGGCGAGATGCCGGGTATTATAATCGCCACTTTGAATCGTCCCCAATTTGAAATTAAAACGTCTCCAAATTAGGAATTAAAACGTCTCCGAAATCGAGCAATAATTAAGGCGTTGCAAACGAATTGCAACGCCTTTTTTAATTGGTGTTTGAAAACCTTTTAAACTGCCTTTACAAGCATCATATCGTCATAATTTAAGGCAATTCCTTCAACGTGGAAACGGTGGATTGTTGCGCCTTCAAAGGGGTTGCCGTGGAAGTCGTTCCTTGCTATCCAGTCCGCCAGTTCAACGATGGTGCTTTTGCTGCTGGTAAAATACACAAACTTCGTATTTTTAAGGCATTTCAGCACATCAAGGTAGTCCGACAACTTCCAATAGTTGTCGCTCTTGTATGTGGCACAGTCTGTTGATAAATACGGCGGGTCAAGGATGAACACAACATTCTCCATCTTGCAAAACTGATCGAACAGCCGGCGGTAGTCCATTGACACCACCTCTACGCCCTCCAGATAGCCTTCCACATCGTAGTCATCCTTGCGCATCCTGTTGTAGAGTGTCTGCTTGGAAAACTCCTCGAAGTTATGGGAATAGTTCATCGTGAAATGCAGGTTGCTGGATATACTGAACCAGTCCACATAGCCTGTTTTGTTCCATTTCTCGACCTCTGCCACCACCTCCGAGCGTATAGGCTCAGTAATACGCATTTTATGCTGTATAGGGGCCACAATTGGTCTTAGTGCTTGCAGCATTGCGTTGGTGCGTCCGACGTTCGCCAGACGCTCGCTGTAATGGTCAAAATCGTTATACACTACCCTGCAGTCCGGGCGTGCACGTTTGATGGTATGACTCACAAGACCGCTATTGTTATAATTGAGTTAAGAGGCGATTATTAACAGGCTGGGGGCTTTTTTACGCCCACCCCCGGGGCTTCCAATCACTCTCGCAAATACGGCCTCACATCGAATCCATCCTTCTTTTCCCACCCCTCTTTGATGCATTGCTGGATGTGCGTGAATACCGCCGTCTTGAATGCCGTCAGTTTTGTGAGCAGGGTGAATTTCTTATACACTGCGTTGCCTTCGTCATCTTCGCCGACCTTGAATTCAGCCGGTACGAAAAACGCTGACAGAAAGTTTCGCTGATTCTCGTCAGACAGATATATCTTCGCTCCGTCGTATGTCATGCCGTTGAGAATCTTGTCCTTCACTTGGCTGTTTGTGTATTCGTCATACAGCCGGCGCAGCTCGTTGGCCGTGGGGCGGTGGTCAAAGTCGTGTTCCAACCATTCCGCTCCGTCATCAGTCTCGGTGATGTCCATACGCACTCGCCACAGCCCCTTGACTGGGTTGAGGCACACGATGGGCTCCACGTCCTTGCTTCCTTGTGCTCGTCTCATATCAGCTGAATACATATTTTGTTTTACCCTTGCCGAAGGTCTCGGCTCTGATTGTGGTCTCTAACGGGAAACCGTCCGGAACCTCGCGAATCTGCTCGAGGATGTTCCTCATCTCGATGCTCGACGTGAAGAACTTCTTCGGTTCCCCGTTCTGCTCGATGGCCACCAGGGTGCGGTCGTCGCCTTGGTCGGTCTTGATGCCTGTCTCGAAGTCCTTGACAATGATGGGGAGGTTCACCAGCTCGCGGATGCTGACACTGGGACCAGGGAAGCGTTTCTTCCCGTCTGCGGGCGCATAACTAACTCCCAAGTCTTTGAAACTTTTCATTTCTTTACCTGTTAATGTGTTGAACAAATTATTACAATTAGCGTGCTTGGCCATTCCGTAGAAGGAGGCCGTCAGCACGTCTCTTCTTTTCCTTGATTTTACCTCGGACATCTTCCGGGCCATTTTCTGCTTGATGCGCTTCCGCAATTCCACATGGTCGCCGCTGTAGATTACATATCCAAGAAAGTCTATGCCATCGGACGATGGGAAGACCCTTTCGTTTGGCTTTATCTCCAGCCCCACCGTGGCCAGCAGCTGGTGGATGCGGTCGCGAACCTTCCAGAGATAGCGTTTGTCGCCTGACAGCACAACCAGGTCGTCACAATAGCGGTAGTAGTATGGCACTGCGTCGCCGTCCTTCAGCGGATGGTCGAGAACAATAGAGAGTAGCAGATTGGCCAATCCTTGCGAGCTGCGCAGCCCAAGGCTCAGTCCCTGCTCCATCAGCCGCACGAACCTCTCAAGCAACACAATCAGCACCGGGTCTTTGAACACTCGGCGCACACATTGCATCACCGTGTCCTGGTCGATATTCTCGTAGAACTTGCGGATGTCAGCCTTGTAGCAGTAGGCTGTCCCTTCTGGGTCGTGCCGCATATCGTCGCAAATATACTTCATCAGGTCGTGCATCCCACGTCCCTTGATGCTGGCCCCCGTGGTACGTATGAAACGCTTCTGCAGCCTGGCATCAACCACGCGCATCACTGCGTTTATGCCGATACGTTTGATTTGTGGGAATATCTGGAGGTGGCGTACCTTGCCAGCCTCCACGATCTCGCGGTCTTTCCAGGGTCCAAGCTCGAAAGAGCCGTCCCCAAGTTCCCGCTGCAGCTGGGCTATTACATCATCTCTGTGCTCCAGAATATAGCGTCCCTCTGCTGTCTTTTTACGTTCGGTGCCGCTGAGCACCTCGTCGATGGCTGCGTAGATGTTGCTGTAGTTCAACACCTCCTCCATCACATTGGCTTCTCGCCTCATTGCCTTCCTTTCTCCGGGCCCAGCCTCTTCGGTTTCCCTACCAAGCCCTACCCGATTTACTTGATTTTTCACTTTTCCGGCTCCATAGCCGCTTTTAGTGAGGCGCATCCCCCTCGGCTCACTGCTTAAGGACACGTCCAGTACCAGAGTTGGCCGATTGTTCGACGCTACGGAATCCACCATAACGCCCAGGTTGTTCAGACGCGAGCCGATATTCGCACTCGAGTTCGAGGCATCGTTGTTCGCATTCGCATACGACACACCGCCGTTCGCATTCGCATTGTTGTTCGAGCGATACACCACGCGGCCCACCGAGGGATTCTGCCTATGTCCCTTATAACGGAAATGCCTCATTTTTATTATTTTTATTGGTTTTTTTATTCTGATTTATTGGTTTTTCAAAAAAATCGACCCGCTTACGCGGGATAGGGAAGGGGGACTTGCGTCCCCCACGCTTTACGCGCTTCGCGCTACGACACCTCGGTGGCCGCCTTGTACGCCACTACGCTTGCCGCCTTGACGAGGGTTCCGCGGAAGGCCAGACGCGAGCCGATATTCGCACTCGAGTACGAGGCATCGTTGTGCGCATTCGCATACGACACACCGCCGTTCGCATTCGCATAGTAGTGCGAGCGATACACCACGCGGCCCACTGAGGCTGTATAGTAGTTAGTCATCCCTTAAAAAGCCC
>DCJB01000038.1:0-466 GCA_002317325.1 Bacteroidales bacterium UBA1711
TTCCAGCAGCCGGGGGTGGATGGTGCGGTGAATGACCAGCACCTCGTCCATGGTGTAGCCGGCGGCCTCAATGCAGCCGATAGTGGCCCCTCGGGGATTCATGATGAGGGGGACGGGACGTGTGGGAGAGTTGGCCTTGAGCAATTCGAGGGTGACGACGGAGTCCTTGCCGCCCCCGATGGGGACGAGGTATCCGTCTGCCCCAGTCGGCACGGCGCCGACTGGAGGGGCGGGCTGTGGCTCGCCCTCGCAGCGGAAGTTGAGGAAGTCGTCGATGGAGGCCTCAATTCCGTTGAGGTAGAAGAACTCGCCCAAGCCGTGGAAATAGACCTTCTTCCAAAAGGCGGCTTGTTGGGGGCTGAGGTTGCCGCAGCGCACCACCACCGTGGGGGGGCAGAGGCACTTCCAATAGCTGATGAGCTCTATCATGCCGATGTTGAACACCAGTTGGTCCAGTCGGTCTTTG
>DCJB01000038.1:638-2035 GCA_002317325.1 Bacteroidales bacterium UBA1711
GTATTTTGTCGCGTTGGACATTCTCGGGCTACTTCAGGCGGAAGGTGGTGGTTCCGATGACGTTTCCGTTGGCGTAGATGGCGAGTTTGTAGATGCCGGGGGTGAGTTCGATTTGCGGGTCCTTGGCCCAGGCCATTTCAAAGGTGCGGGTCTCGCCGGTGAACTCAATGGCGATGGCGGTGGTGTACATGGTGCGCACGCCGTCGGCGTCGAAACTGTATTCCTCAAAGCTTCCGTTGGTGATGACGCGGTTGTTGGGGTCGGTCAGGCGGGCGTACAGCGTGATGGTGCCGGGGTCAACCACGTGGTTGTCGAGGATGGTGCCCGAGATACGGAGGCCGTCGGTGGCGGAGGCTCGGTTGGTCTCCTTGCCCGAGCTGCCCACGCGCTTGACAGGGATAGCCTGAACGTCCTGAGTGACGAGGATGGCGGCGCGGCTCACCTTCACGGCCAGTTTGGCGTTGGCCACGGCGGTCTGCTCGGCCTCGTCCTGCAGGTTGGTCACCTGGGTGCGGAGCATGGTGTTCTCTTCTGTGAGCTGTTCGTTCTCGGCGCGGAGGCGCTCGATTTCGGCCAAATACTGGTCGCAGAGGTTCTGCAGCTCGTTCAGTTTCTTGTTCACGGCACCCTTGGCTTGTGCTTCTGACTGTTTGAATGCTTCGGCGGCCTTGGCGGCGTCGGCCTTGCAGCGCTCGGCTTCGGCAATGGCTTCGCGTGCCTTGTCCTGGGCCTCCGACACGAGGCTCATCTGGCTGGCCACTTCGGCCTGCAGGTTGGCAATCTCGTTGCGCTGGTCGTTCACCTGCTTCTGCAGTTGGGCTATGCGGGCGGCATATTCGAGGTTCTCGGACTCGTTGTTCGCACCCTTGGCTCCTGTGGCCACCATGGCGGCCATCTGAGCGGCGAGGGAGTCGTTTCGGTTGACCAGCACCACCTTTTCGTTGGTGAGGTTGGCAATCATGCGGTTCTGACTGGCCAGCTGCTTCTGCAGACGCTCGATGGTGGTGCGGTCGTCGTTGCTGACGATGGTCTTCTCGCCGGCGAGGCCTTCGGATACCTTGGCCTCCAATTGTGCCAACTGCTCGGTCTGACGGGCCAGCTGCTCTTCGAGGGACTCTATCTGCTTCTGCTTGGCCTTCAGCTCGGCCTCCTGTTTGGCGAGGGCGGCTATGTCGGCCGTGCTGGCTGCCGGCTGGGCGGCTGGGCGGGCTGCAGCGGCCTTGGCGGCCTTGAGCTGGTTGATGAGGTTCTGAATTTCGGCTGCCTGTGCCAGAATGATGCTGTCGGCAGTTTTGAGGGAGTCTTTATAGACATCGTAATCGACCTTTATTTGGTCGTATTCGGCCATGAGACTGTTGAGACGTTCTTGGAAAACTTCGATTTCTTCGTCGTTGGAA
>DCJB01000038.1:2115-4126 GCA_002317325.1 Bacteroidales bacterium UBA1711
ACCTTTCTTGTTGTTTTCATTGGATTTATGTATTCGTTTGTATCTATTCGGAAAAAATGATGTACCTTTGCAATTGATTTGCAAAGATAGTATCTTTTTTTTGAATAGACAATTTTTCCATGAAAAAAATTATCAGACCTCTGTTGATAATCGTTTCGCTGTCTTGCTCTTCTCTGTCCGTCTCGGGGCAGGAGCCCCCCGTCTCGGGCGGGCTTTTTCTCGACCTTCCGGGTGGGGTGGGCTACGGCATTTTCCGCGACCAGGGAGCCTCGCCGCTCACCTACCAGGGGTTGGAGCTGCACCCGTCCCTCGGCCTTTCGTGGCACAGCCCCTGCTGGCGCCTGTCGGGCGAGACTGGCCTTTTGGCTGGCGCCTACGGCACCAAACTGTCCAAACTGAGCATCCTCGGCGGACAGTTCTATTTGCGCCTTTCGGCCTTGCGTCGCTGCTGGCAGGGCGGACGTTGGAGCCTGTGGGCGGGCGCCTCGGCAGACGACCTCTTCGACATCCGCTATAATGACGCGCTCGGCAATTCGTGCACGGGCGTGGGCAACCAGGTGCGGTTGGGCATCGCAGGACGGGCCGAGTGCTCGCTTTCGCACTGGGTGCTCCACGGTGAGGTTGGTCTCGTGCCCGTTGCGGCGGTGCTGCGGCCGGGCTATGCCTACGTAGCCAACTACGACCGCGACATTTCCAATCCCGTAGCCAACACTTTTGAGCAGTACCGCTGGTATGCGGCGGGGGTCTGCGGTCTGTCGTCCGACCTCGGCGCCACCCTGCTGCTGCCCAACGGCAACCGTTTCGGGCTTTCCTACCGCTGGCAGTTTATCACCTCCCGCACCGCCTCCGAAGCCCCTTGGCTTTTTGAGGCGGCGTCCTACTGGCTCTGCTGGAATTTCGGATTCCTCCTGTCCCGCCCCGCCGGCTCCGAACCCCCTGCCGGTCAGTCGGAAATCCATACCATTGAATAACCCAACAGCCCACCTATGAAAAAGATTGTTTTTGTCCTCTCTATACCGTTCCTTCTCTTGGCCGCCTCGTGCGAGCGGGTGCTGATGAGCGAAGGGGAGCAGCCCACAGCGGTGGCCACTTTCGATGCCCTGTGGCAGCGGATTGACGAGCAGTACTCGATGTTCGACGTAAAGGGGGTGGATTGGATCGCCGTGCGCGACAGTCTGCGTCCCAAGGTCTATGACGGCATGAAGAGCGACAGCCTCTTTGCGGTGTGTGCCGCCATGCTCAACACGCTGCACGACGGTCATGTGAACCTCCTCAGCTCGGTGGACATCTCCCACGCCGACTCGCTGGTTTACCATTTCTATTCCTACAACGACATCGACATCAACGCCCTGATGGAGGGCTACCTCGGCACCGACTTCCACACGACGGGCGGAATGATTCACAAAGGACTCCGCGGCAACCGGGTGATTTACACCCGCTACAGCTCGTTCAGCAACACCATCTCCGTAAGCCAGCTGCGCTACATCATCAGCCGCTATCCCAAGGCAGAAGGCATGATAATAGATGTGCGTGGCAACGGGGGCGGCAACCTCGCCAATGTGTCCAACATCCTCAAGGTGATGCCTTCGCACGGGCAGCTGCTCTACAGCAGTCAGATCAAGGCAGGCAAGGGCCATGACGACTTCACCCCCCTCGTCGGCACATACGCCGCCGTGACGGCTGACTCTGCGGCCTACAAAAAACCCGTAGTGGTGCTAATCGACCGGGGCTGCTTCAGTGCCACCAGCACGTTTGCCATCAGCACGCAGGCCTACGACAACATCATCCTCATGGGCGACACCACCAGCGGCGGCCTCGGGCTGCCCGCCGTGTTTGTGCTGCCCAACGGCTGGCGCTGCCGCTTCAGCATCACCCGTACCATCGCCCTTGACGGGGGCAACTACGAGAACGGCGTCCCCCCCGATGTGCCCATCCGTTTGGACAGGCAGGGGGCGCTGCTCCTCCGCCAAGACAACATCATCGAGGCCGCCTGTCAGCACATTCTCGCCCC
>DCJB01000038.1:4252-7308 GCA_002317325.1 Bacteroidales bacterium UBA1711
GACCCATGAAAATGCTTATCCGCGCAAGCTATCCCAACTACGCCATGGTGCGCCGCTACACCTGCAGCGGCCCCGAGGTGTTCAACTGCGACGTGACCGACCCGCAGAATACTCTTGAGGGCAACAAGCCCGGCACCGTCATCTACGTGCCCGACGGCGAGCAGTCTCCCCGCGAGTTCCCGCCCCGCTGGTACGATATGTTCCTCATGCTGCAGACCAAGGAGGAACAGGCGGAGCAATATCTGAGGCTGCTTTTGGCCGAGCATGACGGCTCGGCCACGGCGGAGCAGCGCTCCCAACTCGCCGCCCACCGCACCCTCTTCCGCCAGCAGCTGAAAGAGTACGTCAATGCCCACCCCCTGCCCGAAAACGACGAACTCATCACCGCCTTCACCGACCAGACCTTCACCGACGAGCAGATAAGCCACAAGGGCCGTATGCTTGTGGAACTGACCAGAAACTGCTACCCCGTGCCCGACTTCGTCATCCTCACCGCGCAGCTCTTCTCCCGCCCCGAGCACCTCGCCGAGCGTCTCAAACAGGCGTTGGGCTACCTCGAGGTGATGACCAACTGCACCTTGGGCGGCAGCGTCAACCCACTCGTCTTCGCCATCCGCTGCGCCATGCCGCAGTACATTCCGGGTCTTATGCCCACCCAGCTCAATGTGGGCGTGACCCGCACGGTTTATGACGCGCTGCGCGCCCTCCACGGCGAGACGATGGCCAACCGTGTCTATCTTTCAACCCTCCACACCATCTGCGAGATGCTGGGCGTAGAACGCAAATACGACTCCACCGACATCTCCCTCACCCGCCGGGGGCAGTACGACCGCATAGCCGCCATGGAGTCTGAGGTGCGCCAGTCCTGCCCCGAGGGCGGCAGAATCCTCACCGACGCCCACTATCAGGCCCTGCGCTTGGTGGAGTATGTCAATGCCTTCTACAAAGACCATCAGGACCTCATTCTCACCTTCATGCAGGGCAAGCAGGCCTTCCCCTCGCTCATCTTGCAGCGCATGGTGTGGACCATCGGCAACGAGGACAGCTACCCCGGCGTCCTATACAGCCGTCATAGCCGCACGGGCAAAGGACGCCAGATTGAGAGCTGCCGCAACATCTTCGGCGAGGAGATTATGACCGGCGACGCCACCACCCAGGACACCGAATACATCAACCGCGACACCATCAAGGCGCCGTTCCCCGCCGTCTATCATTTCGACCCCCTGCTTGTCAAGCTCGAAGAACGCTACAAGTCGCCCGTCACCATCGAGTTTGCCGTGGAGACCCTCCCCAACCGGGTGAGCCTCTTCTCTGTGCTCCAGCTCAACATGAGCGAAATGACGGGCCGGGCGGCCCTTATCTCCAGTATTGACCTCTTGGACGAGGGCGTCATCCTGCCCCAAGACGTCACCGACATCATCAAGCCCTACCACCTGCGGCAGATTGTCTCGGCCAGTATCGACGACCGCTCCATGCACAACCTCCGGCTTTTCGGCAACGGACTGAGCGTGCTGCCCCGCACCGCCATCTCTACCGTCCTCTGTTTCTCCGCTGCCAAAGCCCGTGCTGTCAGTGCTTCGGGTGCCCAGGTGTGCCTCTGCCAGGAGCGGTTTGTCCCCGAGGACACCATCACCCTCAACGTGGTCGATGCCATCCTCAGCATGACCCCCGCCGCCATCCACGTTGTCACCGCCTGCCGGGGCTACGGCATACCCGCTCTGATGGACCTCCAGGGCTTCGGCATCCGTTTCTGCAAGGACGACGAGGGCTGCTATATCGTCAACAGCGAGGGCCTCGTGCTGCGCGAGGGCGACAAGATAACCATCAGCAGCCGCCAGCAGGCTTTCTACAAGGGCGAGGCTGACTACAAGCCCGCCCGCTTCACCAAGTACATCCACGGAGAACCCGTGCAGCTCCTCAACGACGAAAAGGTCTTCTTCGAGGACATGAAGCGCTCCTACGAGCGCTATCAGGAGATTGTCACCAGCAAGCGGGCCACAGTCATCGACAACCTCGACAAACTCGCCCGCCTCATCCGCCTCGACCTGCAGGACAAGCCCGACACCGCCAAAGGCATCGTCAATAACTGGTATGGCGAGAACCCCGACCTCTATGTCCGCCAGGTGCTGGAGAGCAGCATGGGGTCGCACCAGGACCAGTCGCGCGTCTTCGCCCTCCTCGGCGACAGCCGCAAGGTCAACTTCTTCCAGCGGGTGTCCGCCAAGTGCCTCTCCGAGGGTCGCTCGGGTCTGAAGGCAGGCTCCTTCATGATAGGCCGCTTTGTGGCCAAGCCCATGCCTACCGCTGTTTGGAACGGTTTGAGCGACCGTGTGGTGGCGTTCCTCCTCAACGAGTATGTCCTCTACGAGAAGTATCTCCATGTGCTCGAGGAGGTGGGCGAAATTCGCCTGGCCCGCGCCCACAGCCGTATCGAGACCGAGGGCATCGACAACATGGTCATTCGGAATTTCGACTTCCTCAACTTCGTTCCGCTCCTCTATTCGCTCCACAATTGGTCCAATGTGGCAGCCGAGTTGGAGAAGATGGAGCACCAGGACAACACCCACCTGCTGGTGGCTCGGCTTTCGCAGCCCGTTGACAAGCTGTTCGACATGACCAAACCGTGGATTCGTGCCCAGGTGGAGTCGTTCCGCAAATAGCATACGCCAATGGAGACGAAACGCCTTTTCCTCATCCTCGCCCTGGCGGCGGCTTCCCTGCGGCTCTCCGCCGCCCCGGCGGCCGAGGTGCTGCCCGCCGCCGGCAGCGGCCTCTATTGTCCAGTGGTGTGCGGCACCTGCCCGCCGACCGTTGCCGACACGGGCGACGTTCCGCAGGGGTTCGACTACCGGGTTCTCAAGTTCCTCCAGCAGCACCGCACCCCCGGCTGGAACAGCCACTGGGTGTGGGTGAGCAACACTTTCGTCTGCTCCGCCCTGCCCCCGCTCGGACTGGCAATTGGGGGCTGGACCACTCCGCAGTCCCAGCCCGAGCGGCGCAACCAGCTCCTGGCCAACTCGCTCGAGGCGCTTTCCGCCTTCGGACTCACGGCGGCG
>DCJB01000106.1:0-202 GCA_002317325.1 Bacteroidales bacterium UBA1711
TGCCGAATGATCCGGTTCCGCCAGTAATCATCAGGACTTTGTCTTTGAAAATGCTCATTTTTTATAGGTTTATTGGGACTACGAGACTACGGGGCTACGAGACTACGAGGCTACGAGGCTACGAGGCTACGAGGCTACGGGGCTACGAGGCTACGGGGCTACGGGGCTACGAGACTGCGGGGCTACGGGGCTACGGGGCTAC
>DCJB01000106.1:293-20477 GCA_002317325.1 Bacteroidales bacterium UBA1711
TACGGGGCTACGGGGCTACGGGGCTGCGGGTCGGTTCGGGGTAGATTTAAGTGAGTCTATTAATCTTACAATTCCGGTGGAGATTTTCTTGAGTTGGGTTTGAAGGATTAACCTTTCTTCTGATGTACAGAAATCCAAGTCTTCACAAAGGTAGAGCATCGAACGCACTTCTGCACACGAACCTTTTGCAATGTTTAGGAAGTTGACGTACTTGGCATCGGATCCGGATTCGGAACCTTCAGCAATGTTATTCATTATCGAAACTGAAGCACGCTGAATCTGATCACGAAATCCCCAATCCCTACAATTTGCCATCATTTTATAAATGGCATTCACAAAAGCTCGGCTCTCCGTCCAGATAAAAAGATTCTCTATTGTCCTACTCATCCCGTAGTCTTGTTGTCTTGTTGTCTCGTTGTCTCGTTGTCTTGTCGTCTCGTTGTCTTGTTGTCCCGTTGTCTCTTTGTCTCGCCGTCTCGTTGTCTCAAAATTTTCTCCAAACCATTTTGTTCACAATGCCCACGTAGCTCTGGATGATCTTGACCACCTTGGTGCTGACGTTTTCGTCCAAATAGTCGGGAACGGGTATGCCGTACTGGCCGGCACGGTTCAGCTCGACAGCGGTGTCAACTGCCTGCAGCAGGCTGGTGGTGTCTATACCGGCAATAATGAAGTCGGCCTTGTCAATGGCCTCGGGGCGCTCGGTGCTGGTGCGTATGCAGATGGCGGGGAAGGGATGGCCCACGCTGGTGAAAAAGCTGCTCTCCTCGGGCAGGGTGCCGGAGTCAGATACCACCGCAAAGGCGTTCATCTGCAAACAGTTGTAGTCGTGGAAGCCGAGGGGCTCGTGCTGGATGACGCGACGGTCAAGCTGGAATCCGCTGGCGGCAAGACGGTTGCGTGAACGCGGGTGGCAGCTGTACAGGATTGGCATATCATACTTTTCAGCCATGCGGTTGATGGCGGTGAACAGGGACATGAAGTTCTTTTCTGTGTCGATGTTCTCCTCACGATGGGCGCTGAGCAGTATGTAACGGCCTTTCTCAAGGCCCAGGCGCTGGTGGACGTCGCTGGCCTCGATTTCGGCAAGATTCTCATGCAGGACCTCGGCCATGGGGCTGCCGGTTACGTAGGTGCGTTCCTTGGGAAGGCCGCAGTCAGCCAGATAACGGCGTGCGTGCTCTGAGTAGGCCATGTTGACATCACTGATTATGTCAACGATTCTGCGGTTGGTCTCCTCGGGCAGGCATTCGTCCTTACAGCGGTTTCCGGCCTCCATGTGGAAGATGGGGATGTGCAGACGCTTGGCGCCGATGACCGACAGGCATGAGTTGGTGTCGCCAAGGACCAGCACGCCATCAGGCTTCAGGGCTGCAAAGAGCTTGTATGAGCAGTTGATGATGTTGCCGCAGGTGGCGCCCAAGTCATCGCCCACGGCATCCATATACACTTCAGGATCTTTTAGTTTCAAGTCTTTGAAGAAGACTCCGTTCAGGTTGTAGTCATAGTTCTGACCGGTGTGGGCCAAGATTACATCAAAGTACTGGCGGCACTTGTTGATGACGGCTGCGAGACGGATGATTTCGGGACGGGTGCCGACAACGATTATCAGCTTCAACTTGCCGTTGTCCCGCCACTTGATGTCCGAATAGTCAAATTTTGGAAGTTTGGTTTCCATGAACTGTATGGGTAATAATGTTTTGCAATGAAGAGAAAACGGCTTATTTCCCGACCACAGGGTCACCGTAAGTGTCGGGACGCTCGGGATTGAAGATTTCGTTGCAGTACATGACTGTGACAAGGTCTTGGGTGTCAGACAGATTGATGATATTATGCGTGTAGCCGGGAAGCATGATGACAGACTGTATCTTGTCACCGCTGACTTCAAATTCTATTACCTCATCGCTGCCTTCCTTGCGCTGCTGGATAAGTCCGTGGCCGCTGACAACTATGAACTGCTCCCACTTGGAGTGGTGCCAGTGCTGCCCCTTGGTGATTCCGGGCTTGCTGATGTTTATGCTTACCTGCCCGCAGTTCAGTGTGTGAACAAGTTCGGTGAAGCTTCCGCGCTGGTCAACGTTCATCTTCAGGTCAAAAACGGCCTTCTCCTTGGGCAGGTAGCTCAGGTAAGTGCTGAAGAGCTTCTTGGCGAATGAGTTCTGCGGAATCTCCGGAATCATAAGCGTCTGGGGCATTTCCTTGAACTGGTCCAGCAGTTCGACAATACCTCCCAAGGTGATTTTGTGGGTCACCAGGCAGTAGCAGTATCGACCTTTGTCATCAGGTATGACATCAAGGCCATCGAATTCACAGTGATGCTCTTGACCTTTCAGGCAGGCAATCATCTCGGCCACAAGGTCATCAATATACAGAAGTTCCAACTCGACCGAAGGGTCATTCACCTGAATTGGAAGGTCATTGGCTTTGTTGTTGCAGAAAGTGGCAACGGCGCTGTTGTAGTTTGGTCGGCACCACTTGCCGAACAGGTTCGGGAAGCGGTAAACTCTGACAGGGGCTCCGGTCTCACGGCTGTAGTCAAGGAACAGGTCCTCGCCCGCTTTCTTGCTGCGGCCGTACTCGCTGTTGCCAAAGCGACCTGTCAGACTGGCCTGCTGGCTGCTGCTGAGCATGACCGGGCACTTGTTGCCGTAATTGCGGAGTGTGTTAAGCAGCGTGCTGGCGAATCCGAAGTTGCCCTGCATGAACTCCTCTTGGTTCTGCGGACGGTTGACACCGGCCAGATTGAACACGAAATCGGCATTTTTGCACGCTGTCTCCAACTCTTCAGATGTCGAGTCTATATCGTACTCATAGACCTGACTGACTGTCAGATCACCGTAGCATCGGGCTTTCCCTTCTTTGATGTTGTTGAGTTCCAGACACAGATTCTTGCCCACAAAGCCCTTGGCTCCTGTAACAAGTATTTTCATTGATAAAAATTTTTATACCATTCCGAAAAATTCCTCAACCCTTGCCTCAGAGTTGTGCTGGGCTTGAACCCCATGTCGCGTTCCAGCGCACTGGTATCGGCATAGGTCACAGGCACGTCACCCGGCTGCATTGCCACCAGTTCCTTGTGGGCTTCGAAGTCATAGTCCGTGGGCAGGACTCCGGCACGGACCAGCTCTTCCTGCAGTATCTGCACAAAGTCGAGCAGGTTCTCTGGGTTGGAGTTGCCTATGTTGTAAACTTTGTACGGAGGCAACGGAAGTCCGTCCTCACCCGTCTGTTTGGCGGGTGCCTTGTGCATGACGCGCTGCACACCGTCAACAATGTCATCCACGTAAGTGAAGTCGCGCTTGCAGTTGCCGTAGTTGAAAATCTTTATGGTTTCTCCTTTGATAAGCTTGTTGGTGAACCCGAAGTAGGCCATGTCGGGGCGTCCGGCAGGGCCGTAAACAGTGAAGAAGCGCAGGCCGGTTGACGGTAAGTTGTAGAGCTTGCTGTAGGAATGTGCCAGCAGTTCGTTGCACTTCTTGGTGGCGGCGTACAGTGAAACCGGGTTATCGACCATATCCTCTTCTGAGAACGGGACTTTCTTGTTGCCGCCGTAAACTGAACTGGAGCTGGCGTAGACCAGATGTTGGACACCTTTGTAGGTTTCTGGTTTCTTGTGGTCGCAACTATGGCGGCAGGCTTCGAGGATGTTGTAGAAGCCAACTAAGTTACTCTCGATGTAGGCACCAGGGTTCTCGATGCTGTAGCGGACTCCGGCTTGTGCAGCCAGATTGACGACAACATCGAACTCATACTCCGCAAACAGTTTGTCAACCAAAGCCTTGTCTGCCAAATTTCCCTTTACGAAAGTATATTTGCTCTCAGGATGCTGCTTGGCACAGGCATCAATCTGCTGCAGACGCCATTCCTTGAGCGACACATCATAATAGTCATTGACCGAGTCGAAACCGACTATCTCGACGGGCGATTCGGTCTGGAGCAGTCTCAAGACAAGGTTGCTTCCGATGAAGCCGGCTGAACCAGTTACTAAGATTTTCATTATTAGAACACGAATTAAACGAATTTGACGAATGATGATATTCGCTTAGTCACGCTTGAAGATATCCCTGGTGTAAACTTTGTCTTGGACATCATCCAAACAAGAGTCATATCTATTAGCAATAATAGCCTGGCTCATCTGCTTGAACTGGGCGAGGTCATTTATGACTTTGCTGCCGAAGAAAGTGCTGCCGTCTTCGAGGGTGGGCTCGTAGATGATGACGACGGCTCCCTTGGCCTTGACCCGCTTCATGACGCCCTGAATGCTGCTCTGGCGGAAATTGTCGGAGTTGCTCTTCATGGTAAGGCGATAGACTCCAATGACGACTTCGTGCTCGTGCTGTGCATCATAGGCACTGCTGGCCGTGTAACAGCCCGCCATAGCGAGGACCTGATCGGCGATGAAGTCTTTGCGGGTGCGGTTGGATTCGACGATGGCGGACATCATGTTCTGCGGCACTCCATCGTAGTTGGCAAGGAGCTGCTTGGTGTCCTTGGGGAGGCAGTAGCCGCCATAGCCGAAGGAGGGGTTGTTGTAGTGGGTGCCGATGCGGGGGTCGAGGCAGACGCCATCGATAATCTGTTGGGTGTCGAGACCTTTCATCTCGGCGTAGGTGTCAAGTTCGTTGAAATAGGATACGCGAAGTGCCAGATAGGTGTTGGCGAAGAGTTTGACGGCTTCGGCTTCGGTACTGCCCATCTCGAGCATCGGGATATCTTCCTTGCCAACCGTCGGTTTCTGACTGTAGATTGCAGAGTCTTTGCTGGGGCCGAGGGCGCCCTGACGGATGAGGTGGGCGAACTGGCGGGCACGGGCTGCCAGGGATTCATCGCCTTGGCAGTATCCGACAATGATGCGGCTGGGGTAGAGGTTGTCGTAGAGGGCCTTGGACTCGCGCAGGAACTCGGGGGCAAAGATGATGCGGTCGGTACGGTACTTGGCCCGAACGCTCTCGGTATAGCCCACGGGAATGGTGCTCTTGATGACCATGAGGGCGGTGGAGTTGACCTGAAGGACTTTCTCGATCACGTCTTCGACGGCAGAGGTGTCGAAGAAGTTTTTCTGACTGTCGTAGTTAGTGGGGGCTCCGATGACCACGAAGTCGGCATACCTGTAGCCTTCACGCCAGTCGGTGGTGGCGGTGAGGGAGAGCGGATTCTGAAGGATGAAATCAGATGACGGAGTTTTGCCATTACGGAGAGCCAAGTCTTCGGCGAAGAAGCGCTCGATGTATTCGTCCTGGATGGGAGAAATGCGGTTGTTGACTTTGTCGATCCGCTCCTGGACGATGTCGACGGATGTGACGTCGTTGTGCTGAGCGAGGAGGGTGGCTATGGAAAGACCCACATAGCCGGTGCCGGCAACGGAAACTTTCATACGAATTTAAAACTTAGAATTTAAAATTTAGAGTGGGCTGGCGCGGATAGGGGCTACAGGGTGAAGGTGCCTTGCTGGACGGTGGTGGTGCAGGGGGGCTGGGTGAAGCCCGCGTTCAGGGACTGCTTGAGGGGTCTGTCCGATGGTGCTGAGGGCAGTCCGGACGTCTTTGGGCGTATTGCTGAGGGTGACGGTTGCGTATAGAGACTGGGAAAGATCCTTTCCGACAGGAGGCGAAGGTCAGTACAAAAAGGACGAGAAAGATGGTATTAGTTTTTATTGGCTGTTCTAATGCGAAATAATATGTAAATTTGCAATCGTCAGAATAATCAAGGAATGATGACGAAATATATAATATTCAAACGATTGATAGTGCTGGCGGGCGTCCTTGCATTTCTCTTTTCGTGTCAGAAAGAGAATCGGTCTGCCGGTGGAGAGAGTCAGGTCGGGGTTACACCCTCAGGACCTTTTGAGCAATGGGACACACTCAGAATCGTTGGCGACACGATGCCGACGGCTTTTCCGACGGACTGCTCGGTATGGATGGGACATCTGGTGATTGCAGCGGACAGCCTCAACGAGTGCGAGGCGAACATCACGTTACTCAGCCGGCGCGACTGGGACAGGATGACTTCGGCAAATCATGCCGATTTTCCGACGATGGCCCGGGACAGCGCACAGTTGTACCGAGAGGCAGAGGCGGGTTCGTGGCACATTCCTTCAGAGGAGGAAGCTCGATGGCTGAGGTCGAATTATGGCGAAGGCAGCGAACGCTTTTCTGAGGTCAACCGGCTGCTGCTGACAATGTATGCCGACACGATTGCGCTATTCCAAGGGAGCCAAAATGCCAGATACCTGTGTGCCGAGGGACAGAAGACTTTCTCGTTCAGAAGCAACACCAATGTGACGGCCGGCGGGGCCACTATCAAGAACTATCATCTGCGGCTGATTTCCAATATTCATCTCACGAGGTAGGAGCAGGTGATTCGGTGCTGGGAACTGCTCGAATACGGTGGTGCGGAATCTCTGAATAATGGTTTGTGCTGCCGATTGTCGCTCAGCCGTATAGCCAAGAATGCACGTCGCTCTGCACTGCAACCTGCACGACTGAAACAATGAAATAGATTGGACTCAATTTGAAGAGGCAATCATGTGAATAGTGTAAGGCTACGCCTTCGTCAGTCACATGAGAGGGGGGCTCGTGGGGTGTTTTGGGTAGGGCCCGGGAAAGACTCAGCGCTGTCGGTGGAGGTGTGAATTCTAAGTGCAAATATACAACCTTTTTTTCATTCGGCAAATTATTTCTTCATCCGACTATGTGCTATTATTGCTATAGCAAACCACCTGAATGTGTTATATAATCACAAAAAAAATCAGAACCCATAGTGCACCTATCGTGAACAAGGGAAAAATATCAAGCGATTTCTACTAACGGGGAACGGGGAACGGGGAACGGGGAACAGTGAACGGTGAACAGTGAACGGAGGGCGGGGGGCGGGGAACGGGGGGCGGGGGGATTTCCACTATCAAACGGGGAATTAGGAAGTAAGTGTTTTGTATTCAGATTTCTATACAAATATGGGGAATAATCGCTCCGTGTCATCACAAAAATCCGTCTAATTGAGGACAGCAAGACTTCCACCAGGGTGAAAAAAATGGAGAATAGGGATTATGCGGGTGAAAAATATTACACTGATATTCAACGAAAAGTGGGAAAAGAGAAAGATTTATTTTGCAGATTTCCCAAAAAGTCGTATCTTTGCACTCGCTTTTGAAAGAAAAGGAAGCAGTGTCCATTGGTGTAATGGTAGCACATCTGACTCTGGATCAGCCAGTCTAGGTTCGAGTCCTGGATGGACAACAACAAAATCTCCGAGACAATTGTCTCGGAGATTTTTTTTATTCCCCCATGGTCAGATGAAGGGGAAGTCTGAGGGGGCTGCAGGTTAGTGGAATTGGTAGGCGAAGCCTATCAGGCCTGTGGTTAGGGGGGACTTGACGTTGGTCTCTTGAATCAGAAGGAGGTAGAGAGCGATTGAGTGGCGGCTGTTGAGGTCTCGGGCGGCTTCAAGCCGGGTGCGCCATTCGTCTATCCTGTTGCCTTTGGCGTAGGCGATGTGGCAGTAGCACTCTTCGGAGAGAGAGAAGCTCCACGGGGCGTGCGGGAGGCTGCAGCGTGCTTCGAGGCGAAACCGCAGGTATTCTTTGGGGTTGTCGAGATAGTCGCCTGTCAGCGGGTTTCGGAAAGTGGCTTGGTATCTTGCGCGGAATCCGAATCGCCAATCGGAGACCTTCTTGGTCACTGAAGCTTGGAAAAATGCACGGTGCTGTAAAAATCGCTCGTAAGAGGAGTTCTGCCTGACGATGGCGGAGTAGCCCGCTCCAATCCTCCAACGGCAGTCAAGGGGGCGCAAAAAGGCTTTTGGCAGCTGCTGCTGGAGAGCTATGCCGGTCTCGGCTTTGTCGAACCGGCGGCTGTTGTCCCTCAGCCGCACCTCTTCGGAGACCTCCACCGTCCCTCGCCTCCACAATTTCCAGCCCGCTTCGGCCTCAAGAACCGTGCCGAAGTCATGGGATTGTCCCCGTAGGGGCAACCACAACCCCGAGGCGAGGAAGAGGAAAAAGAAAGACCGCCTCACCCTTCTTTGAACTTTGTAATCATGTCGATGTCGTTTGGCAAAGAGTCGGTGGGCTTGTAGGTGACTTTCAGGTATGCCGTGTCTTTCAGAAAGTCGATACTACCCACCTGCACCTTCTTGATATCTAAGCCAGTTCGGTGGCGGAGGTCCTCTATCAGTTCGGCTTGACGGTCGGGCTGGATGAGTTCAATCTTCTCGTAGCGAATGATTTTAGTGGCTTCGGGACGGGTGATGCTGATGCTCTCCAATCCCCAAATCACCAAAATGACGAGCAAGTTGGAAGCGAGAAGTGCGGCGTAGCTTGCGCTCATGCCGAAGCCGTTGATGATACTCACCCCGATGATGACGAACAGATAAGTCATCTCACGGACGGGCAGGGTGGTGGTTCGGTAGCGAATCATGCCGAAGATGGCGAACAGTCCGAGGGCGAAGCCAATCTCAATAGACAGATTCTGAAGCAGGAAGAGCAGCAGAAAGATAGTAACGCCGAACATGATAAAGGTGAAGTAGTAGTCACGCCGCCGGCTTTTGCGATAGTAGAAGAAGTGGGTCAGCACCCAGCACACTGCCAAGTTGAAGGCGAAGCGGAGCAGGAGGTGCCAAAAGTTGGGGCCGTCGAAGAAGGGAATCTCCATGATGTCGAAGTTGGAGAGACCGGACTCAAACTCTTGGGCTATTGAGGGGTCGAAGGAGGCTTGGAGGAGTGTCATGTTCTTTCGGTTAACTTATTGATGATTAAAATCTTAGGTTTGAACTGGTTGTACTTGGCGGCGGGGTTGGTGAGCACAGTGCCTATGCAGTACTTGCTCATGCCGTTGGGCTGAATGCGCAGGGTGCGGAGTGTGCGCAGAGCGGTGCTTTCTGGGGCATCCAACTCGTGCTTGGCCTCTATCACCACCAGCGAGCCGAGGCTGCCTGTGCGGCCGGTGGCGTGGTTGAAGAAGCGGATGTCGCAGTCGATGGTGAGCCGCTCAGTCATGGCCTTGTTCACGAGGGTGAGCCGCCGAAAAGAGTTCTCCACCTGTTCGTATAGCCCAATTGGGGCGTAGGCGGTATTGTTGCGGAGGAACACTGCCACCTCGGGGAGGAAGAGCGCCTCATTGAGCCGGTCGGGGTTGATGGCGATTCTCTTCTTGCGTGTCTTCCCTTTGTTGCTTTTCTGCTTCAACTCGAAGAAAGCGGACTGGCTGTGGCGGTATGCTCTGGCCCGCAATTTGCAGCGAGCGAGCCGCTGGTTGTGGTGCTGGGTGTACATATCCAGTTCCGAGGTGTCGAAATAGAGAGTGCGGTAGTCGGCCCAAGCCCGCCCGTCGATACGCTGCACGAAATAGTCCTCCGCCAGCGCGTCGAGGAACTGCGCCAGCCGCGCCGTGCTGGTGAGGTACTTTTGGTCAACACGGTTCATGAGCCTCACCGCCCCCATATCGTCCAGCGTGATGGGGGCGAACCCGTTCAGGAGTTCCTCGCAGCGTGCGGCAACGTCAGCGGCAGACATACTCGAACTCTTTTGTGGAGACCAAGTGTCCGTTAGGTTTGTAAGTGTATTGGCACTTTCAGGTGCCGTCGGCGTTGTATTCGTACTTGCGGATTCGCCGCACCTGGTCTTTGTCGTCATACTCCACCTCGCGGGTGCAGGAGCGGCTTTTGCCGTCGTATTCATACACAATGCGGTACTGCTGCCCGTAGGAGGCGTACTCGATCTCCTCCGTCTTGCGGCCGAATGCGTCGTAGGTGGTCTGGTGGTCCAGATGTCTGGCTTTGGCCTTTGAGCCGGCCTTCTGCTTCCACTCCTTCACAATGGTGCTTTTCGGCGTCGGGGCGGCGGCCTTGGCGGGCTGGGTCTGACCGAGGGCGGCAGTGCCGCAGCAGAGCATTGCGAGGCTCAATAGCAGGGTAGTCTTACTCATGGCAGGGTCAGGCTTTGAGTCTTACTCTCAAGGTGTCGGTTTCCACAATGGTGTTGGGCGACACAACCTCCACCGTGTCGCGGACGGGGTAAGGAGTCTCGTCGAGATACTGGCTGAAAGTATAGACCTCGTAGCGGCCGGGGGAGAGTTTTTGGAAGAAGAAGCAGCCGTCGTTGCCCACCCTTGCGTCGTCGGAGTGGCAGTCCTCGGCGAGGTTACGGATATAGACCCTCTGTTCGTATGCCCAGTTGGAGCGCACGTTGTCGCCATTCTTGTCGAAATAGTCCGCCCACACCCGTCCGCGGACCACCGAGGTGCCGTAGGCCTTGCCGTCGTGAATGTAGATATCGTCGGGCGTGGCGGTGCATGACCGCTTGAGGGAGACGGTGCGCTTCACCGCCTCGCGGCAGCCGTTGGCGTACTCGCTGTAGGCATACACCGTGTAGGTGCCGGGGTTGAGGTAGCGGAAGCGGAAAAATCCGTCTTCGCCCGTCTCCACGTCGTCGCCGAAGGCGGGGTCGTCGCCATAGACGATGAACACGTCCTCCTTGGCGGCGGGGAAGGTGTCAACCGTCAGACTGCAGTCGTCGTAGTGCATCACCTTGTACACGCGGCCCTGAATAGAGGCGGTGCCGCCCGTGCCTTCGCCCTTGGTGCAGGCCGCGGCCAGCAGGGGCAGGAATACAAGAAGAATCTTTGCTTTGTACATGATGGAGAGGTGTTGGCTATTGTGCAGTGACGCTGGTGCCGCCGCTGGCCGTGCAGGAGCCGTTGCTGTAGAGCCCGTGCCACGGAGTGCCGCAGTCGATAGTGATGGTGGTGAACAGCGTATAAGTGCCGGCCGTCACTCGGGGCGTGGAGATGGCGATGCTGCCGTTTCCGCCGCCTCCGGGGCCGCCGCCGCCACCGGGGGGCTTGGTGCCGGTCTCAAATCCGCTGCCCGTGACGGGGTTGGATTTGAACAGCATGATGTCGCTGTAATTGCTGTTGCGGACGCAGAAGCCGTTGTTGGGGTTCACCGCGGAGCCGCCTCCGCCGCCTCCCGGAGGGAATCCGCCGCCTCCGCCACCGCCGCCCCCGCTGCCGAGGAGCAGGTATTTCTGGCTGTGCGAGGTGGGGCTGTCCCAAGGACCCATTGTGCCGCCTTGGGAGAAAATGGTGCCCCCGTCGAGGCTGAAGAGTCCGCCCTGGTCGGTGCCGGCGTCAATGCCCACCTCGTTGCCGTAGGCGATAACCGTGCCGCCGTTAATACGGGTGTAAGTGCCGTTGCAGTCGATGCCGTCGTTGCCGCGGGAGTATGCCCAAATTCGTCCGCCGTTGATAGTCAGTCCCGTGCCGGCGTTGATTGCATCGTCGTAGGCGTTGGCCTCGATAGTGCCGCCATCCACCAGCATGAATCCTTTAGTCTCAATGGCTTCGCCCGTGGGGTCGCCGCTGGTCTGGGAGCAGTAAGACATGATGTGGCCGCTGCGGACGAAGAGCGAGTCCTCCACCTTAATGCCCTTGGGCAGCCCTTTCCAGTAGTCGCTGCTGCCGCCGCCGGGGAATCCGCCGCCGCCCGAAGAGGCGTTCACAGGAGCCCCCGAGGTCTGAATGTCGATGAGTGGGAAGAGGTCGTTGCCGCCGGGGGTGCCGATGCTCATAATGCCGTCGCACACAATGCCCCGTCCGCCTCGGCCGGTGCTGGTACAGGTGAGGCTGCCGCCGCTGATAGAAGAGTTGCCGTTGACGTTCAGACAAGCGGGAGCGATGCCGTCGGTGCAGCTTGTTCCGCTGCCCACAGTGGTTCGGCCGCCGCCGGCGGTGGAGAGAGCCACCTCGCCGCCGCTCTGAATGTAGTCGCCGTCGCAGCTGACGGCGCGGCCGCCCTCGTTGGCAGCCGAACAGACAGCAGTCAGCAATCCGCCGAGGACAAGTACTTTGCCACCCACCTTCACACCGGTGCAGTAAGACGGGTCGGCGCCATTCAGCACCACGGTGCCGTTGGCCTCGACCGAGAGGCTTCCGCCCGAGAGGAGGAAGTCGGCTTTCGTCTTGACGGCTTTTGACTGGCTGCCGCTCACCGAGGCAGACACAGTGCCGCCCGAAATAGAGAGGGTGCTGTCGCAGCCGATGCCCTTCACGTCGTTGCCCGAGCAAGAGACGCTGACCGATCCGCCGCGGATGTCGATAATGCCGTTGCCGCCATCAATGCCGTCGCCGTCGGTGGCGGAGTTCACCCGTCCGCCGTACATGACAAAGTCGTCGCAATTGAGACCGTCGCCCGGTGCCGAGACCACCTCGATGGTGCCGCCGTGCATGGTAATCCGCTTGCTGCTCTGAATGCCATGGCGGGCTGTTCCGGCAATTTGCAGCGTCCCGTTCCCTTGGAAAGTCAGTTTGCCGCGGGCCTCAACCACCCCTTTGCCGGCGTTGTCGGCACCGTCGCTCAAGGCGCTGGCGCCCACGAGGTGCAGCGCTGCCCGTTTCTCGTCCGACACCTTCAGTGCCGGGCCGTTGGGGTTAGAGAGCGAGAGTCCGTCAAAGCAGAGCACCAGTTTGCGATTAGTGGCGATGGCCAGCGACCCGTTGCTGCTGCTGCCCCGCAGCAAGAAAGTGATGTCGGCGCTGTCGATAGTTGACGTCACGCTGACGTGGCCATTGCTGTCCGACACCTCAATGCCGGCGCCTGCAAAGGGATTGGTCACCACCACCCCTGCCGGTGTCCAGCAGATGCGGACACCGCCCGCCGTGTCAACGGCTGCCGTGTCTTCCTCCTCGGCTGCGGACCAGCCGAAAGTGAGGCTGTCGATAGACTGGATAGAGGCGGCCCAACTGTCGCGGCCCGAGAAGAGGACCTGCCGGCCGGAGAAGGAGAGGCGGTTGGTTCCCGCAGTGGAGAACGAGTGCACCTCGCTGCCGTTGCTGAACACGCGGACCACCCGCTGCTGCTGTGCCTGAACCGTGCAGAAGCCCGCGGTCATCAGCAGAACAATAAGTAAACGTTTCATGATACTCGAGAATTGGTAGTTACAGTTTTGCCAGCTTTTGGCAAGTCTCGCCAATACGCACAAAATACAGCCCTGAAGGCAGATGGCTGATGTCCACCCACGTCCCTTCCGACACAGACTGCTCCATCACCCGTCGTCCGTCGGCGGCAAAGAGCGAGAGCGTGGCAGTGGCAGAGGGCAGGCTCTGGATGCTGAACCCCTCCCGTGCCGGGTTGGGGTAGATTGCCGGGCGGGCGGAGTAGGCAGCGGCTATGCCCTCGAACCCGCCGGACAGCAGCACCCGCCGCACCGAGTCGAGTTCAATGCTGTGGGTGTTTCCTGTGAGTATGCTTTCCAAAATGACCATGTGGTCGCCGCTGAAATAGACCTCGCCCGAGGCGTCGAGCGTGTAGGAAGTCGAGGACTCGTCGTGTCCGACGACCTCCACCGTCACCTGTGCCGCCGTCCGCTGCCCCAAACCGAGCAGCAGCACTGCGGCCGTCAATAGGAATCTGTGCTTCATAGCTGAATCGTTTTTCAGTAGTTGGTATGCCTCTGACGCGATTTCTTGCGCCCCCGCCCGCCGCCGGGTTTAAATTTCACCCGCCGGGGGAGGGACGAAACCGAAGCGTTGCTCTACTTTCATGGGGCAGCAAGTCTGCGTACAACGGATGCAGAGAAGCGGAATAGCTCGGGCAACACTATCCAACACAGGCCGATTGCGGGGCGGCGGTTCGGCAGAATGAGGGGAGACTCGTGTGCGGGCGGCTCAGTCCTTCACCACATAGACGCTCTGGTCAACAGAGTGGTTGATACGGGGGGAGTGGCGGCGGCCCTTCTCGTCTATGCCGAGGAAGTACTTGTGGGTGGAGCCGAACTTCTCCCGCAGTTCGAGGTACTGGATGAGGCCGCTGTGGCGGTCGTACTTCATCACTATGCGGCTCACCCCTTTGTTGAAACCTTTAGAACTGTCGAGGGTTACGGTGTGGGTCTGGCTGTCGGAAGCGATAGTGAGCTTAGTGTTGAAGTTCTCCATCAGCTGCAGCACATCGCCGATGACAGCCCAGGCCATGGCATTGCCCAATTGCTTCCACAGCGAACTCTTGCCCGGGCGGAGAGTGAAGTGCCAGTCGTGGCCCGAGATGCCGTTGTAGAGGTCGGTGGCGGTGATGATGTAGAACTCGCCCTCGGGGTTGGAATAGCGCATGGCAATCTTGGCCTCGATGTCATTCGGATGCTCGGTTTTGAGCCGCTCGATGTATAGTGTGCCGAAGCGTGCCGAAGTTTCGCCTCGCTTAGTCAGGTCGTGTTGGAAAGGGCACTGTATGGTCCTGACCTGCCGGTTGGCCTGGTAGATGCTGAGGAGGGTGGCGCTGTCGGCCGGGCTGATTTGTGCCGCGGCGGCGGCATGGCAGCCGAGGACGAGCAGCAGAGCTGCAAAAAAGCGGAATAGTTTCATCGGTTTGGCATGGGACGAAAAAGGGCAGACGGAGGGGGCCTCCCCCATTGCCGTCTGCCCCCATTGAGTGATGCTGCGTTATCTGACGGAGAACTTAAAAGCTTCGCCGTTGAGGCGGTAGATATAGGTGCCGCGGGGGTAGCCCTGCAAGTTGAGGCGGAACTCATCGGAGTGGGCGGGAATGACGGCTTTGTCAACCATCTTGCCGTCGATGCTATAGACCGAGAGGAGTGCGTTGTTGGCGAAGTTGCCGGCGGGGATGACGATGTAGTCAGAGGCGGGGTTGGGGTAGGCTGCGGAGGTGGAGAAGGAGGTGAGGTCGCTGATGCCCACTACCTGAATGGGGTGGAGGTTATAAATCATCGCGTGGCCTTGGGAGAACTTGTATCCGCCGGCCATGCCGATAGAGTTGGCTGGGGCGAGGGTGTAGAAACCGTTGTCGCTGCCTTCCCAGCCCCAGTTGACATAGAACTTGTTTTGGTCGGTGGCCGAGGAGCCGCAGATAACGAAGGCGTGGCCGGCTGCGTCGCGGCCCGAGCCGACGGAGGCGGAAGCGGTGTAATAGACCGGGCGGGCGTTGCTGTCAATCTCGAGGTGGAGGGTGCGAATCCACACGGCATCGCTTACGCCGTTGTAGCTCTTGTTTTTGTAGGTCAGGTCCGAGTCGTACTTCCAGTACTTTGGGAAAGCTGTCAACACATTGGGGTCGGTGCAGCCGGTGCCGTCCAGCCCCCATTGAGCCTTCACCGACACGCCGAGGGCGAACAACAGTTTGGCGATGGCCACAGTCTGCTCGTTAGTGGTGGTGCGGGTGATTTTGGAGGGCATGAGGGAGTAGTCGAAGGCGTTGGAGTCGGGGCGGAAGTTGAAAGAAACAGTCTGTGCGTTCCAGGCGCAGGCGGCGGTGCCGGCACCTTTGGTGGGGTACTCCCAATAGCGGATTATCATGCCCATGGCGACGGGAACACAGCCGGCGAGGCAGTGCTTGCCGCTGAGGAGCGGGCAGCGCAGGTTGTAGGTGGGTGCGTCGGGGTCGCCTTGGCCCCATTTGGACTGCACGAGGACCGAGCCTTTTGCCGGGTCGCAGGAGTAGGTTTGGTCAAGGAGTTCGCTCCAGCCCTTACGCACCTCGGCCGAGGCAGTGGCTTCGAGGTTCTGATTGTCCGCAATCACCCGGGCGTAGCCTTCGAGGAACGAGCGGCAGGCGGGGCTTATGCTTTCGGCGTCGATCCGGCCGTCGGGGGAGTAGGCGAGGATGGGTTCCACACAGTCGGAGGCCGACACCACCACATAACCGCCGCCGTCAACATTGAAGCAATAGAGAGCGGGAATGCAGAGCGCGGCGTTGTCGAACTGCTGGGCCAGCTGAAGATTCTCTGACGTGACGGGCGCTTTGGCCCCGGTGGCGGCGGCATAGAAGAAGGCGCCGGCCTGTTTGGCTTTCTCGAGGCTTACGTTTTCGGCATTTGCCGTTCCGCCGCAGAGGAGGAACAGTGCGATGATTGCCGACAATAATCTGTTGTTCAGATGTTTCATTGTACTTGCTATGTGAAAGTAATATAGTTGTTAGTGCTGCAAAGTTACGAATTATTTTGCAGGTGGAGAAAAAAAGTTCCTACGGCAGGGTTGAGAGAAGGTAGAAGAGACCAATACCGAGGTAATTGCCAATCATGTAGCCGAGCATACCCACGGTGATTCCCATGATGATGAGACCCCGGTTGCCCAAGAGGGCGGCTACCAGCGGCACGAAAGGGGGCGAGTTGATGAGTGCCACCGAGGCGGTGAGAGCCGAGTCGCCGTCGAGGCGAATCAGTCGGGCGATGATGATTTGCAGCACCAACGAGCCGAAAACCACGAAGAAAATATACCAGAGAATGTTGAGGCTTCCGAGGAGGTTCATCGCGCGGATGTCGCAGGCGTTGGCGATAGAGAAGCAGAAAGTATAGACGAGGTAGAGGCCCAGGTCGAAGGAGGTGAGGCCGCCTTTGGTGAGCGGTGCTTGGCCGGCTTTCCGAATGGCGGGCAAGAACGAGGCGGCGATGGAGAGGGTGGTGAGCAGGAGGATAAGCACGGGGGTGGAGGCGGCGGGTGGGAAGAGCGAGGAGAGGAGGTAGGAGACAATGGCTATGGCCAATGCGAGCACGGCGGGCAACAGCCGCTTGGTCAGGGGGAGTGCGGAGGCTTGGCCAGCGGGGGGCGGCGCGGCGGCGGCCTCCGCCGGGTGGGCGGGCAGCAGCCGGCGGAACACGGGGCGGCCCGCCGCAATGACGAAGAGGAGGTAGAGCCCCGTGACGATGAGGTCGTAGGAGGTGATGAAGAGATAAGTCTCGCCGTCCATGCCCACGCCCTGAGCGATGGCTCCCATATTGGGTATGCCGCCTGTGTAAATGCCCACCGCCACGGCGCTGACTTGTGCGAAGCGGACGGGGCTGTCGCTGCCGCGGAAGAGGAAGAATCCCGCCACGGTGGTGGCCAGCACAGCCGCCAACCCGCTGAAGAAGGCTTTGGCCGCCACCCTTGTGTTCCAGCCGCCTATCGAGCAGCTCACGAGCATGAGCGGTATGGCTAACGGCACGCAGACGCTGCCGAGGGTGTTGTTGAGGCCGCCCACCCCCGGGGTGCGGAGCCATGGGGTGAGGTTGGAGACCAGCAGCCCGAGCGCGTACAGCAGCGTCATGGGGCTTACACGGTCAATCCACCGCCAGCGGCGGGCCAGCGCCATCAGCAGGGCGGGAGTGAGCAGCAAGTAAATTACGAACAGAATCACGGCTATTAGGTTGCAGAACAGGCTATGCCAGCGGTTTTTTCTTGACGCTGCCTTTGGGGCGGCCGCGCTTCTTTGGGGCAGGTTCCGGGGCGGGCGGTTCGCAGTTCGGGCAGGGCTGCGGGGCGGGTGCAGGGGTGACAGCCGAGGGGCGGCCCTCCGAGACAGCCTCCGCCTCTGCGGGCCTGCACAGCCCGGCGGCGGCACGGGTGGCGGCCAGTTCTTCGCTCAGATACCTCCCCGTCACGTTGTCGGGCTGGGCGGCAAGAGCCTCGGGAGTGCCCTCAAACATAATCCGTCCCCCTTGGCGACCACCGTCGGGCCCCATGTCGATAATCCAGTCCGCCACCTTGATTACGTCCATATTATGCTCGATGACGAGGACGCTGTTACCCCTATCCACCAACCGCTGGAGCACCTCCAGCAGCACCCGTATGTCCTCGAAGTGGAGGCCTGTGGTGGGTTCGTCGAGGATATAGAGCGTGTTGCCCGTCTCGGGGCGTGCCAGTTCGGTGGCCAGCTTGATGCGCTGGGCCTCGCCGCCCGAGAGGGTGGTGGACTGCTGCCCGAGGGTGATGTAGCCCAAGCCCACCTCCTGGATAGTCTTGAGCTTGCGGTAGATTTTGGGGTAGGACTCGAAGAAGGGGACGGCCTCGTTGATAGTCATGTCCAGGACGTCGGCAATACTCTTGCCCTTGTAGCGTATTTCGAGCGTCTCGCGGTTGTATCGTTTGCCGTTGCACACCTCGCAGTTGACATACACGTCGGGCAGGAAGTTCATCTCGATAGTCCGCACGCCGGCGCCGTTGCAGTGGTCGCAGCGGCCGCCGCTGACGTTGAAAGAGAAGCGTCCGGGCTTGTAGCCTCTGATGCGGGCCGCCGGCAGCTGTGAGAACAGCTGGCGAATCTCGTCGAACACGCCGGCGTAGGTGGCGGGGTTGCTGCGCGGAGTGCGGCCGATGGGCGACTGGTCGATTTCGATGACCTTGTCGATGTGGCCCAAGCCGCCGGCTTCGCGGTATGGGAGGGGTTCGCGGAGCGAGTGGTAGAAATACTGGTCAAGGATAGGGTGCAGGGTCTCGTTGATGAGCGTTGATTTGCCCGAGCCGCTCACGCCCGTCACGCACACAAACCGTTTCAGCGGCAGACGGAGCGTCACGTCCTTGAGGTTGTTGCCCGCGGCGCCCGCCACGGTGATGTAGTCGCACCCCTCGATGGGGCGGCGGTGGGGGATGGCGATGTCCTTGCGGCGGTTGAGGTAGTCGAGCGTGAGGGTGCGTTCGCGGCAGGAGGCCAGTTGGTCGTGGGTGCCTTGGAAAATGATTTTGCCGCCGTTCACGCCGGCGCCGGGGCCGATGTCCACCACATAGTCGGCGCTCATAATCATGTCGCGGTCATGTTCCACCACGATGACGCTGTTGCCGAGGTCGCGCAGCTGCTTGAGGGAGTTGATGAGGCGGCAGTTGTCGCGCTGGTGCAGTCCAATAGAAGGTTCGTCGAGGATATACAGCACATTGACCAGCCGTGCCCCGATTTGTGTGGCAAGTCGTATGCGCTGCGACTCGCCGCCTGAGAGGCTGCTGCTGCTGCGGTTGAGCGAGAGGTAGCCCACCCCCACATCGACCATAAACTGGGTGCGGGAGCAAATCTCGCGGAGAATCTCGTGGGCCAGCAGCCGCTGCTGCCCGGGCAGCCGCTGTTCCAGGCCCGAGAGCCGCTCGTGGAGTTCGCACAAGTCGAGGTCGGCCATCTGGCCTATGTGCAGGCCATCCACCTTGAAGGCGAGGCTTTCGGGCTTGAGGCGGTGGCCGTGGCACTCGGGGCAGGGGACGGTGTTCATGAACGTGGCCGCCCACTTCTGGAGAGCCGCCGAGCTCTCGTCCGAAGCCATCTGCATGATGTAGTTCACAATGCCTTGGAAGCTGCTGCTGTGGGCCATCTCGTAGGTGTCCTCCATGCCCGTGAAGTCCGACGTGCCGTAGAGGATAGTGTTCATAGCGTCCTCGCCGAACGACTCCACAGGGTCGTCGATAGAGAAGCGGTAGTGTACGCCGAGGTTCTCCAACTTGCGGTAGAAGTAGTTGGAGGGGCTGTATTTCCCCAGCACCTCAAAGGCGCCGTCGCGGATAGACTTCGTGGGGTCGGGGATGAGTTTGCGGAGGTCGATTTGGGCAATTTTCCCCAAACCGTTGCAGCGGGGGCAGGCGCCGTAGGGGGAGTTGAACGAGAAGGTGTTGGGTTCGGGTTCGGGGTAGGAGAGCCCCGTGGCGGGGTCCATGAGGAGACGGCTGAAGAAGGCTGGTTTGGGCGCAGGAGAGGGGATGGGGTTGGGCGGCTGGTTCTCCAAGACCATCAGCACCCCTTTGCCCTGCTTGAAGGCGGTGCGGACAGCCTCGCGGAGGCGGTCGCGGCTCCGACCGATGCGGAGGCGGTCCACCACCAGTTCGATGTCGTGGGTCTTGTAGCGGTCCACCTGCATATTATAAGTCAGCTCGCGTATCTCGCCATCCACCCGCACCCGCAGGAACCCCTTCTTCCCCACTTGGGCAAACAACTCGCGGTAGTGGCCCTTGCGGGCTTTGACCAAGGGGGCGAGGATAGAGACATCCTTTCCGTCGTATTTCTCGCAGATGAGGGCAATAATCTGCTCTTCGGTATATTTGACCATCTTCTCGCCCGTGGTGTGGGAATAGGCGGTGCCGATGCGGGCGTAGAGCAGACGCACAAAGTCGTAAATCTCCGTCACGGTGCCCACCGTAGAGCGGGGGTTCTTGTTGGTGGTCTTCTGCTCGATAGAAATGACGGGGCTGAGTCCGCTGATGCTGTCCACGTCGGGGCGCTCAATATTGCCCATAAAGTGGCGGGCGTAGGCCGAGAAAGTCTCCAAGTAGCGGCGCTGACCCTCGGCGTGGATGGTGTCGAAGGCGAGGCTCGATTTGCCCGAGCCGCTGAGTCCGGTGAACACCACCAGTTGACCCCGCGGAATGTCGATGTCGATGTTCTGCAAGTTGTGTTCTCGGGCGCCGAGTATTTCGATATTAGGCATGGGGGAAGAGGAAGGAGGAAGAAGAA
>DCJB01000106.1:20580-34760 GCA_002317325.1 Bacteroidales bacterium UBA1711
TCACTGTTCACCGTTCACTGGTCACCGTTCACTGGTCACCGTTCACCGGTCACTGTTCACCGACTCACAGCAGGGAGGTGTCTTTACGGCCTTTGGTGAGGGTGCGCTGGAGGGTGCCGCGGGCTACGGGCAGTTTCACGGTGTAGGTGCGGTTTTCTTTGTTGGCCAAGTTGTCGGTGAGCAGCCAGGGGTTGAGTTCCCGGAGCATTTTGTAGGTGGTGCCGTTGTCGCGGGCGAACTGATAGAGGTCCACCTTCTGTCCTGCGAGAGTGGCGGTGCGGGTGGGGATGGGGGGGTAGAGGTCGCAGCGCCTCACGTGGAAGCCATACTGGCGGGGGTTCTCCATCACCAGCTTCATGGCCAGGATGCGATAGACATACCGGGAGGTCTCGGTGTTGAGCCGCAGGTCGTAGTACTTCTCCACCCGCTGAGCCTCGAAGCGGCGAGCCAGCCCGTTCTCGCCGCAGTTGTAGGCTGCCGCCGTTGCCGACCAGCTGCCGAACTGGGCGTGCATCTTCTTCAGATACAGACAGGCGGCGCGGGTGGAAGCCTCCAAATCGTTGCGCATATCCACCTCGTCGTTAGCGAAGAGGCCGTAGCTTTTGCCCGTGGCTGGCACGAACTGCCAAAAGCCTTGCGCCTTGGCGGGCGAGGTGGCGTTGGTGAGGCTGCTCTCAATCACGCAGAGGTATTTGAAGTCGTCCGGCACCCCGCAGTCTTTCAAGATGGGTTCGATGACGGGGAAGAAGCGGTTGGCCCGTTTGAGGCACAGCAGCGTGTTCGACTGCCTGTACATGGTGGTGATGAGTTCTTTGTCCAACGCCTCGCGGACGTAGTAAGTCTCCATAGGGACCTGCTCGCCGGCAAACGAGAGCGTGTCGGGCAGCGGGGGGGCGTAGATGCGGTAGTCGTGCATGATGGCCCGCTGCTGCACCTCGTCGCTGTCCTCCTTCTGAGTGGCAAAGATGAAAATCTCGCCAGCGATGGCTGCGGCGGACAAGACAATGGCAATGATGGCAATCTTTTTCAAAGCATGAAAAATTAATAACAGGTTATAACGCAGACGCGGGCATATTATTGCCATAAGAAGAGAAAAAAAAGGGACTTTGGGGCAATAATGGGCATTGAACCCCGTTAAGGAGTTTTGTTTGGGGAGGAGCCTCGGACAGGTTCCCCCCGCAATGTCATACTCAAACAGCTGCGCTATGTCCTCATTGCCTCCCATATTCCTCGACTTGGCCATCATCCTTATGACGGCCGGAGTCATCACCGTCATCTTCAAGTGGCTCAAGCAGCCTTTGGTGCTGGGCTACATCGTGGCGGGATTCTTCATCGGGCCCTACTTCCCCTGGTTTCCGGGCATAGGCGATGCGGGGGACATCAAAGTGTGGAGCGACATCGGCATAGTCTTCCTCATGTTTGCGCTCGGACTGGAGTTCAGCGTGAAGAAACTGAAGAAGGTGGGAGCGACGGGAGCGGTGACGGCCCTGACCGAACTGGCCGTGATGTTTGTCCTCGGCAACGTGACGGGCCACCTGTTGGGCATGAGCACCATGGACAGCATCTTCCTCGGCTGTATGCTCTCCATCTCATCCACCACCATCATCATCAAGTCGTTTGAAGACCTCAAACTGAAGCAGCAGAAGTTCACCGGCACAGTGACGGCGGTGCTCGTGGTCGAGGACTTGGTGGCGGTGCTGCTGCTGGTGGTCCTCTCCACCATCAGCGTCAGCCGGCGGTTCAACGGTGCCGAATTGGGCATGAGCATGGTGAAGCTGGCCTTCTCGCTCATTGTATGGTTCACCTTCGGCATCTACCTCATACCCACCTTCTTGCGCTGGATGCGCAAGTGGATGACCGAAGAGACGCTCTGCGTAGTATCCATCGGCTTATGCTTCGGCATGGTGGTGCTGGCCGACTTTGCCGGGTTTTCCACGGCCTTGGGCGCTTTCGTGATGGGCGCCATCCTCAGCGAGACCATCGAGGCCGACGTCATCCACCGCATAGTCACCCCGGTCAAGAACCTCTTCGGGGCGGTCTTCTTCGTGTCGGTAGGCATGCTGGTCAACCCCGAGGTGCTGGTCAAGTTCATCGGTCCCATCCTCATCATCGCTGCGGTGGTCATCCTCTTCAAGTCGCAAGCCGCCACCTTGGGAATGCTCCTCAGCGGCAAGCCGCTCCGCTCGGCCATGCAGGGGGGCTTCTGCTTTTGCCAGATTGGCGAGTTCTCCTTCATCATTGCCGGTCTCGGACTCAGCTTCAACGTCATCGACGCCAACCTCTATCCCATCATTGTCTCGGTGTCCATCCTCACCACCTTTGTCACGCCCTACATGATAAAGGCGGGGCTTCCGGCCTACAACTGGCTCTCGCCCAAGCTGCCCGCCAAGCTGACCACCGCCCTTGACCACTACACCGCCTCCTCCCTCCGCGAGGGGCACGAGAAGCGGGCCGACTCCTTTTTGCGCAAACAGCTGACCACCATCCTCATCTACGGAGTCATCCTCGCCGCCTTGGCGCTGTTGAGCTTCCTGCTGCTCAAGCCCTTCCTCAACGGCCTTTTCCAGCGTCTCGCCATACCTGTGGCCTGGAGCAACGTGATAGGCATGGCCGCCACCCTCATCATCATGTCGCCCTTCCTGTGGGCGCTGGCCGTGAAGGGGGTGGGCCGCAACCGCGTCCGCAAGATGCTCCAGACCTTCAACCACCGCCAGGCGGTGGTCATTCCGCTGCTGGCGCTGCGGTACTTCTTAGTCATCTTTTATGTGGGCTGGGTAGTGTCGCGCTATGTACATATGGCCGTCGGCCTGCTGGTGGTCATCGTCCTCGTGTCGGTGGTGGCCATACTCCTGTCCCGCAGGGCCACCGACTTCTACAACCGCATAGAAGACCGTTTTGTCACCAACTTCAACCAGCGTCAGGCCCAGAACTCCTTCAAGATACCCGAGACGTTGGACAACAGCTTCCTGATGGAGCGCATAGCCGTCACCCCCTATTCGCCCCTGTCGGGCAAGACCCTGCGGGAGAGCCACCTCCGCAACGGGCACGGCGTGAACATCGTCTCCATTGAGCGGGCGGGCCGCATCATCGACCTGCCCGCCCCCGAGTGCCTCATACTGCCCGGCGACCGCCTCACCATCATCGGCAGCGAGGAGCAGATAGCCGCGGTGCGCACCCTCCTCGAAGTGGAGCCCGATATGCTGGTTCACGACCATTCCGACCACGAAATAAACACCTATCGACTTGAAATAGAAGAAGGGAGCCCCCTTCTCGGCACCACCATCAGCCATGCCCAGTTCTCGAAGAACTACAACGCCATGGTCATAGCCATAGAGCGGGCGGGCGACTATATGCCCAATCCCTCCCACGCCACCGCATTCGAGCAGGGCGACATCGTCTGGTTCGTCTCGCCCGACAAACTGCACGTGAGCGAGTTTCAGCGCCATTAGTTCCCAATTGCCAATCCGTCCATCAACCATCATGAAGAAACGCCTTTTACTGCTGCTGACTGTTGTCGCCGGCCTCGCGGCCTCGGCCCAGAACGACAAGAGCTTCGAGATTGCCAAGAACCTCGAGATATTCGCCAACGTCTATAAGACGCTCCACCTCAACTACGTCGATGACGTTGACCCCGGGAAGACCATGAAGACGGCCATCGACGCCATGCTGGCCTCCTGCGACCCCTACACCAACTATTTTGCCGAGAGCGACATGGAGGACGTGAAGATGCAGGTCCTCGGCCAGTACGGCGGCATTGGTTCGCTCATCCATCAAGAGGGGAAGAACATATACATAGCCGAGCCCTACGAGGGGCTGCCCGCCGACAAGGCGGGGCTGCGCGCGGGCGACCGCATAGTGGCCGTGAACGGCGAGAGCACCGAGGGCAAGAGCAATGCCGACGTGAGCAGCGCCATGCGGGGCCAGGCGGGCACCGCCGTCACGCTCCGCTATGAGCGCGACGGCCGCGAGCACGAGGTCTCCATCACCCGCGCCGAGATACGCCTTCCCAACCTCGCCTACAGCGGCATGGTGGAGGGGGGCATCGGCTACGCCCGCCTCACCGAGTTCACCCAGGACGCCGCCAAGAACGTGCGGGAGGCCTTCCGCCGCCTCAAGCGCGAGAACCCCGGCATGAAGGGCTTCATACTCGACCTACGCGGCAACGGCGGCGGCCTGATGAACGAAGCGGTTGACATCGTGTCCATCTGGGTGCGCTCGGGCGAGCTGGTGGTGGAGACCAAGGGCAAAGTGGCCTCCAAGAACCTCAAGAGCCGCACCACCCTTGCGCCCGAAGACCTCGACATACCCCTTGCCGTGCTCATCAACGAGAGCAGCGCCTCGGCCAGCGAGATAGTCAGCGGCAGCCTGCAGGACCTCGACCGCGCCGTGGTCGTAGGCGAGCGGTCCTACGGCAAGGGGTTGGTGCAGAACATCCTTCCCATGCCCTACAACAGCCAGATGAAGGTGACAGTGTCCAAATACTTCATTCCCAGCGGCCGCTGCATTCAGGCCATCGACTACAGCCGGCGCGACGCCAACGGCCGGGCCGTCAAGGTGCCCGACTCGCTCAAGACCGCCTACCAGACCCGCAACGGCCGCACCGTCTATGACGGCTTCGGCATAGAACCCGACGCGGAGGTAGAGCACAACCCCTCGTCGCTGCTCACCGCAGCCCTCTTCAACAAGTTCCTCTTCTTCAACTACGCCAACAAGTTCCGCCGCGAGCACGACACCATCGCCCCGCCCACACGATTCCGTATCACCGACGACATATACAACGACTTCGTCGCCTTCCTTTCCGACAAGAACTACTCCTATAAGACCTACACCGAGCAGCTCATCGAGGAGCTGCGCCTCGTCTCCAAAGAGGAAGACTACATAGGCGAGCTCAAGAGCCAGATAGACTCCCTTGAGTCCACCTTCCAACAGGCCAAGAAAGAAGACCTGATGCGCCACCGGGACGAAATCAGCCAATTCCTCCTCGACGAGATTTTGGCGCGCTACTACTACCAGCGCGGCCGGGTGGAGGGTTCGCTTGCCGCCGACCCCGATGTGCGCCGGGCCGTAGAAATACTCTCCGACCCCGCCCAGTATAACAAACTCTTAGGCCGGTAGTGCTTCGCTCCGTCACGACACGGATCTATCCGGGGCTGCTCTGCCTGCTGGCCGTCGGCATGACCACCTCGGTCTTCCTCACCAACTTGGTGTGGGTGCTGCTGTTAGCCAACTGGGTGGCCGAGTGGGACTGGGGCGCCCGCCTCAAGGCGCTGCGTTCGAGCCGGCTGCTGCAGGCGTTCCTCGTCCTCATGGGCATCCACCTGCTGTGGCTCGCAGGCACGGCCGACCTTGCCTACGGCCTCTACGACATTCAGAAGAAGCTCCCGTTGGCGGCCATTCCCTTGGTGGTGCTGACGTCGCGTCCCCTCGCCCGCCGCGAACTGCTGTGCGTGGCGGCGGCCCACGGCGGCACGCTCCTCGTCCTGTCGGTCATCGGCGTGGTGCGGCTGCTCACCATCCCGGGACTCCCCTACCGCGAGCTGGTGCCGTATATCTCCCACATCCGCCTCGGGCTCAACATCTGCCTCTTCATAGGCGCGGCGGCCGCGCTGCTGTTCCGCTGCCGCCGGCGGTGGGTGTGGGCTGCGGGCGCGGGGGCGGCGCTGTGGATGCTCTTCTTCCTCTACCTGCTGCGGGCCTACACCGCCTTCGCCGTCCTCTTTGTGTCGGCGGCAGTGCTGCTGATTTGCCGCGGCCGGCGGCTGCCGGCGCCGCTGCGGCTGGGGCTGCCGGCCCTCTTTGCGGCCGCCGTCGCCGCGGTGGCGCTGCTCTTCCTGCACTACCGCCACGACTACTACACCCTGCCTACGGCCGCGGCGCTGCCCACAGCCACCGCCAACGGCAACCCCTACACCCACGGCACCGACGGTCTGATAGAGAACGGGGCGGTGGTCAGCCAGTGCGTGTGCGAGGAGGAGTTGCGGCAGCAGTGGCCCCGCTACAGCCGGGTGCCGATAGATTCGCTCACCCCCGTGGGCTACCCGGTGCTGCCCGCCTTGGTGCGGTATCTCAACGCCATAGGCGCCACCAAGGACAGCGCCGGCCTCACCCGCCTCGCGCCCGCCGACGTGGCCGCCATAGAGCAGGGCGTGGCCAACCCCGTCTATCTGAGTCCCGGCCCCCGGCGGCTGTTCTATGTCCTCTTCTTTGAGCAGGAGAGCCGCCGCTGCCACGGCAGTGTGAGCAACTTCTCCATGCTCCAGCGCTATGAGCTGTGGGAGGCGGGCTTCCGCCTGTTCCTCCGACGCCCGTTTTTCGGTGCCGGGACGGGCGACGTGCCGCGCGAACTGGACGCCGAGCTTGCGGCCGACGGATCGCCCTTGGCCGGCAGCGGTCTCCACACCCACAGCCAATACCTCAACTTCCTTCTCGCCTTCGGGCTGACGGGCTTCCTGCTCATAGCCGCCGCCTTTGCGCGGGCGCTGCGGCGCCGCCCCTGCTCGGGCCTCTTCATCTTCTTCCTCTGCATCACGCTGGTCTCGTTCCTCACCGAGGACACCCTTGAAACCCTCGCCGGCATCACCTTTGTGGCCTTCGGCTTCGCCCTACTCGCCCCCCGCGGGGAATCCGCCGCCGGCTGAACGTTTGTCTCAATACCTCCTTTCCTATCGCTGTGTACAACTATTTCACTCTCGCCAACGGCATCCGCATCGTCCACCGCCAGACCGACTCGGCGGTGGCTTATTCGGGCGTGTATGTCAACGTGGGCTCGCGCGACGAGCAGGGTCCCGAAGAGGGCGCCGCCCACTTCATAGAACACTCCATCTTCAAAGGCACCGACAAGCGGCGTCCGCACCACATACGCAACCGCATAGACGGCGTGGGGGGCGAGCTGGACGCCTTCACCACCAAAGAAGAGACCTGCATCTATGCCACCTCCTTGGCGCGCCACCTGCCCCGCTGCATAGAGCTCTTTGCCGACCTCCTCTTCCGTCCCGCCTTCCCCCTCCGGGAGATTGAGAACGAGAAAGAAGTGGTGGCGGAGGAAATCAACCTCTACAAAGACTCGCCCGCCGACCTCATCTACGACGAGTTTGAGGAGCGCTTCTTCGGCGCCCATCCCCTCGGCCACAACATCCTGGGCACCAAGCGCAACGTCCGCCGCTTCAGCCCCGAGTTCCTGCACGCCTTCATGGCGGGGCGCTACACACCCGACCGCATGGTCATATCGGTGGTGGGGAATGTGGAGTTCGACGCCTTGGTGCGGCTCTGCCGGCGCTACTTTGAGGCGGCCGCCCCCCGCCCGGCGGCCGCTGCCGCGCCGCCGCGCACGGCGCCCGCCCCCGCCCCCTTCAGCGCCACCGCGGCCCGGCACACCCACCAGGTGCACCTGCTCATCGGCTGCGCCGCCCCAAGCCTCTTCGACCCGCGCAAGACCGCCTTCGCGCTCCTCAACAACCTGCTGGGCGGCCCAGCCATGAACTCGCGCCTCAACGTCAGCATCCGGGAGAAGCACGGCTTCTGCTATTCGGTGGAGTCGCAGTATGCGCCCTTTACCGACGCGGGCCTCTTCTACATCTATGCCGGGGTTGATTCCGACGCTGCCGAGCGCAGCACCGAGCTCATACTTGCCGAGCTGCGCCGCCTGCGCGACGTGCCGCTCACCCACCGGCAGATAGCCGCCGCCCAGCAGCAGATGGTGGGGCAGATGGCCATCACCAACGACTCGGGGCTCAACGAAATGCAGAGCATAGGCAAGGCCTGCCTCAACTACGGCCGCGCCGACACCCTTGAAGAGATGGCCGCCGACCTGCGCGCCGTGACTGCCGAGGAGCTGCAGCAGACCGCCCGCAGCCTCTTGGCCGAGGAGGGACTCAGCTATCTCTATTACCGGTAGTCCGCCGCCCGCGGGGGCGCGAGTCAGTCGGCCAGCTCGCGCACCGTGGCGTAGGGGGCTTGGTCGGTGAGGGTGATTTCGTAGCGGTGGCGTCCGTCCTTGCTCTGCGTGAAGCGCTTGTTGCCTTGGCAGTAGGGGTGGAGGGGGCGGGTGGCGTAGATGGCGCGGCCGTTTTCGGCCAGCCAGTCGCCGATGGCCTTCATGCGTTGCAGCGCGGGCTGGGGGAGCCGCCCTTCGGCGTCGGGTCCGACGTTCAGCAGCAAGTTGCCCCCCTTGGCCACCACGTCGCAGAGCAGGTGGATGAGTTCGCGGACCGACTTGTAGCGATCATCAGGCACCCAGGACCAGCTGTCGCCCATGGTCATGCAGGTCTCCCACGGGTAGGGCAGGAGCGAGTCGGGCACCTGCCGCTCGGGGGTGCGGTAGTTCTCGAAGCGGCCGCCCACGCTGCGGTCCACAATGATGAGGTCGGGGTTTTCGTTGCGTGCGGCGGCGGCCAGCCGCTCCATGTCGATGTCCTGGACGCGCTGGCAGCAGCCGAGCCACTCGCGGCTCTCGTCGTTGATGCTCCATGCGGGGCGCACCCAGCCCCCGTCCAACCACAAGATGTCGATGTGGCCGTAGTTGTGGGTCAGCTCCACCACCTGGCGGAGGACGAAAGATTTGTAGCGTTCCCAGCGGTCGGGGAGGGCGGCGGGGTCGTAGTTGACGTTGCGGTCGGGGGTGGCCCATTCGGGCGCCCAGTAGTCGGGGTGGTGCCAGTCGGGTTTGGAGAAGTAGAGGCCGGTCCACAGCCCCTCGCGGCGGAAGGCTTCCACGATGGCGCGGGTGATGTCGGGCTGCGGGGCGTGGCGGTAGGGGCATTCGGGGCCGGCGGTGGTGTAGTCGGTCTCGCGGCTGTCGAACATACAGAAGCCGTCGTGGTGCTTGGCGGTGAACACCACATAGCGCATACCCGCGGCGCGTGCGGCGGCGGCCATGGCGGCGGGGTCGAAGTGGCGGGGGCAGAAGGTGCGGTTCAGGAGCTGGTAGCGGCGCTTGTAGTCGTCGTAGGAGGCTCCGCCGCGGTCAATCCACGGTTCGTTGCAGATACTCCATGACTCCACCACGCCCCACTGGGCGTAGAGGCCCCAGTGCATCATGAAGCCGAATTTGAGGTCCTGCCACTCCGCCACGCGGCGGCAGATGAGGGAGTCGGTTTCGGGCAGCCGATCCGACTGTCCTCTGCCGCAGAGGGTTGCGGCGATCATAGCCCAAAGAAGCAGTGTCTTTTTCATGCTGCAAAGATACGAAAAAAAAAGCCAACTGCCGAGACCAAGCGCCGCCCAATGGGCTCTCCCGCTTGGTTCTCAGCCTTTTGTTGACGGTCTGCCGTTCACCGTCTGCCGTTCACCGTCTGCCATAGCAAATCGTTCACCCGGTCGGGCTGGTCGGTATTGGCGTTGTGGCCGGCGGCTGCCAACCACACGATAGGCAGTCCGGTCTGTGCCGCCCAGCGGCGGTTGTAGCCGCGGGCGGAGCCCGCATGGTCCTGCCTGCCGCAGATGAGCAGGGCGGGGCAGCTGACGGCGTAGGGCAGGTCGGCCTCCACCGCTTCGGCCAGCATTCGGTAGCCGTCGGCGGCGAGCCGGCAGTACTCGCGCGGGGTGTAGTCCTCCATCATCGTCCGCATAAGGCTGCGGCCGTAGGCGCTTTCGGCACAGCCCCGCGCCCCGTCGCGCAGCAGGGCGCGCCAGGGGTAGAGGCGGTACATCGGCCCGGTGTGCCGCAGCAGCCACAACTCGGCGGCCGTGTAGTAGCGGCGCTGCAGCGGAGCCGAGTCGATTGAGACGAATGCCGCCGCCCGGCCGGGGAACAGATGTATGAACATCTGCGAGACGCAGCCGCCCATTGACTGCCCCACCAGCACGGGTGCCGCCGCCCCCTCGCGGTCGAGTATGGCTTTGAGCCACAGAGCCTTGTCCGGCAGCCCGAAGCCCAGTTCAAAAGGCCGCGAGGCGCCGTGGCCGGGCGCGTCCCACACGATCAGCCGGCAGCGGTCGCGCAGGCCTTCCACCTGCCGGTCGAAGAGGCGGTGGTCGGCCGTCAGTCCGGGCAGCAGCGCAAGCGTCGGCGCCTCGGGGTCGCCCTCGGCGCCTCCCGTCCAGTAGTGAATCACACCCATAGGCGTGTCGAAAGTTTTCTCTTCCATGATAATAGCGTGTTGAATGAAATATCGTCTCTGGCCCGTGCTGCGACTCTTCCTCCCATTTGTTAGTCAAAGTTGCATTTGATAGTTGAACTCAGGAAAACATAAAGGAAAGAACCAAAGAGTGATGCCCCCCCTTCCGCGTACGGGGATTGGAGACCTTACGGCAGTGGCAAAAGCCCTTTGGGGAGGCGGCGGAAGCGGCCTCCCCGGAGGGCTTTTGGTGCCTGGGGTTTGGTTAGAAGTGGAATCCGAGGCGGAGGCCAATCTCGCCGAGGGTGCGGCGCTCGGTGTAGTTGGGGGTGCTGCCGTCGTTGCGGCCGGAGGACTTGCTCGTGTAGCTTATCTTGTGGCTGCCGTAGCTGGTGTAGTAGGCTCCCGCAGAGAAGTGGCCCGACAGATAGGTGCCGAGTCCGACCTGCCACGCAATGTCGGCCGAGGGCTTGTAGGTGTACCAGGGGCCGCTCTCTCTGAATCCGTTGCCCGAGATAAAGAAGATGTCGGTTCCGAGGCCGAACTCTACGAAGGGCATGACGATGTCGGTGACGGCATAGCGGTACTTGAAGCCCGCGAGGATGGGCACGTTGAAGTATTGCGGCGCTTTGGCGGCTTCGCCGTGGGAGTAGGCTTGGTCGAAGGCGTCGCGGACGGCCCGCTTGGGCGCGTTCCAGACAAAGCCTGCCTCAAAGAAAGGCATGATTTCGCCAAATCCGATGTCGAAAAAGAAGCCCATGCGGGCCGTCAGGCCCACGGCGGGCGACGCGCCCTTGGCAATGCTCGTGTCGGCCAGCGGGGTAAAAATGCCCGTGGCCATCGGCCCGGCGGCGGCATTATAGCGGGCGAACTGCCCCGTGGGCAGCAGTCCGCCGGCGTAGATGGAGGTCTCCAATTGCTGGGCGCTGAGGGTGCCGACCGAGAGCGTCATCAGCACTGCGGCGGCTAATAGTTTGAAAGCGATTCTCTTGTTCATGGTGTTCTGTTTCTTTTCGTCCTACAAAGGTAAGACTTTTTTTCCAAAAGAAGAAGATTTCCTGAGTTCACCTCCGAAATGGAGGGCAAGGGGGAAGCCGAGGAAGTCGCCGCGGAGGCCGGGCGCGTCGTCGTCGGCTTCGCTTCGCTGCCCGGGGGGGGGTAGCGCCCATGGAGAAGATGCCGCCCACCACGCCAATCATGGCGAAGGTTGCGTTGCCCACGGTGATGGTCTGCGTGCCGAACTTAGAGGCACAAATTTGGAAACAGATCCGGTCGCCTTACAGCTTATCGCGGTCGTTCAGCACGTCCCGCACGGCACACCTGTTCTTGCCTGTGGGCACCTGTTTCCCCACCACCCCCGCTCACGCTGCGCAGGGGACTGGACTCATGAGTCTTGCCCCCATCGGTGCTTAGGCAGATGGACACATCCGCCAGCTTCGACAGGTCGTAGTAAATCCGCACCTTCGAGCCGTCCTGATCGAAACGGGTGTTGGCGACATCCTGGGCGGCAGCCAGCAGCGGCAGCAGGAGTGTCAGTATGAACGAAAGTTTTTTCATTGATTCACGGCTTTGTGATTATCAATGCTATTTTATCACCTCCCAGCGACCGCCGTTAGGGGGACCGATGCGGCGAAGTTTTCCTTGACTTTTTAATATTCCAATATTTTTCCTTACACCGCTATCTGATAATTCAAGAATTTTGCGAATATCAGAAATGGTAATATTGGGGGCTCTCTCAATTAAAGTCAGTATTTTATGGGTGGTTTTTGCGTCACTTTTTACGTTACTCTTTGCGTTACTTTTTGCGTCACTTTTTGCGTCACTTTTTGCGTTACTTTTTACGTTACTTTTTACGTTACTTTTTACGTTACTCTTTGCGTTACTTTTTGCGTTACTCTTTGCGTTACTCTTTGCGTCACTTTTTGCGTCACTTTTTACGCCACTTTTTACGCCACTTTTTGCGTCACTTTTTACGCCACTTTTTGCGTTACTTTTTGCGTTACTTTTTACGTCACTTTTTGCGTCATCTTTTGAGCCATTTCTTGAGCCATTTGGCCTGGGGAAAGTCACCACCACGAAACCACTTTGGATTTTCCACATGGGCTCCGGAACGCCCTGCTCCTTGCATGCATCCATTATGCGGCGAGCGCCCGATCCCCAACTTTCCAAGAACGTGGTTTTGTACAATACATCAGCGATAATAGGGTTGTATGGAATGGATCCGTGTGGCTCTTTGATGGTTTCCGGGGTCAGTTGAGGAGGCAAGAAACCCGGATTCTCAATCTCGATGCGGTCATCGTAGATGGCTATCCCTATCGTGAGATTATACCTTTCGTACTGACGATGACACAAGGCGTTGATCAACGCCTCTCGAAGTGCCACCGAAGGGATTTCAAGATTGTCTTCTCTCACAAATCCTTTTATTTCTCCACTTAGTGGCAGCCACTTGAAGAAGAACGCCATGCCGGCATCAAGCAGCTCAAAGAAATTGCCCTCCACACGCTGGTTGTCAAGAAAACTGTTTTTGTCATTCCCCCGAAACCGAGCCAGACGGATTCTGAATTGAGCGTATTCGTATGTGTTGGTACCAAACAGCATGGCAGCCGCGTTGTTTGGTTTGCCGTCGTGCAACAACTGGAGTTTGGAAAGCACCTTATCCAGTGGTTCAGTCATGGCTGATGCGGGCATTCGTCCATTTTCCACACCCAACCTGACGGCTCCGCGCACGCGCTCTTCGTTCAAGTCCGCCATTCCGACACCATCGGCCTGCTGACGTTCCCAAGCAAAGAACTGCGGTTTTGCCGCTTTGAGACGTTCCTCAAACATCTGTCGGGGCATCTCGCGGGTGGTACTCTCAACCCTGTAATAAGGGCAGCCACGGTAGGTGCAAGGGTCCTTCCCCCACACCCAGCCGTCGAAAAACAGGGCTATGACTTTTTTGTCAACCGATTCCGGCACATCGACATACTCCACCCTTACATCAACCCGGGGCTCCATCAGACTCAGCGCCTGCGAAATCTCGCGCTGGGTGTTGTCTGTCACCTGCTGGCCGACAATCTTGAGTGTTGCCGGAGTGACGCCGAAGATGAGCCAGCCTCCCTCAGTGTTGAGGAAGGCGCATGCCGAATGCATGCCCTCTTTCAGCTCGCCAGTGCTTTTCTTCAGCTCCAATTGCCGGTGCTCGTCGGCTGTGATTATCTTTCTGATTTCTTCTATCGTCATATTCGTTTCGTGTTGTCAGTTTTTTGGCTCTATTACGAATCGTGCGGGTAGCCAAGTGTCAGTTTGGCGGGGATTAAATGAATCATCTCAGCGTCCCTTCGTTGTGATGAGAGCAGAATATCAAATCGCTGACCGTCTCATCAATTGATTGAAAGTGTACAACGTCGTAAACTCAGCAAGAAAAGACAATCCTTTGATATTTGGCAGATAGTCATACGCGGCGCGGCGCGAGATTCCAAAGTGTTTGCCAAATTCTCTGATGCAAAGCGCAACAAATGGTATTTCATATTCACTCATGGCCTGCCTGTGTTTTCGACTGCAAAGATACGACTTATTTTCAAATCGGACGTGATTTTCAAGGCTTTTTTTAGATGTCATGCTGCAGCGGGGGCGGGCGGAGACAGCAGTGACGCAGACAAACGGACTGCGTCAGCCGCTCTGCATTCTGAGTCCTGGAGCACACGGTTCGCCCACGATTCTCCACGGATTCGCGAGCGAGCCGCGAGAGTACCCTGAGTGCCGGGTGCAGGATACGAAAATCACTCATACGGGGCAATAATTTCATCCTTGCTGCGTTTGTGTGATGTGACAATTGTTATTGCAAACAAAATACCAACTGCACTATGGGTAGGTTCCTGAACAAAGGCAATGCGGATTTTATGTCTGCGCGCAAATCTGAATATGTGGACAAAACTGCCATGATTCAGTATATTAACGAGACATTGGACACTGAATTTCGTTTCACCTGCGTGACCCGCGGCAGAAGGTTCGGCAAGTCGATGGCGGCCAAGATGCTCTATGCCTATTACGACAAGTCGTGCGACAGCCGCCGCCTCTTCGAGGACTTGGCGATTGCGAAGTTGCCTTCGTTCGAGGAACACCTGAACAAATACCCCACGATTT
>DCJB01000073.1 GCA_002317325.1 Bacteroidales bacterium UBA1711
AGCGGATGATTCGCTCAGTCTTTGATGTTGGGTTCTTCGAGGCCGAGGTGTTTCTTCTGGTCAACGGCTTTGAGGATTAAGCCGATCAGGAGGGCGGCGCCACCGAGGCAGGCGAGCATAACCAGCGGCCAGGTGTAGTCGAAAGAGACGGAGGCTTCCTCGATGGTCATGGTTCCGTTCTCAACGGCTTCGGCCAACCCTTGGTTGGTATTGGTGAGGATTTTGCCAATCAGGAGCGGGAAGAGCCAAAGACCGATATTCTGAATCCAGAAAATGAGCGCGTAGGCCGAACCGATAATTTTCTCGTCGACCAGCTTGGGGACACTGGGCCAGAGAGCGGCAGGGACGAGCGAGAAACTGGCGCCCAGCACCAGGATGGTGACGTAGGCGACCACCACGCCGCCCACGGCATTGCCCTTGAACATCGGAAGGACGAAAGCGAAAGTAAGGTGGCAGACGATGAGCAGCAGCGAGCCAATCATCAGCATTGTTGCCGCCTTGCCCTTATGGTCAACCATGTTGCCGAGGATGGGTGTGATGGCCACAGCCAGCAAGGGGAAGACAGCAAAGATGGTCTCGGCGGTGCCGCGCCTATAGCCCATATAGCAATAGACGACGAGGGCAATGACAGCGACAGCCATGAGGCCGAACTTGCGGCTTTTTTTCTTGGAGAAGTTGCTGGCGAAAGAGCCGGCGGCCACGACAAGCATGATGCCGTATTGAATCCAAGTGACGGAATCGCCAGCCCAGAATCCCTCGCCCGGGGTGAGCGTCAGGTTGCACTGGAGCATATTGACGGCGTATTTCTGGAAGGGGAAGATGGCGCTGTAATAGAGGACGCAGAGGAGGGCGACCAACCAGAAGCCCATGCTGGAGAGGATTTTGCCGATATCTCTGATTTTGAAGGGTTCGTCGGCTTCTTCGGCCTCGCCAGTCTGAGCGTCGAGCTTCTTGTCCATGAAGAAATAGACGACGAACATCATCAGGGCAACGCAGAGGAGCACAAAGCCGAAGGCGACAGAGCGGCTGACATCGATAACGCCGCCCAGTTTGGCGAAATAGGGAGAGAAAATCATGCAGGTGGCCACACCGAGACGCGCAAGCGCCATTTCGGAGCCCATGGCGAGAGCCGTCTCGCGGCCCTTGAACCACTTGACAATGCCTCTCGAGACAGTGATGCCGGCCATTTCGGTACCGCAGCCGAAGAACATGAAGCCGAGCGCGGCGACCTTGGCCGAAGCGGGCATACCCTTGTAGAAGGGCGAGACGCCCAATTCGTCGAAGCCGGGGATATAGTTGAGGTGGCTGGTGAACCAGGCCTCGGTGCTGCTGCCGACGAATGATCCGGAAACGGCATACCATTCGATAGAGGCGCCCACCAACATCACCGCGCCCGAAAGGACAGCCGTGAAGCGGACGCCCATTTTGTCGAGAATGATGCCGGCAAAAATGAGGAAGAAGACAAAGACATTCAAGAATGTCTCCGCCCCCTGCATTGTGCCAAATGCGGTGGAGTCCCACCCGCGCTGGGACATCATCAATTCCTTGATGGGCGACAAAATGTCCATAAAGATGTAGGAACAAAACATGGCCAAGGCCAGCAGGAGGAGGGCAGTCCAGCGCATTGCCGAACTGTCTCTTAATGTTTTAACAGTTTCTGTCATAGCGTTTATTTTTAATTAAGAGTTATTTTGCATTTGGGAATGCAAAATTACAAAAAAAAATCGTATTTTTGCAAGTTGAAAAGAAGAAAAAATGAGACTGTCGGAACGGCAAAGTGAGTGTGGGACACTCCGTCATTTCCGACGCTCTCTGTGTCAGACACCTTAGATAAAGCCCAATGAAGCCGTCACTCGCAATATTGGTTGGCCTATTGTCCTTGCTCCAGCCCGTGCTGGGGCAGGAGAAGAAAACCGTTGGGGCGGCGGCGGAGGCGGAATATTACAGTTTCGGCTCGGCCGACGGGCTGTCCATGCAGGAGGCGGTGAAAGCCGTGAGCAAGCAAGGAGTCCACTGGTGCGCCCTCCCCATGGTCGGGCTGAACCAACAGACGGGACTCACGGGGAGGATTGCGGGCACGCTGTACGACTTCGGCGGCCGGCCGCGCTATCCGAACTACGACCAAATGCTGTACGGCGAAGCGTCATACAGCACCCGACGGGCGGGGTGTTTCAGGCTCTACTACGACACCAAGCGCCTCGTCAAGGGGTTCAAACTCGACTTTGACATCGCCTACCGGACCGACGCCCTTTGGGACTTTTATGGATACAACGGTTATCAGGCCAAGTACAACCCCTACCTCATCAACCCATTCTTCAACGACAACTTCTACCTCCACGACAACCCTGCCTACACCAATTCCGCCTTCTATCGCATGAAGCGCAACCTATTCCGCTTTGCAGCAGAGATCAGGGGCAAAATAAACGACACCGTCGGCATCTATTGGCACGCCGGGGCCGGGGCGCGCCACTATGCGGCAGGGCGGGTGGACTACGGCGCCTACAACCGAGGCAAGGCCTCATTCGACCAATTGGCCGACACCGTGACGCTATTCGACCTCTACCGCCAATGGGGGCTGATAGAGGAGGCCGAGGCGGCAGGGGGCTGGCACCCCTACCTGCGCGCGGGGGTGAGCATCGACCGCCGCGACCGGGAGATAAACCCGCAGAGGGGCTTCTACGGGGACCTCTTCTTCACCGGCACCTTGGGCTGCGGCCCCCTGTCGGACTACAGCAACGTGAAGGCGAACTTCAACTGGAAGCATCATGTAGAATTGTGGCGGGAGGTGGTGAACCTCGCCTACATGGCGGGCGGGCAGCTGCTGATTGCCGGCGACAGCCCCTTCTACATGAACGGCGCCATAGACCAGCTGCTCGCCCAGCGCGATATGTTCGACGGCACAGGCAACGCCAACCTCCCCCGCGGAATGCTCCGCAACCGAGTGTTGGGGAAGGGGTTCGGCTACGCCTCAGTCGAACTGCACGTGAATGTTTTCAAATTCCGCGTCAAGCGCGACCTGATGGTCGTATCGCTCAACCCCTTCGTTGACCAACTGATGATACTGCAGCCCTACGACTTGGAAGGAGCCGACAAAGCCGAAGCCTCGGCGAGTCATTTCTGCGGAGACAAATCGCCCTACATACCCCACGTCACCGCCGGTTTGGGCGCCCGCCTGTCGGTGGGGACAGACTTTGCAGTCAGCCTCGACTGGGCAGCGCCCCTGAACGAACAGGACAACGACCGACTAACCAATTTTTATCTGTCTGTGGGGTACCTCTTCTGACCGGCCCCAAAAAATAATGCAAACACCTTGAAGAACCGACTCGCCATACTTCTGTTCCTGCTTGCCATAGTCTCGTTGGCGCGGGCACAAGAAACCGACTCGCTGCTGCGCACCTGCCCGGTGGCAGAAGACCTCTACTCGCCCCGCGTCACCTGCACCCACGGCTACACCTCGCCCTACACCTACCAGACGGTATATCAATCTTCTCACGAAGACTTCTGCTCCCACCTCCTGAACACCGACACCAGCCGCCGCTGCGTCTTTACGGGCAGCGCGCTGCGATTCATTCCCGAAGGCGACAGCCTCAGTTTCACCATAGGCAACGCCGCATTTCCGACCATGGAGAGCCTGACCATGCGCTACAGAGTGGATACCAACAGCTCCGACCTGCTGCGTATCCGCTATGCCCCGGTGATCAAGCAGCGGGAAGAGGACAGCCTGCCCGGCTCGTTCTCCCTCTTGGTGCGGGACTCCAACGGCAACGCCATAGCCCCCTGCTACGACCGCACCCTTTTCGCCAGCGACCTGCCCAACCAAACAGACAACGCAAGGACAATCACCCGCTGGCAGGACTGGACCTCCATGGACGTGGACCTCACCCCCTTCCACGGACAGCTCATCGACATTCACGCCGTCACTCGCGACGGAGGGGGAAGGGAGCACACCACAGCGTGGGCCTACCTTGCCCCCCATTGCGCCAAAGCCGACTCGGTGATAGAATATTTGGACAGCTGCCAGTACTATGCGGCGGATACCGCCGACTGCGATGTACGCTTCAAACTGGTGAGGCACCGCTACAAGCGCATCCTCATTGAGGGCGACACGCTGCTTGTCGAAGTCCCCGGGCCCAATGCCTTCTGGCACATCGACGGCACACCGCAGAGCATCATGGACTCGTTCTGCATACTCAGCACCGGCGTCCACCGAATCGAGTACTTCGCCCAAACGACTGACTCCACCTTCGAGAACACCGTATCGATGGACATAGCAGTTGACGACTTCTGCCACTGCTACGACACCATCCGCGACACCATAGTGGAGAACGATCTGCCGTGGCGCCGCTTGGACACCGTCTTCACCTCCGACATCGACACCGTCATCATCCACCCCGACATCCACCCCCGCTGCGACAGCATCATCAGCTACCACCTGAAGGTCTATTGGAACGTTGCCGACACCATCGACTACCACACCTGCAGCGACTCGCTGCCGGTCATCTATAACGGCGACACGCTCTATGCGGAAGGCTCGCGCACCAACTTCTTCTACGGCGACCACGGGCAGGACAGCCTCGTCACCTTCAGGCTGCACGTCATACCCGACAGCGACACGACCCTCTACGACACGATACTCGACACCCAGCTGCCGTGGTATTTCCACGACTCGGTGTTCACCGACACGGCGAAGGACTTCGCCTTCCACTTCGTCAACGAAGCCGGCTGCGACAGCACGGTCTATTACAACCTCTACATTTTCTGGAGCGGGGACCACTGCGACTCCACGCTCTACTTTCCCAACATCGTGACCCCCAACGGCGACGGCGCCAACGACAAATTCGTTGTATGGGGGCTTTTGGAGAACGACTGCTTCCGCTACAACGAACTGACCATCTACGACCGCACCGGCCGGTGCGTATTCCACAAAGTGAACATTGCCAACGACAACGACTGGTGGGCGCCGAGCGACCGGATGCCCGCCGGGTCGTACTTTTATTACTTCCGGGCGCACGGGGTGCATATCCACACCCAGCACACCGGCGTTATCGAACTGCTACGCAAACAATAACTATTCCATACCACCATGTCTAAAGTATTCACCCCCTGCAAGATCGGGCCCGTCGAGCTGCGCAACCGAACCATCCGTTCCGCAGCCTTTGAAAATATGGCCACGGGGAACAGCCCCAGCCAAATGCTCTACGACTACCACACCGCGGTGGCGCGCGGAGGCATCGGCATGACCACCGTGGCCTACGCCTCTGTCTCGCGCAGCGGGCTCAGTTTCGACAACCAGCTGTGGATGCGTCCCGAGATAGTCGCCGACCTCAAGAAGCTCACCGACGCCATTCATGCCGAAGGGGCCAAAGCCTCCATCCAGCTGGGCCACTGCGGCAACATGACGCACCGTTCCACCTGCGGACAGACCCCCATGGGGACCAACAGCGGGTTCAACCCCTACTCCTACACCTTTGTCCGCGGCATGAGCGAGGCGGAAATCATGGAGGTGGTGGAAGACTACGGCGCCGCCGTCAACCTTGCCCGCGAGGCGGGGTTCGACTGCGTCGAGGTGCACGCGGGCCACGGCTACCTCATCAGCCAATTTCTGTCGCCCATCACCAACCACCGCCGCGACCGCTGGGGCGGGAGTTTGGACGACCGAATGCGCTTCATGCGATTGGTCATAGAGAAAGTGCTCGAATGCGCCAAAGACGACATGGGGGTGGTGGTGAAGACCAATATGTACGACGGCGTGCGCCGGGGGCTTCAAGTGGAGGACTGCATCACCGTTGCCAAAGAGCTGCAGCGCCTCGGAGCGCACGCGCTGGTGCTCACGGCCGGATTTGTGAGCGTGGCCCCGATGCACGTCATGGCCGGCTCCATGCCCATCAAGTCGCTCACCCACTACATGGACTTCAAAACCATGTGGTGGCTCCGCGCCGGGATAAAGGTGTTCGGCCGCATGATGATGCCCACCGTCCCCTACAAAGATGCCTACTTCCTTGAAACCGCCAAACGGTTTCGCGCCGCCCTGGACCTGCCGCTCATCTATGTGGGCGGGATGGTGGATATTCGCGACATGGAGCGGGTGCTTGACGAGGGGTTCGAGGCTTTCCAGATGGCGCGGGCGCTGGTGCGCGACACGGACTTTGTAAACAAGCTCCAGCGGGGCGAGTGCACCCGCAGCGAGTGCGGCCACTCCAACTACTGCATCGGACGGATGTACAGCAAAGAGATGCGCTGCCACACCTGCGTTGACAACCTGCCCGCCAAGCTGAAGCACGAGGTGGAGAAGTCTGAGGCCGCCAACCGTCAATCCCGATAGCCACACCGAATAAACCGCACACTATCCGCAATGCCCTACACTGCATTGGTCACCGGGGCCACCTCCGGGATGGGTCTCGAATACTGCCGCCAGCTGGCCGCCATGGGGCACAACGTGGTGATGGTCTCCAACCAGGCCGACCTGCTTTCCACCCTCCCCCCCGCCCTTTCGGCCGAGTTCGGCGTGGCCGC
>DCJB01000056.1 GCA_002317325.1 Bacteroidales bacterium UBA1711
GACGTGTGCGGCTCTATGGCTGTTGACCCCAACGACCCCGCCCGCATCATCATCGCCGGCGATGTGGTCTGGGTCGGCAAAGGCTATGTCGAGAACGCTCCCTATCAGTGGGCCAGAGCCTCTATGTCTGAGTCCCAGCTCAATTCGGGCAACTATATGGCTTACGTCTTCTCTAACCCCTCGTTTGTCCACTCGGGCATTCAGAAGGTGGTCGCCGACAAGGTGTACGACGGCTATGAGGGCGCCTACTCCTCTAACTACTATTTCGCCACCGAGGGCGGCGTCTTCATGTCCGAACAAGGTGTTGGAAGGTTCTACAACATCAACCGCGGCATGAACAGCGTTCAAATCAACAGCGTCGCCGTCTGCCCCGACGGTTCGCTCATCACCGGCGCCAACGCCAACGCCTGCCCCTTCATCGAGTCCCGCATGGAACACCACGGCGGCATCAACGACTCTACTTGGTACGACGGTTCCCGTACCAACACCAACCACCTCGCCAACATCCTCTGGAAGGGCAACGGCGGAGCCGTTGCTGCCTCCCGCTTCTCGCAGTATCAAATCGAGTCCCGCCGCAACATCTTCGTCTCCTCTCAGAACGGTCAGATCGGTCGCGCCTACAAGGACTTCCTCGATTTCACCAACACCCAGACTTGGACGGCCGACTCTTCTTTCCTTTCCGAAATGATTGTCGGCGGCCCCGCCGTGGGTCAGATGTACTTGTGGGAGACTGACCATAACACGCTCTCTAACGACAGCGTCTCCTGCCTCATCGACACCCTCGCCTACGCCTACCGCAACGGCGAAAAGTTCCGCCTCTCCGAGAACTTCAACTACCAGCCCGGCGACTCGGTGACCCTCTTCGACATCGGACACGCCTACTATCCCTTCGGCTATACCTTCACCACCTCCGGCCGCATCGGCGACCACCACAGCTACTATCGCAATGCCGACACGCTGCTCGTCCCCGCACCCTACCTCAGCCGCCTCGCCGCAGTGGTCGTCGAGAAGGACCAGACCCACACCAACGCCGTCGCTCTCAACTGGCTCCCCACCGACTTCCGCCACCTCTTCAACGGCTCCCGCAACTCCCGCTACTGGGGCTTCGTCCACACCGGCAACTCCAAGACCCATTGCAACCTCGTGGCTATCTCCAATGACGGCGACTGCGTCTTCATCGCCATGGAGAACGACTCCACCAAGGAGAACTACATCGTGCGCGTCCACGGTCTCAACAACGTCAACTACAACGCCGAACCCTATCAGATTGCCTCCGCCATGCGCTATAACAACAACCTGCGCGTCACCCACACCGACACTCTCTGCTTGTGGCAGGACTCTGTCTATATGATTCCCCGACACATTGCCTCTTTCGCAGTTGACCCCCGCGATGGCGAGGACAACATCATCGTCACCTTCGACGGCTACGACACCGCTTTCACCAATGTGCCCAATGTGGTCTATATCGCTAACGCCACCTCCGACAACCCCACTGTCACCAACATCCCCATCGACGCCACCCGCCCAGTCTTCTCCGCTATGGTCGAGGCTACCACCGGTTCCATCTACGCCGGCACCGAAGACGGTGTCTGGTTCAAGAGTGCCCAGTCCGGCTCGGCTTGGGAACGCTATGGCGCTTTCGACGGCGTCCCTGTGACCGCCATTTGCCAGCAGTTGAGCGACAACCAGCTCCAGCGTCATGTCCTCCACGACGGAGTGGAGGAGAAACTCTATATCTTCCCCCGTACCAAGTGGTCTAAGGCTATCTATTTCGGCACCTACGGTCGCGGCGTCTTCATGGACACCACTTTCGTCGTCAACCATCAGAACGAAATCGTTGACCCCCGCGACTACTCCTCCATCCCCGCTGTCGCTTCTAATGGCGCCAACAGCGTCCGCTTCTACCCTAACCCCGCCGTTGACAATGCCACCATGGAACTCTCTGTCGTCAACTCGGGCAAGGCTCTGTTGAAGATTTACGACCTCTCGGGCAAGCTGGTCTATAGTGAGGACCTCGGCAGACTCGCTGAAGGTGTTCACACCCGCACCGTCAGTTGTCAGAATCTCTCCCATGGCATGTATCTCGTCAATGTCCTCGTCGGCAGCGAGCGTGCCACCTCCAAACTGCTTGTAAGATAACTTTGATTAGATAATAGAAGAGGTACTCGCTCCCAGAGCAGTACCTCTTTTTTGTAAGTAGTGAATACCATATAGCGAATAGGGCGGCGGCTCTCCACACCCGTTCTCCCTGTCCCCTCCGGTCTCCCCGGCACTCCAGGACTCTCCGGCTTCCCCGGACTCCCCCCTTCAATATTATAATTAATAAATAATTTACCCCCCCTCTACCCTATGAACAAAAATTTGGTTCAAGAGCTCAAGTGGCGCGGAATGATTCACGACATGATTCCCGGCACCGAAGAATATCTCTCCAACAACCAAACCACTGCCTACGTCGGCATCGACCCCACCGCCGACTCGCTCCATATCGGCCATCTTGTGAGCATTATGCTCCTCAAGCACCTCCAGATGGCGGGACATAAGCCCCTCGCCCTCGTCGGCGGCGCCACGGGCATGATTGGCGACCCCTCTTTCAAGTCCGCCGAGCGCAAGCTCCTCACCGTCGAGGAGGTCCAGCACAACGTGGACTGCATCCGTCAGCAGCTCTCTAAGTTCCTCGATTTCGAGAGCCGCTTCAACGGTGCCGAGATTGTCAATAACTACGACTGGATGAAGGACTACCTCTTCCTCGACTTTATCCGCGACGTGGGCAAGCATATCACTGTCAACTACATGATGACTAAAGATTCCGTCAAGAAGCGCATGGAGTCAGGCATCTCTTTCACCGAGTTCAGCTACCAGCTGCTACAAGGCTTCGACTATCTCACACTTTATCGCACCAAGAACTGCCGCCTCCAGATGGGCGGCTCCGACCAGTGGGGCAATATCACCACCGGCACCGAGCTTATCCGCCGCACCGAAGGCGGCGAGGCCTACGCGCTCACTTGCCCTCTCATCACTAAGGCCGACGGCTCTAAGTTCGGTAAGACTGAAGGCGGCAATGTATGGCTCGACCCCGCCAAGACCAGCCCTTACAAGTTCTTCCAGTTCTGGCTCAACTGTTCTGATGCCGACGCCGAGCGCTATATCCGTATCTTCACTATGATGGACCACGACGAGATTGAGGAGCGTGTGCGCCAGCACTATCAGTTCCCCGAGAAGCGTTTCTTGCAGCGAGCCCTGGCCAAGGACCTCACCTGTCGCGTCCATTCTATGAAGGACTACGAGGCCTCGGTTGCCGCCTCCGAACTCCTCTTCGGCAACGGCACCACCGAGCAGTTGAACACTCTCGACCGCGAGACGCTCCTCTCTGTCTTTGAGGGTGTCCCCCAGTTCACCGTCACCATCGGCGCCCTCCGCGAGCATCCCCTCCTCGTCGATTTGGCTGCCGAAGTCGGTATGTTCGCTTCTAAGGGCGAAATACGCCGCGAGCTGAAGCAGAGGTCTATCTCGGTCAATAAGGAGAAGGTCCCCGAGGACTACCGCCTCTCCGAAATGGATATTCTCTTCTGCGGCTCTATCCTCGTCCAGAAGGGCAAAAAGAATTATTTCCTCATTAACGTGGTGGAATAATACCCCCCCCCACATTATCTACGGCGGAGCGTCTAACCCGACGCTCCGCCGTTTATTTTTCCGTGGCCGTTACGGCGGTGATTTCTGCCACGCCGTCGCACACCTTGAACCGTATGTTCAGCCCCCCGTAGTCCATGCCGTATTCTCTCTCGGGGTCGTGCTGGTACTGTGGGCGGGGGTCGTGGGCCAGTATCTCGAACAGGGACTCCCTCGCCTCTGCGGGCAGCCGCAGCAGCAGCTCGGGCGGGCATTCGGTCCTTAGTAGGATTTCGGCAGGGCGGGTGGCAAAACCGCTCCTCGCCTCGGGGTGGCTGTCGGTGTAGGGCAGGTAGGGCTTTATGTCGTATATGGGGGTGCCGTCCATCAGGTCCGCCCCGCTAATGATGAGTAGTGGCCCTCGCGGACTGCTTTGCCGCACTTCTCTCAGCCGCACGGACGAGAGCCCTATCGGGTTGGGACGGAAGGGGCTGCGGGTCGCAAAGACACCCATCCGCTCGTTCCCGCCCAACCGGGGCGGGCGGACGGTGGGCGACCATCCCCTCCCCGCGCTCTCGCTGAATCCCCACAGCAGCCAGATGTAGTCGAATCCTTCCAGTCCTCTCACGGCTTCCGCCACTCGGTATTCGGGCTCAAAGACCACGGTGCCGGGGGTCTCTACGATGCCCGGCTGCCTCGGTATCCCGAATTTGCTCCTAAACGGGGTCTCTATGTGCCCGATGGGCTTGAGTGTCTCCATGGGCTGGTTCAGAATCTGAGGTAGGGTGCAAGCCAGTACATGAGGCTGGCGCTCAGTATCCCTACGCCCGCCCCAGCCAGCACGTCGCTCGCCCAGTGATAGTCGTTGTATATTCTCATCAGCCCCACCCCCGTTGCCACCGCATAGCCTGCTACGGCTATCCCGGGGTACTCCTCTCCGTACTCTCGCCGTATCAGTTCGGCTCCCATGAAGGCGGTGAGCGTGTGGCCCGAGGGAAAGCTGTTGAATGTCCCCCCGTAGGGGCGCTCTACGCCGATGGCGTATTTCATGCCCGTCCCTACTACGAGGCCCGTGAGGCAGCTGCCGCCCACAAGGCAGGTCATGTCCCGCCACCCGTGCTGGCTTTTCAGCCCCGCGGCTTTCAGCACGAATGTCGAGGCAAGGGGCAAGTATTGGACTACGTTCTCTATTTTGCAGAATGCATGGCCGTCTCGCTGTGACCATTCTCTGATACTCCCGTCTATTTCTTTGTGTAGGTATGGCAATGCCGTGATGATGCCGCCCGTGCCGATGAGGGCTGCGGGGGCGATTGTCTGCCTCCAGCCGAAGGCGTGGTCGTAGCCGCAGGTTAAGGTGTCGCTCCGTTGGGCGTGGAGCACGCATAGCGCCGTGAGTGTCAGCGTGAGTGCAAGCAGTCTCCTTGTCATCGGCAGGTGAGTGTTCCGTTGTGCAGCTCGGGCACCTTCCGGCAGGTGTCTTGCTCAAAGGCAAAGGCGATGTCTTCTTCTGCCCCGAAGCCCATCAGCCGCTGCACATGACTCGCATGGGCTATGCAGTATCGGTAGGGGTCTCCGCCGCAGTGCTCCCACAGCCCTATGGCAGCGTGCACGGGGTCGTGGCTTGAGCGGTATTTCCCGCTTGCGAGGAGCCGCTGGCACAGTGCCCCGGCAAACAGCGTGTCTTCCATACTGAACTCGTTCAGCCACCCGCTGCACAGTATCACCAAGTCTTGCGGGTCCCGGGTCAGCCTCTCGGCCAACGCCGACAGGTTCGAGAAACACCCCACAAGGGTTCGGTCGGCATCGCTCCCTCGGTTGATGCACACGGTGCCGTTGGTGGTGCTGTAGGCTATCTTCTTTCCCTCGAGGTTCGTGCGTCGGTATTCGGTCGGCGAGTTGCCATATTCGGCTCCTTCCACCTTTTTGCCGCCTCTCTCGGCCGCGAGGACGTAACCTCGCCCTGCGTAGGCCGTCAGCTCGTCCAAATGCTCCAACGGCACTACCTCGCTCGCCCCTGCCGCAAAGGCGGCGCATACCGCCGTGGTGGCGCGCAGCACATCCACCGCCACGGTTGTGTGGCCGGCTTTCAGGCTACGGTATCCGTACAACGCGGGCGAGAGCGAGAGCTCAATCTGTGAAGCATTCATTTCCGAAGGAGTCTTCTGAATAGGTGGTCTGCTCCCACGTGCCGTCGGGGTTGATGACAAACCCGTAGTAGTCGGGGCTGGCGGCAATGTATTTGTCGTGCTTGAAATACCAGCGGCTGACGCTCGTCGGCAGGTTGCCCAGCACAAACCGGTTCATGCTTTCTAACAGTATGCAGCGGTGGGCCAGTTCCGAGGGCAGCCCCGTCGCCTCTATGAAGTCGGCATCGGTGCTCAGCTCTACGGGTTCCCCGTCGGTGTTCACGGGCTGCAGCTTCCGTCCGCATACCCAGGTGTGCATCAGCTCTTGTCCGCTCTTGGTCGAACGCAGTATGTATTCTGCATATACGGCCACTTCGTTCACCTCGGGTTCTTTCCACTTGTGTATCGAGGTGAGCAGCACCGCGTCTATGCCGTATTGGGTGGCTATCTGCTTGATGTCTTGGTCGCGCAGCTGCTTGAATGTCAGACCGAGCTTCTTCGTTATCAGTTCTGAGGCCAACGGCGCGGGGGTGTAGTAGCCCTGGGCCAGCAGGGGGGTTGCCAAGGTCTGCCCCATATATAGCGCCGCGGTGGTGTATTCTTCGTTTACGAGGCTGTCCTGCGTGGTCTTCACTTGCTGCCGCTTGGCGTTGTCGTTCACGGGCACGATGAGAATCGTCACAGGCGTTTCGCTATAGACTTTGTCGTATAATGCAGCCTTCTTCTCGCTCTTGCACTGGGCAAAGAGCAGCACTACGGCTGCCGCTATGATGATTCTACTTTTCATTCGGACTGCTTGTTAGTGTGGTGCTGTCTTGGTTCAGGGCGTTGGTATCTACGTCGTCTCTGTAGCCTTTGCGTACCAGCCAGCGGAGGTATTTGAAGTCGAACTCTTTCAGTTTGCGTTCCCGCTCTTTCTTCCGCGCCTCCTGCTGCTCCCGCCGCTGCTTTTTCGCTGTGAGTTCCTGCTGCCGCTTCTCCTCTTTTTCTTGGGCTTTTTGCAGCCTCTTCTCGGCACGGGCGATGCTGTCTGCCTGTCGCGCCTCGGCCTTCAGGGCGGCTTGATCTGCTTTCTCTTTGGCTTTCAGGGCGGCTTCTCGCTCTTTCTGCGCCCTCACTTTGGCCTCGGCTTTGGCTTTGCGCTCTTCTTCTTTGGCTTTCCGCTCCTGCTGCTTGGCGGCTTTTTTCTCTAAGGCTTGGTTCGCTTTCTCAAGGCGGGCCAGTTCTTTCTGCTGCTTTTGGTATTCGGGGTCGGCTTTTATCTGGTCTATCAGGGCCTGTTCTTCGGCTGTGTAGGTGATGGCTATGGTGTCAAGCGTGGCAAGGACGATGGCCGAGGTGTCGGTGCGGGTGGTCGCGAAGCGCGGCGGAAGCAGGGCGTGCCGCAGCGTATCTATGTAGGCGGCGCCGGCGGGAAAGTATTGGGCTTCGTTGTTGAACATCACGGCGGCTTCTTCGTAGCAGCCCAGTCCGGCCAGCGCCACACCATAGTCGGCGTAGAGCCCCGGACGCATCACGCCGGCCGCCTTGTTGCTGTTGATGGCTTCGGCATAGGTCTTCGCCAAGGCAAGCAGCCCCGCCTCGGTCGGCTTCTGCCTGTACGCCACCAGCGCCGTGGGTTGTTCGGTCAGCATCCCGTCGCTAATGCAGGCCCCCAGCAGCAGGGCAGCCCCTATGGCCGTAAGTGTTTTCTTTTTCATCTTTCCTCGTGGTGTCGAAGGTAAGGTCCTCCGCTGACCTTTTAATAAAGAAACGGCAGCCTCATAAGCCGGGTTCTGTCCTGTTGTCTTCAACAGTCTCTATCATCAATCTACTGCCGGCGTCGCCGCCGGCCTCTATCAACCTACCCCCCGACAACGGGCGAGCCGGCCCTTGTCTGTCGGTATATTTGGTCTTTCAACCCATAAGGTTTGCCATCGGACGGCATCGCTGTCGCCCGTCGTGAGCTCTTGCCTCGCGCTTTCACCCTTGCCATTGCTGGCGGTTTGCTTTCTGTGGCACTTGCTGTCTGCGGGGCACTTGCCTCCCCGCGAGCCTTCCCGTTAGGAAGTATGGTGGCTCGTGTTGCCCGGACTTTCCTCCCGCCGCACCTCTCGGCACGGCCGGCGATAGAGTCAGTTGCCGTTTCTTTTGTCAATGGTCTCTCTTCTCTTTTCGCTGCAAAGATACTAAAAAAAAAGGATATGGCGTTATTTTTTGTGTGCCGCTATCCCTAATCACTATATTGACAGCCGGTTTCGGAGTCACTATCACGTCCCCGCCCTACGCCCCCGCTCCTCTCTCGGCACATGGCAGCCCCACGTTATTTTTTTTCTCCTTTTTGCAACAAAATGAACTGTTGTGTGTCTATGGGCTGTATGGTTAATGACATCGACAAGGTGGTTGCCGCCTGCCAGCGCAAGGAAAAATGGGGTCAGAAGGCTCTCTATGACGAGTTTTCCCCCATGCTTCTCGGTGTCTGTATGCGCTACACCCACTCCCGAGACGAGGCACAAGACCTCCTTCAGGAGGGCTTCATCAAGGTGTTTGCTAAGATTGGTACCGTCAGAGAGCCGCAGAAGGTGGGAGCGTGGATGTACGCCATCATGGTTCGCGAGTCTATTAACTATGTCTCACGCCGCCTCAAGGTGCATTATTGCGACGCACAGCAGCTGGACGATTCCGAGCAGAGCACTTTCGCCCAGCCTTTCGATACCGATGAGTTTGAGGTCGCCGAGGTGGTCAGGGCTTTGCAGAAGGTGCCGGACCTCTACCGCATGGCTTTCAACCTCCGCGTGGTGGAGGAACTCGACTATGCCGATATTTCTGAGCAGCTGGGCATCCCCGAATCTACGGCGCGTTCTGCTGTGGCACGGGCCCGACTGCTTGTTGTCAATATTTTGAAGAAAAGAAAGGTTATTTTATGAACGACAATCTGAAAAACTATTCCGAAAAGCCCGGTCCCGAGGTGTGGGATTCGCTCAGCCGCACGTTGCGCCGTTCCGTCCTCCGCCGCCAGTTGTTAGGCGGGGCTTCCGCCTTGGCTCTTCTTGCCGCAGCCGTGCTGGTTGTTGAGCTTTCGCTTTCCAAGAGGGAGGCGGCCCAGCCCGCCGCTCCCGCCGTCGCCGCCGCCCGCCCCGTTGACGCAAGCCCGGCGACAGTTGCCGCCGCTCCCGCCGCAGTTGCCGCTGCGCCCTCCTCCGCTGCGTCCGCCCCCGCAGCATCCGCCCCCGCAGCAAGCCCCCAGCCCGTGGCGGGCGCGCCCAAGGCTGCCCCCAATCCCATGGCTTCGCTCCAGCCCGCCCCCTCGGTGCCGGTTGCGGCACCCGCCGCGCCGTTCCGTCCCGCCCCCGCTGCCGCCCCCGCACCACATACTGAGACGGTGCCGCCCCTCGCCGCCGCAGCGTCCGAGCCTCAGACCAAGGGGGTGGAGTCCGCGGCTCAGGCCACCGAACCCAAAAGTCCCGTCATCACCAACATCAAGGACACCATCCTCTGGGTGCCAAATATCATCGCACCCAATTCGGACGACGAGAACATCCGCCAATTCCTGCCCAAGTTCAGCTCCGAAGCGGGCAGCATCACCAATTATAGTCTCTCCATCTTCAACCGCGGCGGACAGAGGGTCTTCGCCTCCACCGAGGTCGGCACCGGCTGGGACGGCTCTTTCAACGGACGCAACTTGCCACAGGCCGCATATATCTACATCATCTACTACACCGACAAAGACGGCCTCCGCCACCAGCGCAAAGGCACGGTGACGCTCGTCCGATAGCCCTCCTCCTCCGCGCCCCTCACCCCCTCACCCCCTCGCCCCCTTTCAGCTCCGCCCCAAGAACTCTAAATTATTAATTGTAAATTCTTAATTCTCCTCTATCCCCCGCTCCAAGAACTCTATACTCTACATTCTAAATTCCTAAAGCGGACTTAGGGTTTGAGGAGGTTGATGGGAGCCACATATACGCCGTCTTCCCGGCGGTAGGAGGGACCGACGGCCGTCAGCACCAGCAGAAACGAGGGCGCCCGCTCGTCGCTCTTGGCGGCAATCTTGTTGCGCAGGGTCTTCAGCGATGCCGCCCCCGCCTCCACCAGTCCGTCGCCCCCTATCTTTATCTCCACCGCTCCCCACCGCCCGTCGTCGAGGTGCACTACTGCGTCGCACTCCAGCCCCGCATTGTCGCGGTAGTGCCGCACAGTGCCGCCGAGCGAACCCGCATAGACCGAGAGGTCTCTCACCGCAAAGTCCTCAAAGAAGAGCCCGAAGCTCTCCAAATCGCCCATCAGGTCCGCGGGGCCTATCCCTAAGGCGCGGCAGGCAATGGAGGTATCGACAAAATGCCGCGTGGGGGTACTGCGGATGGAGGTCTTGGAACGGATGGCGGGATTCCAGGCCGGCACGTCGTCCAGCACATACAGGTCGCGCAGCGCCTCCATATAGTCGTCGAAGGTCTTCGGATCCATTGTCCGCTCGTTGCTCTGCCGCACGTCGGCGAGTATGGTGGCTGCCGCCGCCTCGGTCGATATGTGGCGCGCGTGGCTGCGCAGTATCATCTTCAGCACGTCGGGACGCTTGTTGCGGAACCGCTCGTTTTCGCAGTCCTCAAAGACGAACAGGCCGTTGTAGTAGTTCTTGGTTATCTCGAGGGCTATCTCCCGCGGGGCGAGCGCCGATATTGGCCAGCCGCCACGGCAGAGCAGGAAGGCCGCCTCCTCGAGGTCGAACTCTCGGTTCAGGTCCCAGCCGAACCCGTCGCCGCTGTCAAAGAGGTCGGACAGGGACACAAGCCCTCGCGACTCTTGCGACTCCCACAGGCTCATTGGACGCATCTGCACGGGTGTTATACGTCCCGCTCCGCTGTGGTGCACCTCCGTCTTGTCGGCGGGGGTTGAACTGCCCGTGAGTATGTACTTGCCAAACTGATAGTCTCGGTCGAGGTCGTCTTTTAACTGATTCCACACATTGGGCGCCTTTTGCCATTCGTCTATCAGGCGCGGGGTCTCTCCTTTCAGGACTGCTGCGGGGTTCAGCCGGGCAAGGGTGATGGACTGCTTGGTGTTCAGTTTGACGAAACTCTTCTGAAACAGCATACAGGTGGTGGTCTTTCCGCAGAATTTGGGCCCTGCCACCAGCACTCCTCCCGAGGTGCGGAGCTTTCTTTCTATCTCTTTTTCAATGAGTCGTGTGTAATACATGAGTCACTTCTTATTAGCATTACGAAGTGCAAAGATACGAAATTCCCAAGATTTTCAAAATGAAATTCCCGAGATTTTCAATATAAAATTCCCAAGATTTTCAATCCGCAAGGTCTATGAGGTGTGTTCTCATAGGCTGCAATGGGGCAGGAGAGGGGTCGCAAACGAGGACGAATGGGTAGGAATCATGGCATCTTTTGGCGGCTATGGTTTGAGAAGGTGAGGGGTTGTGGTGTGCGGAATAGGAGTTTGGTTGTATCGTATCGGCTGTACTACTTGTTATTTGCAGTTATGACCAAAAAACCACCCCCTCCACAGCTGCCGCTGACTTGTGGAAACTGTGCAAGGAGTGTGGAATGGGAAAATCCGAAAAAGATACTGGCTCAGATTGCAAATCTGAACCGACACTACAACCCTCCCCGCAGCCTGTCCCCCAATCAGAATTGTGCCTGAATAGAGGGAGTTAGAATCTATCCCATAGAAGATATTCCGAGACAGAGGGAGGTTATTGTTACCATCTCGAAAAGGAGCCTTGGGACGGTGGACACTGTCCTTCGGGGCCCTCGTCGTTGCCGGCATCTGGGTCTTTGCTGCTGGCCACAAACCCTCTTTCTGTGTGGATGGTTATTGTTTTGATTGAGGGGGTGACGTACTGCTTTTTGGTCTCTTTTTCCATGTCGTGCTGTTTTGCTCTTTCGTTTGTCGTGTTGTTTTGCTGCCGCCGGCAGCCGCCTTTCGGACTGCGGGTTTCTCAGCGGTAGGCTTCTCAGCCTTTTTGCAGCGCAAAGTTACGTTTTTTCTTCGGTTAATTGTACTACTCTGTATTTTTTTATTATGTACTTGATTGATAATCAGTTGTATATTGTGCTACAAAAAGGGGCGGTTCTCCCCCATGCCAGTGCCGAAGACCTCTCGGCCAGCGGCTTTTCGCACTTTTTGGGTCAGATGGGTCTCGGAAAGGGCTGCCACCACCGCCAGTCGCTGTAAGCAGTTGACCCAGCCTGTTTTCTGTTTATATATCCACTTTTTCGGGGCAGGGACGCAATTTTTGGCCGTCAGCCCCGTTTCTTATAAAAAAACTATTTCGCAACCCACCAAAACCTACTCAGATGAAGATTAAGAAAGGCTTCTTGCTCTGCCCCGTGATGGGGAAGACGATGGCAATTTCAACGGGCGAACTGGAGAAGACCTTCCCCGGCATGATAAAGATGAACGAGACCGCCGCCGACATCTGGCGCTGGATTGACGAGGGCAAGGAACCCGAGGAGATTTACCCCCTCTATGCCGAGACTTACGGCCTTGACGCCGACCAGGCTCGCAGCGAGGTGGACATGGTGGTGGGCAAGATGGCTGAGGCGGGGGTGCTGGAATGAACCCCGCAGTCGAGTCTTTCGAGAACTTCGAGGCCGCCCTCGCGGGCTGCGGCGAGTATGTGACGCAGGTGCGCGGGGTGAGTATGTACCCCATGCTCCGCTACCGCAAGGACCCTATCCTCATCCATCCGCTCGATGGCCCCGTGCGGCCCTATGACGTGGTGGTATATGCCCTCACGGACCGCTATGTGGTGCACCGCGTCTTGGAGGTGCACCCCGACCTCTATGTGATTCGGGGCGACAACTGCGTGGGCAAGGAATATGTGCCGCGCCGATTGGTGGTGGGCATTGTGGTGGGCTTCTGGCGCTTCGGCCGCTATGTTCCCGTCACTAACGGCCTCTACCGGGCCTATTCGCGCCTGTGGGTGGCACTGAATCCGCTGGTGCGCCTCGCGCACCGCGTGCGGGGCTTGGGCGTGGCGGTCATTCGCCGTGCAGCAGCGTGGGTGCGGTAGCCTCCACCCCCGCACGGCTGAGGTCGGTGACGAGGTGGTAGAACGGCACCCGGTTGTACAGTTCCTCCACCAGCCCGAAGGTGGCCATCTTGGCTGCGGGCGCGGCGGGCATGAACGTCTGGTGCAGCATGAAGTCGAAGGTCTCTCCGCGGGTCGCGGCATAGATTCGGTTGCCCCCGACGGGGTCGCTGTCTAACCGCCGCAGCAGGCACACCCCGCCCAAGGGGAGGCACACATTTTGGTCAAGGTGCTCCTTGCCGCTCCACGGCGACCCGCAGGCGCACACCGATCCGTCGTCGCGGAACCAGAGGATGGGCTTGTCGCCGTTGATTATGCTCACCCGGTCGGCACCGAAATACTGCTGATAGAGGAAGGCGCGGGACGATTTCCCAACGCCGCTCTCCGCGGTGAAGATATAGCTGCGGCCGTCGATAGCAAATGCCACGCCGTGGGTCATCAGCCGCCCCAAGGCGGGCAGCCGCTCGCTGAGCGGGATGGTCATGGCGAAGAGTTCGGCCTCCATCGGGCCCACCCCGTCGCGGTCGGCTTGGGCGATGTCCTCCTCCTCGGCACGCAGCACGAGGTTGGCCGTCCGCGGCGCGGCGGCAAGGTACTGTGCGCAGCGCCGCCGCACAAATTCAGGATGCCGTGTGTCAAAGTCAATGCCGAGTCCGCAGATGTCAAGCGGGATAATCATGGGGAAAGTGAAGTGCAAATTGGGTTGCAAAGATACGAAACTTTCCCCAATCATCACAAATTTTTTCTCGCCCCCCCCCGTTCCCCGCTGTTCATCTCTGTCTCTTCGGATTCTCCGTCCTCCCGGTCTTTCCGGATTTTCCGTCTCCCCCCGCCTCCCACTCCTCCAAAGCCCAACCTCCCCCCCCCTCAGCTGCATATTTGGCTCAATCTCCCCGGCTTTTTTTTGACGCAGTATCAGAATTTATGTGTATATTTGCAATCTCGCCCGCATTGTGTGCGAGAATTTAACTATTTGGTAACAAACAAACAAGAGATAATATGAGAAAACTGGCAGTGGTTGCTTTCGGCGGAAACGCGCTTCTCCGCAGCGGTCAGAAGGGCACTTATCAGGAGCAGATTGAGAATGTGGAGAACACTTGCGAATCGCTCTACAACCTGCTGAAGCGGAATTACAATATCGTCATCGGCCACGGCAACGGCCCCCAGGTGGGCAACGTGATGCTGCAGCACGAGGAAGGCCGCAGGGCGGGCATTGAGGCCATGCCCATGGACTTCTGTGTGGCCGAGACTCAGGGCTCTATCGCCTACCTCATCGAGATGGGTCTGCGCAACGTGATGGCGCGCCATGACATTCAGCGCGACGTGGTGACGCTCGTCACCCAAGTGGCTGTGAACAAGCTGGACCCCATGTTCCAAAACCCCACCAAGCCTGTGGGCCCCTACTACTCCAAGGAGCAGGCAGCCGAACTGGCCGCCGCCACGGGTGCCGCCTATAAGGAAGACCCCAAGGGCCGTGGCTGGCGCAAGGTGGTGGCTTCGCCCAAGCCCACCCGTATCAACAATATTAAGATTGTGGAGCAGCTGGCCAAGGCGGGTCATATCGTCGTCACCGTGGGCGGCGGCGGCATCCCCGTGGTGGAGGAGAACGACCACGTGAACGGCGTGGAAGCTGTCATCGACAAGGACTTGGCCAGCGCCCTCTGCGCCGTGGAGATTGGTGCCGACGAGTTCTACATCCTCACCGACGTGCCTAAGGTCTATATCAACTTCCGCAAGCCCGACGAGAAGGCGCTGGATGTCATCACCGTGAAGGAGGCAAAGGCCTACCTCGAGGCTGGTCACTTCGCCGAGGGCAGCATGGCCCCCAAGGTCCGTGCCGCCATCATGTTCGTGGAGAACGGCGGCAAGGAGTGCATCATCACCGAAGCCGGCCAGTTGGACAACCCCAACTGCGGCACAAGAATTGTCCGATGAACAGTGAACGGACGAATGGTTTTGGGAGGGTGAAACGCTTGGGAGGAGCATGACCTATTCAAGACGGCGACAGAGTTCGCCGACCGTAAGTGTCCGACAAAGAAAAAAGAACAACACAACAAAAATAAACAACCAATGGCTTACAATTTAAGAAACCGCAACTTTCTGAAGATTCTGGACTTCAGCCCGAAGGAACTCAACTATCTGCTCGACCTGGCCCGCGACTTGAAGCGCGCCAAGTATGCCGGCACCGAGCAGCCCACGATGAAGGGCAAGAACATCGCCCTCATCTTTGAGAAGACCTCCACCCGCACCCGCTGCGCCTTCGAGGTGGCAGCCTACGACCAGGGCGCCCATGTCACCTATCTCGGCCCCACGGGTTCGCAGATCGGCGTGAAGGAGAGCATGGCCGACACCGCACGCGTGCTGGGCCGTATGTTCGACGGCATCGAGTACCGCGGATTCAAGCAGGAGACCGTCGAGGAACTGGCCAAGTTCGCCGGCGTGCCTGTGTGGAACGGCCTCACCAACGAGGCGCACCCCACCCAAATTCTCGCCGACTTCCTCACCATGCAGGAGCACGTGGACAAGCCCCTCAGCAAGGTGACTTTCGCCTATGTGGGCGACGCCCGCTTCAATATGGGCAACAGCCTGATGGTCGGTGGCGCCAAGATGGGCATGGACGTGCGCATCATCGCCCCCAAGGCTCTGCAGCCCGAGGCCTGGCTGGTTGACAAGTGCAAGGAGATTGCCAAGGAGACCGGCGCCACTGTCACCGTCACCGACGACCCCGTGGCCGGCGTGAAAGGCTGCGACTTCATCTACACCGACGTGTGGGTCTCCATGGGCGAGCCCGCCGAGGTATGGAAAGAGCGTATCGACTTGCTCCGCCCCTACCAGGTGAACGGACAGATGATGAAGAACACGGGCAACCCCCGCTGCAAGTTCATGCACTGCCTCCCCGCCTACCACAACCTCGAGACCCAGGTGGGCCGCGACGTGAACAAGCAGTTCGGTCTGGACGGCATCGAGGTGACCGAAGAGGTCTTCGAGAGCGAGAACAGCATCGTCTTCGACGAAGCCGAGAACCGTATGCACACCATCAAAGCCGTCATGGTCGCCACCCTCGGCGATTAATCACCCATGCCCTACCGGGCATCCTTTCGAGAACTTCCGGACGGACTGGCGACCCCAGGCCGCCGGAAGTTCTCTGTGTATGGCGGCAGCGCCCCCTCCGACGGCGAGTGACGAGACAGCCGCCCAACTATGCCCCCTCCCAGATAACCACCCATGAAACACATTGCAACAATGGCGCTCTGCCTCTTGTGCGCCCTCTGCGCAGCGGCGCAGGGCGACACCACGCTGGCGACACGTGCCGCCCAGGCGGCACGAAAGCACGTCAGCGTCTATGGCTTCGTCCGCAACTATTTCAACTACGACAGCCGCAACAATTACACCTCCACCGGCGGCGAGTACAACATGATTCCCTACGACCAGAATCTCCAGCAGGCCGAAGGCCGCGATGTGGTGGATGTCAATGCCGTCTCCAAGGCCCAGTTTCAGGCACTCACTACGCGGGTGGGGTTGAATATCAGCGGTCCCGCCATCCTCGGCGCCGCCTCGTCGGGCAAGATTGAGGCCGACTTCGGCGGCTTCGGCACCAACAACAGCGTCCTCCGCATCCGTCAGGCTTGGATGAAACTCAACTGGAAGAACGAGAACTTCTCGCACGAACTCCTCGCTGGTCAGACTTGGCACCCCCTCAGCGGGGACAATATGCCCGAGGTGTTGGGCATGGCTGCGGGCGCGCCTTTCCGCTGCCACAGCCGCACCCCCCAGTTGCGCTACATCTTTTCCGCCGGCCACTTAGGCTTCACCGCAGCCGCTCTCTACCAGCTGCAGTATATGTACAACGGACCCTCCTACAGCGACGGCAAGTGGACCAGCACCAACAGCATCACATTCGCCAACAACGCCATCGTGCCAGAAGGCTTCTTGGGCCTCAACTTCAAGTGCGGGCGCGTCTATGCACAGATTGGCTCCTCGGTGCAGCCCGTGCGACCCCGCAACTTCGCCTACGATGCCGCGGGCATGGCCTTCGCAGTGGACGAGATGTTCGCTTCCTTCACGCCCACGCTCTACGCCCAGTACTCGGGCGAGTCCTTTTCCGTGAAGTTCCGCACCATGCTCGCCCAGAACACCAGCCACGTCAACCAGCTCAACGGCTACGGCGTGGTGGACGTGTTGGACGACGGCAGCTGGGTGTACGCACCCATCAAGGCCGCCATCAGCTATGTCGATTTCGCCGTGGGCATGAAGTACCGCGCCAACTTGTTCCTCGGCTACATGAAGAACCTCGGTGCGGGCAAGGACCTCTACAACTTCGGCACCGAGACAGCCGCTCGCTACCTGGTGTTCATGAAGGGCGGCGACAGCTTCACCGGCCTCAACGACGTGGTGCGCATTGCGCCGTCGGTGAGCTACAATATTGCCGCCTTCAACTTCGGCCTGGAGTGTGAGTGGACTTCCTGCACTTACGGCGACCAGGCCGCCAACGGCAGCATCCTGCCCAACGACAAGCTCCACCGGGTGTCGAACCACCGCGTGTGCGCCCTCGTCAAGTACAACTTCTAATCGCGGAACGCCGACGCCCTCGGTCGTCCCGCAGCCGCACGCCCGACCCCTCCGGCACCCCGTGCCGGAGGGTCGGGTGTGTTAATAGCCCCTTTTTTCTATGGGTATGATAATAACGGACTTGCAAATAAAGTTGCCCTCTAAGAGTTAAAAAACTTGACAACGGCTTCCGTTTTTCGTATCTTTGCGCAACTTGACATGAAACTGCTTTCCGTAATGAAACTTTCGTACTACAATTTCGCACTGCCTAAGGACCTCATTGCCGAGAAACCCTCCAAGCAGCGCGACGAATGCCGCCTGATGGTGCTGCACCGCGATACTCAGGAGATTGAGCACCTCATCTTCAAAGACCTGCTCAACTACTTGAACTCCGGCGACGTGGTGGTGTCCAACAATACGCGCGTGTTCCCCGCCCTCCTCTACGGCGAGAAAGAGAAAACGGGCGCCAAAATCACCGTCTTCCTCCAGCGCGAACTCAACGCCGACATGAGACTGTGGGACGTGATTGTGGATCCCGCCCGCAAGATTCGTATCGGCAACAAACTGTACTTCGGCGCCAACGAGTCGCTCGTGGCCGAGGTGATAGACAACACCACTTCGAGGGGCCGCACGGTGCGCTTCCTCTTCGACGGCACCCACGAGGAGTTTGTGAAGCATATCCGCGCCTTGGGCCACTGCCCCCTGCCCGACGAGCTGCAGGCCCTGCGCGACATCGAGAACTCCGACACCGAGCGCTATCAGACTATCTACGCCAAGCACGAGGGCGCCGTGGCTGCACCCATCGCCGGCCTCCACTTCAGCCGCGAAATGCTCAAGCGGATTGAGATAAACGACATCATCTGGAAGGAAATCACCCTCCACTGCGGCGTAGGCAACTTCAAGACTATCGAGGTGGAGGACCTCTCTAAGCACCGCATGGATGCCGAAGAGTGTCATGTGGACCAGGACGTGTGCGACACTATCCAGCAGGCCAAGAAGACCGGCCACAAGGTCTGCATTGTCGGCACTACCACCATGCGCGCCGTAGAAACTGCCGTCACCATCCCGGGCAAGATGAGCGCCTTCGACGGCTGGACCAACAAGTTCATCTTCGAACCCTACCCGTTCTCTATCGCCGACATGATGGTGACAAACTTCCACCATCCGCGCTCGTCGCACTTTATCATGACCAGCGCATTCGGCGGCCCCGAGTT
>DCJB01000116.1:0-5873 GCA_002317325.1 Bacteroidales bacterium UBA1711
GTTTCGACCCCGCAGCGGTGCTGAACGACCAGCGCCTACGCCCTTCGCCGAAGGCGGAGACGCGGGCGGTGAAACTCCTATACAGCGGCAAGAGCCACAGCAAGTGCGACATCGTCATAGTGCCCGAGGGGTACGGGCCGGGCGACTCGGCGCGGATGATGGCTGACTTGCAGAAGTTTTGTGAGTACACCTTGGGGCAGGAGCCTTTTGCCAGCCGCCGGAAAGACTTCAACGTGTGGGGCATTGCCCGACTGGGCGAGAGCGGCGGTATCACCGACCCGACGAAGGGCATAAGCGTGAACAGCCTTGTGGGTTCGAGCTATAACACTTTTGCGTGCGACCGCTATCTGATGACGCAGTGCCTCTATAGGCTGCACGACGTGGTGGGGAGCACCCCGTGCGACCATATAGTCATCATGGCCAACTGCGACACCTACGGCGGCGGCGCCATCTATAACTTCTACGCCATGAGCAGCATTAACAAGATGGCCTATATGGTGCTGCCCCACGAGCTGGGGCACAGCATTGGCGGGCTTGCCGACGAGTATGTGGATGAGGACCTAAGCTATGGCGAGACCTATCCGCTGACACTCGAGCCCACCGAGCCGAATATCACCACGCTGGTGAGCTTTGAGCAGAAATGGAAGGATATGCTCCCCGAGGGAACCCCCGTGCCAACGCCCGACGACAAGTATGTCTATCCCGGCGAGAACGGCAAGATGGGAGTCTTTGAGGGCGGCGGCTATCGCAGCAAGGGCATCTACCGCCCCGTGATGCACTGCATGATGCGCGATTACGCCCCGTTCTGCCCCGTGTGCAGCAAGCGGCTGAACGAGGTGTTCGACCTCTACACCCGTTAGTGGCGGGCGGCGGTTGCGGGTTAGAAAGCCTCTCCTCCCAGCCCCGGGAGGGGCTTTTTTTTTAGAGAGGTATAAAATAATGCCGTGCTTTTGGCGTTTTGTCGTTGTCGTGTTTAGGAAACTGCAATATCTGTTTGTGCTGGCCGGTTTGGCGGCGCTGCTGCTGGCGGCGTGCCGCAAGGAGGAGTATGCTGCCGACGAGACGGCGCTGGACTTCTCGTGCGACACCATGGCGTTTGACACTGTGTTTACGAGCATGGGGACGACCACGCGCCAGTTCAAGGTCTATAACCGCGGGGCCGAGGCGGTGAAGATAGGCGAGGTGACGCTGGAGCAGGGCCGCCGCTCCCGCTTCCGCCTGAATGTGGATGGCGACACCTCCTTGGTGGCGCGGGACTTGGTGCTGGCTCCGGGCGACAGCCTGTTTGTCTTTGTGCGGGCCAATATCAACCCCAACAGCGAGACGGAGCCTTTCCTGATAGAGGATGCAGTGGTTTTTCGCATGGAGACGGGGCGTATGCGCCGGCTGCCGCTCACGGCCTACGGCCGCAATGCGGTCTATCACATCCCCACCGACACTTTGCGATACGCCGACGGCACCATGCCCACCGACCTTTTCGGCAACCCCTACGCCTACAGCGTGATTGACTGCGAACACTGGAACCACGCACTGCCCCACGTGATAGTGGGCTATGCGGTGGTTGACAGCCGCTGCACCCTGCGCCTCGCTGCGGGCGACGAGCTGTACTTCTGCAACAACTCCACCCTGTGGGTGTATGACAGCGCCACCATAGAGGCGCGGGGCGAGGCGTCGAGGCCGGTGAAGTTCACCTCGGCGCGCCACGACGGGTGGTATGACTACCTGCCCGGGCAGTGGGGCTACATCTGGCTCTCGATGGGCAGCAGGGACAATGTCATAGACCATGCCCTGATTGAGAACGGCTATGTGGGCATACTCGCCGACAGCTGCGCCAACGCCAATCCCACCTTGGCCATCAGCAACACCGAGATACGCAACGAGACGATGGCGGGCTTGCTGCTGCAGACCGCGGTGGTGACGGGGGAGAACCTGCTGGTGAGCAACTGCGGCACCGCCACGGTCTCCTGCCAGTATGGCGGCAGCTATGCCTTCAGCCGCTGCACCTTTGCCAACTACTGGGCCTACGAGAGCCGCAAGTCGAAGAGCTTCTATATCACCAACACCCGCGACTATGAGGGCGTGCATTACGTGTGGCCGGCGTCGGCCTATCTCGAAGACTGCATCATATACGGCAGCCGGTCCGACGGAGAGCTGTATGTGGAGCTTGACAACCTCGGCGGCAGCCTGTCGGCCGACACCGTCTTTGCGCACTGTCTGATAAAGGGCGGGGCCTGGGACGAAGACCCGCTGTTTGTTGACCCCCAAGGGGGCGACTTCCACCTGCAGGAGGGGTCGCCCGCCCGGGGAATCGGCTATACCTATCCCGAGGCTTCCGCTCCGGCGGCGGGCCGCATTCGCCAACCATTAATACGCTAACCAATCATGTACGAATATATCAGCGGCAGACTTGCCTCCGTGACCCCGGCCAATGCAGTGATAGACTGCGGCGGAGTGGGGTATCTGCTCGAAATCACCCTGACCACCTACAGCCGCATTCAGGAAAGCGCCGAAGCGCGATTGTGGGTGCATGAGATAGTCCGCGAGGATGCGTTCCAGCTCTACGGGTTCTACAGTGTGGAAGAGCGGGATATGTTCCGGCTGCTGATAGGTGTCAGCGGGGTGGGGGCTTCCACGGCCCGCATGGCGCTCTCGTCCATGACGGTGGAGGAGCTCAGCGGGGCCATAGCCTCGCAGGATGCCAAGGCGGTGCAGCGGGTGAAAGGGGTGGGTTGCAAGACGGCGCAGCGCATAGTGCTGGAGCTGCAAGACAAGGTGGGCGCCGCGGGCGCCGTGTCGAGTGCGGCGGCCCCGGCGGCCTCGCGCAACAAGGAGGAGGCGCTGAGCGCCATGGTGATGCTGGGATTTCCCAAGGCCGCGGCCGACAAGGTGCTGCAGGGACTCGCCAACACCCTGACTGTGGAAGAACTCGTCAAGGAAGCCCTGAAAAAGCTGTAACGCCCAACGCACTATTCATCACACCACACAGGCAATCTGCTCTTGAACACCAGCCGACATAGACGTCCTCTCGACCTGCTCCGCTTGGCGGTGGTGGTGCTGCTCGTTGCCGTGGGCGGGCGGGCGGCGGCGCAGACCCCGGCACAGTCGTTGTCGTCAACCACCACCGTGGTGGAATACGACTCCGAGACCAACTCCTACATCAGGCTGACCAAGATGGGCGACATGGTAATAGAGCGCCACTACATGACCTTCGAGGAGTATCAGGACTACCGGATGGACGAGCTGATGAAGAAGTACTGGCACGACAAGGTGGCCACGGGCGACACGGCGGCAGCCGGAGGCGGCCTCCTCAGCAAGATTCCGGGGTTCAACGAGATAAGCAAGAAGGTGGAGTCGCTGCTGAAAGTGCCCGACATTTCCATCACCCCCTCGGGCAGCGCCGACCTCACGTTCCAGATAGTCAACAACTACCTCAACGACCCGGCCCGAGACGCCAACCAGCGCAGCGTCACCAATTTTGACTTTGACGAGAACATACAGGTGAGCCTCAACGCCAAGATAGGCGACCTAATCAACTTTGACATCAACTGGAACACCCAGGCCACCTTCGACTTCGAGAACAAAATCAAGCTCCGATACGAAGGCAAGGAAGACGACATAGTGCAGTTGGCCGAGGCTGCCTCCATCTCCTTTCCGCTGAACACCACGCTCATTCAGGGCAGCCAGGAGCTCTTCGGATTCCACACCAAACTCAAGTTCGGCAAGCTGACAGTGGATGCCGTGGTATCGCAGAAGGAGACCAGCACCGAGAATATGCAGGTGCAGGGCGGCGCCACCACGCAGGAGTTCCAAATCCGTGCCGACGAGTATGAGGAGAACCGGCACTACTTCATTTCGCAGTACTTCTATGAGAACTACAACAAGGCCATGCAGACGCTGCCCACGCCCAACAGCAGCATCCGCATTATCCGTATGGAGGTGTGGCGCACCAATGTGGGCGCCGCCGTCACCAACAACCGGAACATTCTCGCCCTGACCGACCTCGGCGAGAACAACCCCATGAGCAGCCACATCATAGGCGGATTCTCTGAGAAGCCCACCAACGGAAGCAACAACCTCCTCGACTACATAGGGCCCAACTCGGTGCGGAGCGTCAACAACATCTCGTCGCACATGCAGACCCTCGGGTTCACGGCGGGCAGCGACTATGAGAAGGTGGAGAGCGCCCGGCTGCTCCCCAGTTCGGAATACACCTTCAACGACCGCTTAGGCTTCATCACCCTCAACCAGCCCCTGAGCGCCGACCAGGTGCTGGCCGTGGCCTACCAGTATCAGGTGATTGGCGACACCACCGTCTATCAGGTCGGCGAGTTGACCACCGACGGCGTGAACGACCCCAACACCCTTATCGTAAAACTTATCAAGGGCACCTCGATAGACACCCGCAGCCCGCTGTGGAAACTGATGATGAAGAACGTTTATTTCCTCAAGAGCACCCAGATAGGGCGGGACAACTTCCGCCTGAACGTGCTGTATGAGAGCCGCGAGGGCGGGGTGGGCATAGGCTATTTCACCGACGGGCCGAAGGAGGGCATTCCGCTCATCGAACTGTTCGGCCTCGACCGCATGGACGGTTCGCAGAGCTATTACTACGCCGACGGCGTGTTTGACTGGTTTGACAGCGCGGCCTACAAGGGCGGCACCATCCAGTCCAGTTCGGGCCGCATCTTCTTCCCATACGTAGAGCCTTTCGGCCGCGACCTCCGGGCAATACTGGGCGACGACGACTTTGCCAAAGAGTACTGCTTCGACTCGCTCTACACGATGACCCGCACCCTCGCCCAGCAATATGCCGACAAGAACAAGTTCTACATCGAGGGCTATTTCTCCAGCACGGTGAGCGGCGAGATTTCTTTGGGATACAGCGTGTCGCAAGGGTCGGTGACAGTCACGGCGGGCGGCGTGCCGCTGATTGAGAATGTCGATTACACCGTAGATTACACCATGGGCACCGTGCGTATCATCAACGAGAGCATACTCAGCAGCGGCACCCCCATCAGCGTGAGCAGCGAGAACAATTCGTTCAGCATGATGACCAAGCGCCTGTTGGGCACCCACCTGAACTATGAGATAGCCCCCGACTTCAACATTGGCGGCACCTTCATGAACCTCTATGAGAAGCCGCTGACGCAGAAGAATAACTTCGGCGAGGAGCCGACGAGCAACTCCATTTGGGGTCTCGACCTGAACTACAAGCACGAGGTGCCTTTCATCACCAAGCTGGTGGACCTGCTGCCGGGTATTGAGACCAAGGCGCCCTCCAACCTCAGCCTCACCGCCGAGTTTGCCCACTTCATCCCCGGGCTTGCCTCTACGGGCAGCACGGAGGGCAAGGTCTCCTATATCGACGACTTTGAGGGCGCCGAGAGCGGCATTGACATCAAGGGCGTCACCTTCTGGCACCTTGCCAGCACGCCGCAGGACTACCGCGCCCCCGTGCCGATGTTTCCCGAGACGGCTCCCAACACCGGCCTCGCCTACGGCTTCAACCGCGCAAAACTGGCGTGGTACCGTATAGACAACATCTTCTACAGCAGCGAGAGCCCCCGGAACATCACCGACGACGACCGCTCCGACCACTACTCGCGCCGCATTTCCGAGCAGGAGGTATTCCCCAACAAAGAACTTGCCCAGGGTCAGCTGACCAACATCTACGAGCTCAACCTGGCTTACTATCCCTCTGAGCGAGGTCCCTACAACTACGATGCGGCACCCACCTCCTTCAGCGCGGGTTTGGCCGCCGACGGGCGGCTGAATGATCCCGCTTCCCGCTGGGGCGGCATCATGCGCGAGCTGGACTACACCGACTTCGAGACCCAGAACATCGAGACCATCGAGTTTTGGCTCATGGACCC
>DCJB01000116.1:5972-8701 GCA_002317325.1 Bacteroidales bacterium UBA1711
CGCAAGAGCTTTGAGAACGGGCTGCCCACTTCGGCCGAGGTGACGGGAGTCGATACCACCATTTGGGGGCGTGTGCCCAACACCCAGCCCATCGTCAATGCCTTCGACAACGACGAAGCGGCCCGCAAATACCAAGACATCGGCTACGACGGACTGAGCAGCACCCACGGCATGACCGACGAGCAGACTTTCTTCGCCGACTACATAGAGCAGGTGAAACTCCTCCACGGCACCGACTCCCGTGCCTATCAGCTGGCCCTCGCCGACCCCTCGGGCGACGACTTCCACTACTATCGCGGCACCGACTATGATGAGGCTAACCTCAAAATCAACCAGCGCTACAAGTTCTACAACAACCCCGAGGGCAACTCCACCGTCGATGCCGACAACACAGAGAACTATACCACCGCCGCTTCCACCTATCCGAACGTGGAAGACATCAACAAAGACAACACCCTCAGCGAGGCGGAGAACTACTACCAGTATGTGCTGCACCTCGACCCAGCCAAGATGCGTATAGGCGAGAACCACATTGTCGATATTCAGACCGCCCGCAATGTGCAGCTGGCCAACGGTCTGACCGACTCCTGCCGTTGGTATCAGTTTCGCATACCCATTCGCGAGTACGACCAGCTGGTGGGACGGCTCAACGGCTTCCAGTCCATTCGCTTCATGCGTATGTTCCTCAACGGCTTCGAGGATTCCATTATGCTGCGGTTCGCCACCCTCGAGCTGGTCTATGCCACCTGGCGCAAATACACCGAAGACCTCCTCCAGCCGGGCGACTATCCCACCGGCATGGGCGCCAACACTTCCTTCAGCATTGGGACGGTGAACATTGAGGAGAACGGCAGCCGCCAGCCCGTCCCCTACGTGCTGCCCCCGGGAATCGAGCGCGAGGAGTGGTACAGCACCTCTTCGGTCTCCACACAGCTCAACGAACAGTCCCTCGCCCTCGACATCACCGAGCTGGCCTCGGGCGATGCCCGGGCCATCTACCGCAATACCTCCTACGACCTGCGGCACTACGGCAAGATGAAGATGTTTGTCCATGCCGAGAAAAAGAACGAATCCGACCCCATTGCCGACGAGGACTTGGTGCTGTTTGTGCGTCTCGGCAGCGACTTCACCAGCAACTACTATGAGTATGAGGTGCCGCTGCACTTCACCCCGTGGGGCACCTCCAGCAGCAGTGCCGAGGCGATATGGCCTGCGGCAAATAACGTGGAGATAGACCTCAAAAAGCTGGTGGACATCAAGACCAACCGCAACCGGCTCATTCGCGAGGGCGACATGGAGTACAGCAGTCTGCTGCTCTACAGCGAGGTGGTCGAGGGACGGAAATACACAGTCCTCGGCACCCCCAACCTCGGCAAAGTGAAGGTTATCATGGTGGGTGTCCGCAACCCCAAGAAGGAGGCGCTGAACGATGGGAACAATATGCTGCCCAAGTCGTGCATTGTGTGGGTGAACGAACTACGGCTGACCGACTTCAGCAGCGAGGGCGGCTGGTCGGCCATGGCGTTGGCCCGTACCAATCTGGCCGATGTGGGCAACCTCTCGCTCTACGGCTCCTACCGCACGGCCAACTTTGGCAACCTCGAAGAGAAACTCAACAACCTCGAACTGGTTAACACCCTGCAGCTTCAGACTACTCTGGACCTTGAGGTAGGCAGGTTCTTCCCTCAGGAGTGGGGTCTGCGCATTCCTTTCTACCTCGACTGGAACAAGCAGGTGGGTTCTCCCGAATACAACCCTTTAGACCCCGATGTGAAGCTGAAGAACGACCTCGCCACCTATCAGACCAAAGCCGAGCGAGACAGCGTGCGCGACATGACCCAGGAGCGCAAGACCACCACCAACATCACCCTTGCCAACGTGCGCAAGGAGCGGGTGGGAAAGCGGGCGTTGAAGTCCCACTTCTACGATATAGAGAACTTCACTTTCTCCTACGCCTACTCGCGAGAGCGTTCCTCCGACGACGAGATTCACCACTATGACAAAGACCAGCACCGCGGCGGCTTCACCTATTCCTATTCTCCCCGCGAACCGGGTCTCTTCTCTCCCTTCCTCAAAAGCAAGTCGAAGTTTATCAACGGCAGGAACGGCCGTTTCATTAAGGACTTCAACCTCTACTACAAGCCGAAGAACGTCACCTTCAGCACCGAAGTGTATCGCGACTTTGAGGAGACCATGCTCCGCAACAAAGGCGCCGCCAAGGTCATAATCAAGCCCACCTACTACAAGCAGTTCACTTGGAAGCGGCAGTACGGACTACAGTGGGACATTGCCAAGAGCCTCCATCTCCAGTACAGCGCCACTGCTAACGCCCGCATAGACGAACCCATCGGGCGGGTGGACCGCAGCGGCTCGCGCGACAGCATTTGGAAGTCGTTCTCTTCGGGTGGCACCATGCAGAACTTCCAGCAGATAATCAATGCCACTTGGGACCTCCCTATCTCCAAACTGCCCTATCTCGATTTCCTGCGGGTGCCCCTCACCTATCGGACCACCTACAACTTCATGGGAACCACAGAGGCACTCAAATCGCAGGGCAGCACCCTCACCAACGCCACCCAGCTCCAGGCCTCTGCCACTGCCGCCATGCAGACTCTCTACAACAAGTTCGACTTCATACGCAACGCCTACAAGGTCAAGCCACCCACTCAGCCCAAAGACCCCAAGCGGATGACCAACAAGGAGAAAGACCAAGCGCGTATAGATTCTAT
>DCJB01000061.1 GCA_002317325.1 Bacteroidales bacterium UBA1711
CGGAGGAGAAACGGGGGAGAGACGGAGGAGTAACGGGGGAGAGACGGGGAAAGGTAGGAGGTGGGGTTTGTTTATGTCATGGAGTTTATGGCACTGAAGCCGAAATCATCAAGTATAGGAGGGGGAGTGAGTTGTGAATTGACGGATGGCTGTGGCGGGAACGGTTGACTCTAAAAAACCAATGCTTAACTCTTTATTGCACCGTAGATGTAGTAGTCGCACCAGGTGCTGACCATTTTGCCTTGGCGGATGAGGCCTTCGCGCTGGAAGCCGCTTTTCTCTAAGACGCGCACGGAGGCGGTGTTGCGCACGTCCACGTCGGTCCACAGGCGGCGGAGTTCGGTCTCCTCGAAGCAGAACCGCACCACCTCGCGGGTGGCTTCGGTGGCGAGACCTTTTCCGTGGCAGGAAGGGGCGAGACGGATGGCGAGTTTGGCCATGCGGTCGCCCTCAATCAGATAGACCCACATTTCGCCCACCACCTTGTGCGAGGCGTTCTCCACGATGCCCCAGTGGAAGCTCTTGGTGGGCTTGGCGGGTTTGGCGAAGAGGAGGGACGGGTCTTTGTCGGCTTTGCCGGCGGGTTTGCCCCAATAGCGGTAAATCTCTTTCTGCGACAGCCACTGGCGGAGGTCGTCGGCATCGAGGGGCTGGAGCGTACGAAGCGTGAGGCGATCGGTGTGCAGGACGGGTTTGTTGTTGATATAGTCGCTTAGTTTCATGGGCGCTGTTAAGTTAATAGACTACCGCACGTTGGCTTCCAAGGCTTCGCGCACCATCTGTTTGATGGCGAGGGTGCGGGTTTGGAGGGCGTCGCGTTTTTCGGGCTTGTAGAGTTCGGCGTACTTCACGCTGCCCAGCTTGATGTTGGGTTTGGCGAGGGTGCCGTTGACATCGACGGCGAGGCGGACGGGCAGCGGGCATTTGAGCAATTCGAGGTGGTAGTTGCAGGCGTTGTCGAGCGTGTGGCGGCCGCCGACGCAGAGCCGGTATTTGTTCAGGTCGAGCAGGAAGGGGAAGACTTCGATTTCCTTGCGGAAGACGGCGGCCTCGACGCTGAGGCTGTCTATGCCGATGAGTCCGTCGCGCTGCCGCCAGTCTTTGAGCTGGAGGAGGCGCGCGATGGAGGCCAGTTTGTCGTTGTCCATCACCACGAGGTCGGAGCCTGTGATAGCGGCGGCGCCGAGGAGGGTGCTCATCTTGGGGCGGTAGAAGGCGTCGAGGTTGCATTCTGCGGCGAGGTGGAAGTCGCCCTTGCCCCTGAACGAGGCGAGCATGGGCACCAGCGTGTCGATGGTGGGAATCATGTCGAGGAGGTCCTCAATCTGGATGTCGAGGAGGTGGAAGTCGAGGCCGAGGAAGAGGTGGTTGATGCGGGGCGAGCGATAGAGGCCGGTGAGCTGCATACGGGCGGCTTTGCAGGTGAAGCCCATCTGGTCGAGCACCGCTGTGCCGTCGGAGAGCGATACCGAGCCCGAGAGGTCGGCGAGGTCGTTGCCGAAGGCTACGCAGCGGTCGATGTGGGTGTTGAGCTTCAGGTCCACATCCTTGGGGACGATGAAGGGGTTGGCGGCGGGCGAAATGTTGTCGGCCGCACGCTGCTGTTCGAGTGTGTCTTTGTCGGCGCCCATGCCGCTGAGTATGGCCATCAGCTGGTCGATGTCGGCATAGTGGGAGCCGAAGTCGAGGCTGCCCGTGAGCATACCCGTATGGCTGAGCCACTGTTGGAGGCCGCGCACCTGGCCCGAGAGGTGGTAGTCGGACACGCCCCACAGCACGTCGGCTTCGCGGATGCTGCACACCTCGGGGCGGAAATCGAAGATGAAGGAGGTGAGGCGCACCGCGTCGGTCATGCCCGGAGCCGACAGGGCCAGGCGGTCGAGGTCGATTGAGGCGACGGGATTCCACTGCCGCAGGAGGTTGTCCTCCTCCTTTGGCGAGCGGCAGACGCTGCCCTTCAGCCGCAGGGTGTCGGTGAAGGCGGAGAAGAGCGAGTCTTTCTGTGCCGAGAGGCGGCTGCACCGCAGGGCGATGCGGGCGGAGAGGGGCTGCCGTTTGTCCAAGAGGTTGGGGCAAGAGACCACTATGTCGGGAGCGTTCATTTCGGCTTCGAGGTTGGGGGCGGCCTCCACGTTGAGGTTTGCGCCCGTGATATGGGCGGAGAGGATGTCGGACGAAGGCTTGGCGGCCGCCCGTTTGGCGGGCAGGGCGAGGGCCACCCGCAGGTGGGGCGACGAGGCGTGGAGGCTGTCGGTCTGCACATCGAGGTCGTCGAGAAGGAGTGTGCCGTGGGCCTTCACCCGCTCAAGAGCGAGACTTGTGAGGTCGGACAGGCGGCTCTGCACCTTGAGGTCAACGGCCGAGGCGCCTCGGAGGCGCAGGTCGGGCGGAAGGAAGGCGGCGAGGTCGTCCAGCGCCACATTGCCGCGGATGCGGGCATTGACCTGGCGAGCAGAGAGGAAGTCGTCCACCCGCCCAGTGACAGAGAGGCTGCTGCCACCCGACTGGGCCGAGAGGCGCAGCACCTGCAAGTCGGACGGGGCCGATGGCAGGCTGTCGGCAGAGAGGTTGAGGCGGGCGGCGACTTCGGCCTCAATCTTGTGCAGCGGCAGCGACGGCAGAGAAGCGAGGTCGAGGGAGCCTCGGTGGAGCAGGATATGGGCATCGACCACGGGCAGCCGACCTGAACCGACTGAGCCCACCACCTTGCCCGAGAGGGAGAGGCGACCGTCGGCGTTGAAGCCGTTGAGGGCTTTGGCGAGGTCGGCGGGCAGGAAGGAGAGCAGCTCGGCTATCTGCCAGTCGGCGGCGGCGTAGGTCATGTCGGTGGTGAGGGGTACGCCGTCGTGGGGCAGCGAGAGGGCGCCGTTGAGGCTGAGGCTGTAGCCGAGTAGCGAGACCACGGCTTGGGAGAGGGCGGCGGCACGGTTTTGGAGGTCGGCGCGGAAAGGAATGTTGAGCGAGAGCAGCTTTTTGCGTGAGGCGCGGGCCGGGTCGGTGATGTAGGGCTTGCCGGAGAGCGACAGCGCCCCGTTGTCGAGGGAGAGCCGCAGCCGGCCTTGCAACGAGTCCATCGGGCCGCTTCCGCGGAGCGAGAGGGCGAGGTGCGAAAGGTCGGCGTCGAGCAGACGGGCGCCGGCGGTGTCGGTTTTCACGGCGCGAAGACGGTCTAACGAGAGCCGCAGCCGACCGTTGGCGGACTGCTGCTCCCAGCCGCCGCAGAGCGTGAAGCCGAGGCAGTCGGCACGGGCCGCGAGGCCTTGGCGGAGGTCGCAGCAGCGGGCCGAGAGGTTGCGGACACAGATGCGGCGGAGGTCTATCCGCTCGGGGAACTGCCCCGACGAGGAGGTGTCGGTATCCTCAGAACGGGCGAAGACATCGAGGTTGCTCCAGCCGTCGGCCGAAGTATAGAGGTTTGCAAAGCCGTTCTCGAGACACAGCTGGCGGACAATGACGCTGCCATCCTTGAGGAAGGCACGCAGGTCGAGACCCACGGCGAGGGACTCGACGCCGGCCAAGGTGTCGCTCGCGGGGGCGACGGCGAAGAGGTCGGAGCCTGGGGCGGTGGGACAGGGGTTGACCAGCACCACATCTTCAAGCCGCAGCCCCGCATTGGGCCAGGTCTTGAAGAGCGAGAGGCTGACGCGCCCGAACCGCGCCTCGCACTCGATGTAGTCTTTAGCCAGCCGATTGGCAATGGAGGTGAGGCGGGAGGGGGTGAACACGAGATAGAGCAGCACAGCCACCGCCGCCAACAGCAGACCCACTGCCGAACCGAGGGCAATGAGCGAAATCTTCCAACCCCTTTTCATATCCTGTTGAAGGTTTTAACGTTTCCGTAGTCGTCGTTCCACACCAAGAGTGCGGCGTTGAGGGTGGTGACGGTATAGACCTTGGGCACAACCTGCCCCATCTGTCCCCTCATGACGCAGGTGAGTTCGGCACCGGCGACAGTCCAAGTGAACTTGATGCCCTCGCCCTCCTGCACATCGTCGGACAAGTCCCATGTCTCGCCCTCGTGGGAGGAGTCGAAACGCCAGCACTCCTCGGTGCCAACCTGCTTCCAACGGCCGGCGAGGAGGTCCTCATCCACATCGGTGGCGGGTTCCTTGGCGCAGCCCGCCATGATAAAGAAAACGGCCGCCACGAGCAGCAGCCGAATCAGTCCTTTTGTCTTCATAACTCGAACGCTAAACAATACATTGGGCAGCGATGAAACCAATAGGCTGTGTGAAGGACAAACATCGTCCTGCCCATTTTACTCATCAATCACATACACATCGCGGTAGGTGCGACCCATGCCGTCATAGTCGAGACCGTAGCCCACGATGAAGTCGTTGGGAATCTCTTTGCCCACATAGTCCAGCTTGAAACTCTTCTTGAAGCTGCCCGGCTTGAAGAAGAAGGTGCAAACGGCAATGCTGGCGGGCTTGAGTTCGGCCAGCTGCTGGAGCATACACTCCATCGAAATGCCGCTATCGACAATGTCCTCCACAATGATGACGTGCCGTCCCTCGCACTTTTCGGGGAAGCCGAGCACCTTTTTCACGCAGCCCGAACTGGAAAGGCCCTGATAGGAAGAGTAGCGGACGAACGATATTTCGGCATCGAAGTCAAGCTCCTTGGCCAAATCGGAGGCGAACATGAAGCTGCCCGTAAGCACGGGGCAGAGGATTGGGTCCTTGCCGCGGTAGTCTTGGGAGATTTGGGCGGCGACGCGTCTGACGGCGGCGGCCACCTCGGCTTCGGGCATATACATTTTGAAGGTTTTGTCTAAGACTTTGATTTTTTCCATGGTGGGGGGTGTGTATGTGAGACAATGCTATTCTTCGTCGCGTTCGGGGGTGTCGAGGGCCAGCCGGAAGCCGTAGTAGGGGTAGCCGTAGTCGGGCACATACCAGCTGCGCTCGAAGACGCTGCAGCCCCACGAGGGGCTGTTGATGCAGCCGCCGCGGAGAATGCGGTTCTCGCCCTTGCGGGGCCCCTGCGGACAGTTCTGCGGCTGGGCGGTGTAGGGTGCCATCCAGTCGGCGCACCACTCCATGACGTTGCCCCCCATGTCGTAAAACCCCAGTTCGTTGGGGAGGAGGCGACCCACGGGATGGGTGTGTCCGTCGCTGTTGAGCACAAACCAGCAGTGGCTCCAGACGCTGGCGTCAGTGCCGGGATAGCGGCTGCCGCGGGAACGTTTGCCGCCCCGCGCCGCATATTCCCATTCGGCCTCGGTGGGGAGGCGGAAACGGTAGCCCGTCATTTGGCTGAGGCGGGCGATGAATATTTGTGCTTCGTTCCAAGAAACCTGCTCGACGGGCAGACTGTCGTTGCCCTCCCACTTGGACGGGTTTTCGCCCATTACCTCCTTCCACAGTCCCTGCGTCACTTCGTGGCGGCCGAGGTAGAAGTTGTTGACCGTCACCTGATGGAGCGGCAGTTCGTCGGAGTAGGTGTTCTTTTCGCCCGCCTTGTGGGTGCATCCCATCGTGAAGCGGCCGCCTTCGACGGGGAGCATACGGAAACATTGGCTGCCCGCATAGACCAGCAGGGCGCCGTCATCGACCTCTACGAGGAAGGAGAGGTCGGAGCTGTCAACGCCTTTGATTTCGGGTATCGAAATGCCCTGCATGAGCCGCTGCCGGCCCGGCGCCACGCTCTTGCCCACATCGCCCGTGAAGCCCTTCAGCGGCTCGGTATAGCGACCTCCCGCCACCGCCACGCGAACGCAGATGTCGGCCTGCTCATCGAGGCTGTATGAGATTCGGACGGTATCGCCGGAAAGGGCGAAGGCTACACCTCCCACCGTCTGCCCCCGCACGGAGCAGTAGCAGGTCAGCACTAATGCTATGAGGAGCAGCCTTTTCATTAGGGAAGCAGCGCTTAATGCTACGGTGAAGGTCAGCCGAGGCGGGCATCGCTCCAGGCCTCGGGGTTCTTGCGCCACTGGGCGAGTGACTGCTGGTCTTCCATGCGTATATAGTCCTCGCGGCAGGCCACGTCGATGAGTGTGCCGTAGTCGGTGAGCGTGTGAAGTTCGACTTGGGCTTCCTCAAAGTTCTTGGCGGCGACGGCCAACTGGTAGGTGAAGATGGCGGCCATGCCCTTTACCACGCAGCCCTTTTCGCGTAGGGCGTGGACGGCAACAAGGCTGCTCTTGCCAGTGGAGACGAGGTCCTCGATGACCACCACCGACTGTCCTTCGTGAATCTCGCCCTCAATCTGATTGGTGAGACCGTGGGACTTCGACTCAGAACGCACATAGACAAAGGGCTTTTCCAAGTCCTGCGCCACCAAGGCGCCTTGGGCGATGCCGCCGGTGGCAACGCCGGCTATCACATCTACATTGCCCCAGTACTCGTTGATGGTATCGACAAAGCGCTGGCGAATGAAGGTGCGGATGGCGGGATAGGATAGCGTGACACGATTGTCGCAGTAGATGGGAGATTTGCGGCCGGAAGCCCATGTGAAAGGGTGTTCGTTGTTGAGCTTTACGGCTTTGATTTGCAGTAAGAAATTGGCCATTTGCTCGGCCGTGGGTTCTGTGTTTTTCATACTGCAAAAGTACACTTTTTTTTCGTTCCGAGAAAATATTTTTAGAATGCCGGCGTTCAACTGTGCGAAAGATGAACATGATAACACTGTCATACTTAGACCACGAAATGCGGGTCTGCCCGCCCTCGGAAGGCCTTGTGCCTGAGGGGTGGCATGGTATGGACGACAGCGACTGGGAGGCCTGTTTTGCGGCTCTGGTGGAACACCTGCAGGTGTGGGTGGAACTGCGCCGTGGGCTTCGGCCGCTCAGCGCCTTTGTCCACTGCCGCTTCCGCACCGTGAAAGCTGCCGGCGGATTGGCGGAGGCATCCGATGGCAGGTGGCTGATGATATGCCGCGAGGGACGCTGGGACCTGCCCAAGGGAATGGTGGAGCGGGGCGAGACCCTGCGACAGGCTGCCCTGCGGGAGGTGGGCGAAGAGACGGGTGTCGCCGACCTCGTCGCCGGCCCGCTGCTGCTCAAGACCTACCACATATTCGACAAGTACGGCGGGTGGCATTTCAAGCAGACCTCTTGGTTTGCCATGAGCTGCCCCAGCGCCATGCCCACCGCACCCCAAGCCGACGAAGGCATCAGCCAAGCCGTGTGGGTGGAGCCGGACACCTGTGTCCAAAGGCTGCGGCAGTCCTACGCCTCGCTGCGGCTGCTGGCCGGCCGGCTGCGTCCAGCAGAACCAATCAACACAGAACACTCAAATACCGCTTCATATTGAATCCTATTGCCCAAATAGCCCTCACAATGATACCCGGTCTCGGCGATCGGGCCCTGCGACAGCTCCTCAACATCTGTCCCGAACCCGAGAAGGTGTTTGAAATGTCGCACAGCCAGCTGTCCGACCTCTTCGGGAAACACCAATCCATCATCAGCGCCATCGAACAAAAAGCCATGATGAGGCAGGCCGAGGATGAGTACGCAAAGACCCAGCAAGCCGGCATCCGCATACTCTTTTGCACCCAGCCTGAATACCCCCAGCGGCTGAACGACTCCGACTGCGTTGACACCCCGCTGTTGCTCTACTGTGCCGGAAGCTGCGACCTGAACGCCAAACACACGGTGGCATTTGTCGGGTCGCGCAAGTCCACCCAGTACGGGCGGGCCGCAACCCACCAGTTGGTTGAGGGACTCAAAGGGGGTCAGCCGCTTATCGCCAGCGGACTGGCATACGGCATTGACACCGAAGCCCACGCCGCTGCACTGGAATCGGGGCTGCCCACCGCCGCCGTTCTCGGCCACGGCTTAGACATCATCTACCCCTATCAGAACCAAGGCCTCGCCCGCCGCATCGTGGAAAAAGGCGGCGCCCTGCTGACAGAGTACCGCATAGGCACCCGCATCAACCCGGCCTACTTCCCGGCACGCAACCGCATTATTGCCGCACTGAGCGACGCCACCGTGGTAGTAGAAGCCGCCGAGCGGAGCGGAGCCATCATCACTGCGGGCATTGCCAACAGCTACCGTCGCGAGGTGTTTGCCGTTCCCGGCCGTCTCGACGACCCCACCTCGGGCGGCTGCCTCAACCTCATTGCCGAACACAAAGCACTTTTGGCGCGCAACGCCGGGGACATATTCTTCCAGATGGGGTGGAAGAACACTTTCGACCCCGCCCGTCAGCGGGAGGAGAAGCTGTCGCTATTTGCCGAAATCAGCGACGAGGAGAAACGACTCGTCACCCTCCTTGAGAAGGAGCGGGAACTGACCCTTGACGAATTGTCGCTCAAAAGCGGCTTCCCACTGCCAAAGACAGCTGCCATAGTGATGAATTTGGAACTCAAAACCATCATAGTGGCCCTGCCGGGGAGGCTCTACAAACTCACATAGCACAGCCCCTTACAAAAATAGGCGGACTTTTTTTTGTTAAAAGTTTCACTATTTGGGAATAATATCGTAATTTCGCACCTTCAAACCGCCATGGGTTTGCCATCCAAATTGAAACAAAATCACACCCCTTAAATGGAACAACACATCAAAGGGAAAATCTCCCAAATCATCGGCGCAGTGGTCGATGTCACTTTTGAAGAAGGAAAAGAATTGCCCGACATCTACGACGCTCTGAAAGTTGTCCGCCCTGACGGCACGGAAATCATACTCGAGTGCCAGCAAGATATTGGCGAGAACACCATGCGCGCCATCGCCATGGACAGTACTGACGGTCTGCAGCGCGGCACCGAAGTGGTCTCCATGGGCGGCCCGATTTCCATGCCCGTGAGCGAAAACATCAACGGACGTCTATTCAACGTCATTGGCAAGGCAATTGACGGTATGCCCGACCCCGAGCACGAGAAACGCTACGGCATCCACCGCGAGCCGCCTAAGTTCGAGAACCTGGCGACCAGTCAGGAAGTGCTCTTTACAGGCATTAAGGTCATTGACCTCATCCAGCCCTTCCTCAAGGGCGGCAAAATCGGTCTCTTCGGAGGTGCCGGCGTGGGCAAGACCGTACTCATTCAGGAACTCATCAACAATATTGCTAAGAAATACTCCGGTATGTCGGTCTTCACTGGCGTGGGCGAGCGTACCCGCGAAGGCAACGACCTGTTGCGCGAAATGATTGAGGCCGGTGTAATCAACTACGGCAAAGAGTTTGAGAAGAGCATGGAAGAAGGCAGCTGGGACCTGAGCAAAGTGGACCGTCAGGCTGTGAAGGATTCCAAATGCACCATGGTCTTCGGACAGATGAACGAGACACCTGGCGCCCGTGCCCGAGTGGCCCTCTCCGGCCTCACGCTGGCCGAGTACTTCCGTGACGGCGACGAGAAGACCGGCGGACGCGACATTCTGCTCTTCATCGACAACATCTTCCGGTTCACCCAGGCGGGTTCGGAGGTTTCGGCCCTTCTCGGCCGTATGCCCTCCGCCGTGGGCTACCAGCCCACCCTTGCCACCGAAATGGGACTGATGCAGGAGCGTATCACCTCCACCAAACGAGGTTCCATCACCTCGGTGCAGGCGGTGTATGTGCCAGCCGACGACCTCACCGACCCGGCTCCCGCCACCACCTTTGCCCACCTTGACGCCCAGACCGTTCTGAGCCGCAAAATTTCGGAGTTGGGCATCTATCCCGCTGTTGACCCCTTAGACTCTACTTCCCGAATACTTTCGCCCGACGTGGTGGGCGAAGAGCATTACCAGACCGCCCAAAAGGTCAAGCAAATCCTCCAGCGCTACAAGGAACTGCAAGACATCATCGCCATCCTCGGCATGGAGGAATTGGGTGAAGCCGACAAACTGGTGGTCTCTCGCGCACGCCGCGTGCAGCGCTTCCTCTCGCAGCCTTTCCATGTGGCAGAAGCCTTCACGGGCTTGTCTGGCAAGTTTGTCAATATCGAGGACACCATCAAGGGCTTCAACATGATTCTCAACGGCGATGTGGACTACCTGCCCGAACAGGCGTTCCTCCTTGTCGGCACCATTGAGGAAGCCGTAGAGAAGGGCGAGAAGATTTTGGCCGAAACCAAGTAATCTGCACCCTGCCATGAAAGTGAAGATTACCAAACCCGACTCCACCCTCTTTGAGGGCGAGGCCAAGCTGCTACAGCTGCCCGGCACAGGCGGACTGTTTGAGATTCTGAACAACCACGCCCCCATCATTTCCTCTTTAGGCAAAGGAGTGCTACGGATAGTCGGCACCGACGACAAGCCCCTCTCTTTCGACATAAGAGGCGGCGTGGTGAAGGGACAGAACAACGACATTTTGATACTCGTCCAATGAGCAGTCTCTTCATCGACGGCGTCCTGCTGGATGAAGTAAAGACAAACATCCTCATAGAAGACACAGTCATCGCAGGGATAGGGAGTGAACTCCCTATCCCTGCGGATGCTGTCAGCGTGTGCGGCGAAGGACTGGCTGTCTTTCCGTCGTTGGCCAATATGCACACTCATGCCGCCATGAGCCTCCTCAGAGGCTATGGCAATGACCTGCCGCTCATGAAGTGGCTTCGCGACTACATCTGGCCCGCCGAAAAGCGGTTGGACGACGACAGCGTCTATTGGGGTGCCCGCTTGGCATTCACCGAGATGGTGAAGAGCGGCACAACGCTGTGCAGCGATATGTACTTCCGCATTCCCGCCGCTGCTCGTGCCGCAGCCGACGTGGGCCTTCGGGCCATCCTCGGGGTCAATATTTTCGGCGATGGAGACGACCTCAGCGAACAGCAGGTTGAGGACCTGCTCACGGAGCTGGAATCCTGCGGCGGCCGTGTGAAACTTGCAGTCGCCCCCCACGCTGTCTATACAGTCAGCGAGAAGGGATTCATCCATTCCGCACAGCTCTGCCAACGTTATAGGCTGCTCCTCCACACCCACCTATCGGAGACCGAAGGAGAAGTGGAAGATTGCCTCCGCCAACACGGCTGCCGCCCGGCGGAGTACCTTGAAAGGATGGGCGTTTTCGACCTCGTGGGCGACCGTTTCTCGGCCGCTCACGGGCTGTATTTGAGCGAGGAAGAAATTGCCCTTCTCGGCCGCCGCTGCCTCACTGTGACCCACAACCCCTGCTCGAACCTCAAACTGGGGTCGGGCCACTTCTTCCCCTACACCGAACTGCGCGATGCAGGAGCAAATGTGGCCCTCGGTACCGACGGCTGCGCCAGCAGCAACAACCTCGACCTCATCGAGGCCGCCCGCTTCATGGCATATCTGCAAAAGGGAGTCCGCCTCAACCCATCAGTCCTGCCCGCGGAAGAGCTGCTGGGCGTGGCTTCGCGTAACGGCTTTCGTTTGGCAGGAGTAGATGCGGGCGACATCGCCGTGGGGAAGGAAGCCGACCTCATGCTTATCGACACCCGCTCGCTTGCCTTCACTCCCAACAACAACACGCTTGCCAACCTCTTATATTCTGGCCATGGAAACGATGTGGACACCGTTATCTGCGGCGGACGCATTCTCATGCTGAATCGCCAAATAGACGGAGAAGAGGAAACCAAGAGCGAGGCCTCCCGTTTTGCAAGGCGGGTGCTGAACCAATAATAGCCCATTTATGAATCGCTGCTCGCTCGTCCTCGTCCTTGCCGGCCTAAGCCTCTGTGCTGCCTGTCGTGTACCCGACAACAGCGACAAGATGATATTCCGCTACAACGAATCGGCGGGCATTGCCACCCTTGACCCAGCCTTTGCCAAAGACCAAGCCCTCATCTGGGCCTGCTCGCAACTCTACTGCGGACTTGTCCGGCTTGACGAACAGCTGCAAGTCGTGCCCTGCATAGCCAAGAAGTGGGAAGTGACGGATGGAGGAATCGCCTACACCTTCCACCTGCGGGACGATGTGCGGTTTCACCCCAACGCCCTGTTCAACACCCCCGACTCTTCTCGGCGGGTGGTAGCCGGCGACTTTGTCTATAGCCTCAGTCGCCTCATGGACGAGCGGACGGCTTCGCCCGGACGCTGGGTGCTTGGCGATGTAGATACCCTCTTCGCCCCCGACGATTCCACCCTTGTCATCAGGTTAGGGCAGCCATTTGCCCCCTTCCTCTCGCTCTTAGGCATGGCCTATTGCAGCGTGGTGCCGCGCGAGGTGGTGGAACACTACGGAAGCGACTTTCGCCAGCACCCATGTGGCACCGGACCGTTCTGTTTACAGATGTGGAAAGAGGGAGTGAAACTGGTGATGAGGCGCAATCCCCGCTACTTTGAGCGCGACGACCTCGGCAATCCCCTACCCTATCTCGACGCGGTAGCTGTCACCTTTATCGTTGACAAGCAGACGACATTCCTCGAATTTGTCAAGGGCAATCTTGACTTCCTCAACTCGTTGGATGCCTCCTACAAAGACGAGCTGCTCACTCGCACGGGACAGCTCAAGGAGAAGTATGCCCGACGCATTGACATGGTAAGTACCCCGTTCCTCAACACAGAGTATCTTGGTTTCTGCATGGAGTCGCCTGAGAGTCCGCTGAACGACCGCCGAGTCCGCCAAGCTATCAACTACGGCTTTGACCGCACGAAGATGATGAAGTACCTCCGTAACGGCATCGGGCAGCCCGGCTGCGGAGGCATGGTGCCCTGCGGGCTTCCGGGCTTTGACACCGCCACCACATACGGCTACAGTTACAATCCACAACTCGCTGCCCGACTGTTGAAAGAGGCTGGCTATCCACAGGGACAAGATCTGCCTCCCGTCACCCTCTCCACCACCAGCAGCTACCTCGACCTGTGCAAGTTCATACAGCAGCAGCTTGGAATCATCGGAATAGACGTAAGAGTGGAGGTCAACCCGCCCGCCGCCCTGCGCGAAGAGATTGCCCAAGGAAAATGCGGCTGGTTTCGTGGCAGCTGGATTGCAGACTACCCCGATGCCGAGAACTATCTCACGCTCTTCTACTCACCGAATCGCTGCCCTGCCGGAGCCAACTACACCCGCTTCTCTGACGACAGGTGCGACAACCTCTACCGCTCTGCCAAAGCCGAACCCGACCCGCTGAAGCGACAGCGGCTGTACCGTGCGATGGACAGCCTTGTTATGGCCGAAGCCCCCGTGGTGGTCCTCTACTATGACCAAATACTACACTTCACCCACAAGAACGTCAGCGGAATGCGAACCAATGCCATGAACGCCCTCGACCTCCGCTATACGGTCATCGACCGTTGAGGAGCGGACAACGGCCCACCAAGGGTCATTACTTCATTCCACGAATCGCATCAAAAACTGTCAGCCCGCTCCATTTTGTAGGGCGGATGTTTGAGTTCCTGCACACCGCATCATACTGTGTGAAGGTCCCTGCAAGTGCGTTCTCCACAAAGGCGCAGAACTCATCAACAGTCTGAGCATGGGCGGCGGCCACCTCGTGGGTCATGCCCTCGAAACGGAAAATCCAATAGGGATAGCCCTCACGCTCGAAGACCTGTGCCACACGATTGCTCCCGAAGAGAGAGACTCCGAATGTGGAGAACTGCCTCGAGTAGTGGACCATGCGGTCTTTAGTTCCATGCAGAAAGAAAGTCGGAGCCGGGGGATTGGCATACTTCAACTGACAGTTGCCGCAGAGAATGGCGCCGGCGTATGGCACCACCGCCGCAGGACGGAATCCCTGGGGCAGTGCTGTGGATGCGGGCAGAGAGTTGGCGCGGCAGTAGTCGGTCTGCAGCACTGTAATGGCGCCGGCGCTGTTGCCGGTAAGCACAATCTTGGAGGTATCGATGTTCAGTCGACAGGAATTTTGGCAAAGGTAAGCGATGGCAGCCGAGCAATCCTCAACTGCCCAAGTGATGGAGGTGTCGAACAGGAGATAGGCTTTCAGCAGTGGCGTGTGCCGCTTCTTCAAGTCGTCTTTCCGAATCTTTAGAAACAGGCGGTAGTCGATGGAGACTGCCACAAAACCGCGGTCGGCATAGGCGCGGCAGGCGGCCACGGCCTTCTCGACGTCACGCTGGCCCATGGCGAATCCGCCGCCGAAAACATAGACCACACAGGCCTTGTCCGCCCTCGGATAGGTAGGCTGGTATATGTCCATTTTCAGCTCCATAGTGTCGCGGAATGCGAAGGTTTCGGTCTGCTGGGCTGCCAATTTGCACACAGCTAAAATCGCAACTGCGAGTGTAATAATTTTTTTCATGTTTGGTCTTTTTTATTCGGAAATGCAAAAATAAGAAAAAAAAGCGTATCTTTGCAATTTGAAATGCAAAACCCACTCATGATGAAACAAAAGTTATTACTACTTGTCCTGCTCTTTCCGCTGATGGTCTCTTGCGTGAAAGAGAGCGATATTGACCTCTTTAAGCATAACGTAGTCTTGGAGGGCGATTTCGACCCCGCCTACGGTGTGCCGGTCGCTACTGCGGCAGTGAACGTTTCGGATTTGCTGAAAATGGTGAACACGAATAAGAAACTCTCCGTGATAGTCAATCCTGCGAACAACTTTGTCAGTATCAATTACACAGATACCATCTACAAGACCAGTCGCACAGATGACCCCCAAACCAAAGGCCGTTGTCAAAGACCCGAGGCTTCGGAAGACTCAATCGACCTTTGCTCAGTACCCATGGGGTGTGAGTCGAATATTGACTTCGTTGAGAAGCTCTGCAAATATGGCGGAGACTCCGTCAGCCTCAGCGTGAATGGGTTCACTTTCTCCTACAGTTCGATCATCAAGATGTTTGTACCCGACTCGATTGCCAACGGCATGAAGAATGTCACCAGCACTCTGACAGACAAGATACAGGTGCTGTTCGATAGTGTGAACATCAGCTTCGAGTGCAAGGATGGGTTCCATCCCACCATCCCGATGCCCGCCCCGAAAAACAGGGCCACTCTCGCTCAAGCCATCAAGGGATTTCAAACCGAACTCATAGAGTCTTTTGATGCCAGTTCCATCATTAATCGCATTCCCCAATCCGTCAAATTCGGTGCGAGGCTAATTTTGCGCGCGTCGAAGCAAGACCTGATTGAGTACGGAGGAGTAGAATTCTTGAATAAGTTCAGGATAGACAGCGTACAGACAGCCAATATTGTTAATGCCAAAGTGCCGCTACAGTTCTCCTGCCGCAATGTCACTCGACATGACACCATCAAATTCAATATGCAGCAGCTCGACTCCATCCTCAACGAAATATCAAAATACGCCAGCGTCAAAGACCCCAGCTGCCTTGTTTTTAAACTCGGCAACGGACTTCCCTTGGATATTGCCGTCAATGCCATACTGCTCGACAAAGACAAAAATGCTATTTCTGGGCGGATTATGGCCGGGGACAGTCGTGTCTTGGCGGCTCCTATCACCCGTGCCGAAAACACGAATGCGTATATCTCAACTGGAATCACCACGGGCGAGTTGGTGGCGCCGCTATCTGATGAACTGCTGAAGAAACTACATGATGTGGAGTATTTGGTGCTAATCACAGGCCTTAATTCTCCCATGGACGGCGGCAACAGGCCGTTTGTCAGCATACGCAACGTAGATAAGCTTGACGTAAAGTCCTACCTCACGCTCTTCTCCCACGTCCACGTCAACTACACCATCAACGCCACCAAATAAAGCCCTGCCATCATGAAAAAAACACTTCTCACCATAGTTTGCTGCGTGGCCGGGTTCTTCGCCCCGGCCCAAGTCCTGAACGACAACGACATCTTCTACCACTCGTTTCGATCCCCGATGTCCGTCCGTTCCAACCCTGCCCTCAACCCCGACTCCTCTTCGTGGTATGTCTCCCTGCCGTCTTTCTCCGTCTCCGCAACCTTACCCTTTTCGGTGAATGACGTGGGAGTCAAATACGATGCGGTACGCGACGCTACTGTCGTCAATATCAACCAAGTCATTGACCAACTGGGTGTCCACAATACTACCCGATTTTCAACCGACATAGACATTCTCCGGGTGGGTTTCAGCGTGAAGCCGAACCTTCGCTTCAACCTTGCAGCAGGAGCAAAGCTGGTCGGAGGTCTCTCAATTCCAGCTGAGTTGGCCAAACTGCTCACGCAGGGCAACCTCGACAAAGACGGAAACCCCATAGAACTTAAAATCTCCAGTCCCTATCTGCTCAGTGGCAATTTATACGGATTTCTGTCAGTAGGGGGCGCATACGACCTCAACACGATTCCACTCTCCGTCGGCGGCCGAGTAAACTTTCTTACCGGCATACAGACACTCGCTGTTGACAACCTTGTAGTGACGGCCAACACCTCGGAAGACCGCACGACACTCACCATCAACTCCGACTACCTGCTGCACACTGCCGGCCTTTTTCGCCTCGATACAGCAGGTGGCAAAACGAGCGTAGAAAAGAGCGGCAAACTGTTCTCAAGCAATGGCTTCACCATTGACCTTGGTGCAAAGTACTCCTACAAGAACTTCGACTTCAGCCTCAGCCTCCTCGATGTGGGACCCGGCGTCCATTGGAAGCAGAATACCTACACCTACACCCCCAAAGACCCCGACCGCAACTACGACTTCAGAGGAATCAACTTAGGGAGTGTGCTCGACGGAGGTACTTTCGACCCCAACACCACCCGTCGCTTGATAGACAGCCTCTCGACAAAATTCGCCTATCAATCTACTGAAGAATCCTATTGGTACACTGTTCCCACACGCATCTATGTGGGTGCCGCCTACACCTTCAACCGTTTCGTGCGGGTGGGCTACCTCTTCCACGGCGAATGGGCCGAAGGCTGGCGCAAGAACACGCCTTTCTACTTCAACAACACACTCTCTGCGATGGGCAGCCTCTTTGACTGGTTGGAAGTCACGGTCTCCAATGGCTTTTCCGTCAGCAATAAGAAGGTTGACTTCTTTAATCCGGGCATATCCGTCAGCTTCAACATCGCCAAAATCGTGCAATTGTATCTCTCAGCTGACTATGTCTCAAACTTTTATGCAGCCGATATGAAGTCCGCACGCATCCTCGCGGGCATAAATATCGTGGGATATAACAAGAAAAAAGCCAAATGAGCAATATCGTTGCAATCGTAGGGCGGCCCAATGTGGGCAAGTCAACCCTTTTCAACCGCCTCACCCAGACGCGTCAAGCCATCGTAGATGAGACCGCCGGCGTGACTCGCGACCGTATCTATGGCAAGACCGACTGGAACGGCAAGCGGTTCTCCGTTATCGACACCGGCGGTTATGTGATGGGTGGCGACGACGAGTTTGAGGTGGAGATTCGCAAGCAGGTGCAGTTGGCCATTGACGAGGCGGACGTAATCCTCTTCCTTGTTGATGTCCGCGAGGGACTCACCCCCATGGACGAGGACGTGGCCAATTTGCTCCGCCGCTGCACCAAGAAGATAATCCTTGTCGCCAACAAGGTGGATAACGCCAAAGAGATGGACGGTCTTGCAGAGTTCTACACGCTCGGTTTGGGCGACCCCGTGCCTATTGCCGGTATCAGCGGCAGCGGCAGCGGCGACCTCCTTGACCTGGTGGTGGCCGATTTTGACGAAGGTGCCGAAGATGAGACATCCGAACTCCCGAGGATTGCCGTGGTCGGGCGGCCCAACGTGGGAAAGAGTTCGTTCATCAACTTCATCACCGGACAGGACCGTAACATCGTCACCCCCATCGCCGGCACTACACGCGACAGTGTATATACCCGCTACAATATGTTCGGCTTCGACTTCAACTTTGTTGACACTGCCGGACTGCGCAAGAAGTCCAAGGTCTCAGAAGACTTGGAGTTCTACTCCGTCATGCGTAGCGTCCGCACCATTGAGAACAGCGACGTGTGCATACTGATGATAGACGCTTCGCAGGGTTTAGAGCAGCAAGACCTTAACATCTTCTCCCTTGCCCAGCGAAACAACAAAGGTGTGGTTATCGCTGTCAACAAGTGGGACCTCATAGAGAAGGACAACCACACCCACAAGCAGTTCGAGGACCTCATCCGCAGCCGCATTTCGCCCTTTGAGGATGTCCCCATCATCTTTACCAGCGTGCTGAACAAGCAGCGAATCTTCAAGGTATTAGAGGCGGCCAAGCAGGTGTATGAGGCCCGCAGCCGTCGCATATCCACCAGCGAGCTGAACGACCGGTTGCTCCCCATCGTCAAGGAGCAGAACCCGCCGCCGGCGGTCAAGGGGAAGTGGATAAAGATAAAATACATCACCCAGCTGCCCACCCCCTACCCCCAGTTCGTATTCTTCTGCAACCTGCCCCAGTATATTCGCGACCCCTATAAGCGTTTCGTCGAGAACCGCCTCCGCGAAATGTGGGATTTCCACGGAGTGCCAATCACTAT